>JAGUZU010000033.1 GCA_020060625.1 Anaerolineales bacterium | reverse complement strand
CGGTTCGCGCGCCTCCATTGAGGAGGTAATATCCGAATCCCGCCCTCTCCGCTGATGAAACACTCTCACAAGGGAGTGTTTTTTGTTTCGGTTCGCGCGTCCTCAAAACAAAAAGAGACCCGGCATTCAACCGGGTCTCTTTCGTTCAAATTACTTTTTATTGAGCAGGCGTGGCAGTGACCTCTTCAACGGGGGCGGCTGTTTCAGCCGCCTCTTCCATCGGAAGAGGCGTGCCGGCAAAGATCGTCAGGCTTGTCAGCACACTTTCATGTCCCGGCACATCCGCTTTGGCTTCGGCGATGAATTCGTACAGCAGGGACGATTCCCAGTTTCCAGCGGCGAGAATGTCCGTTCCGCTGGATTCAGCGTCGGCGCGGCGCGAGCCGGCGTTTATTCCCGCGTAACTGCTCAAGTCCAGTTGCGCGGGCGAGACGGTCAAGTCAACCGAATGGCAGGAGACGCAGGAAAGCGAGCCGGAATACCAAAGATTGGATTCGACGAAGAGCGGCTGGACTTCCTCGAACGTCGTTTCGCAATTCCGCCCATTGACGTCCGTGAATTGGAACGCGTCAGACTCAGGAAAGCCTGCCTCCACCCATGCGCCGACCAGGTCCACCGCAGCGACTCTGCAAACGTCCATTTCCGAAGCGCCTGCTTCAGAGCCGTTCATTTCCATCGCGGGCAGGGTGGCGGGCAGCAGCGTTGGGATGGGGGTACGCTCAACGGGAAGTTCGCCGCGATTGCAGTTCAGGCTAAAACCGCAAGCATTCACGAAGATAACCCCCACCCAGGTCGTCACACCAATCAGAAAGACAACCAGCGCGCCATAGATATATTTTCGAACATCATCATTCATTGCGGCAACTCCCTACTGCCCTTCTGTTGTTTTGAGCGTGCGAATGAAATTGACCACGTCCCAGCGTTCGCGGACGGTGAGGTTTTCATTCAGGGGCGGCATCTGCCCGGAGAATTCGACATCGGGAAACAGGCTGTTATCCGGGTTGAAGATGCCGTTGGTGATGGCAAGGAACAAACTGCCGTCGCTTTTGTTTTGAACCACATCGCTGGTCAAATCGGCGGGTTTCTTTTTGATGAGGAATGCCGAGATCGTTCCAGTGCCTTGACCGTTTTCGCCGTGACACATCTGGCAATGGATGGCGTATAGTTCCGCGCCGCGAGTGGTGGATACTTCATCAGCAGGGACGGGGTTTGTCGGCGCGCCCGCGCCAGGCAGATAAGCGGCGCCGTCCACAGGAACGGATTGCGCCGGAACCGGCAGGGGTTGTTCCTGCGATCCATAGGAATCCTGGATCTCCATGAAAACAACCCAGTCAATTTTGATTACGTCGTAGGTGAAAACCATCAGCGCGCCGGCAAGCGCGGCAAGCACGGCAAACACAACGACGAGTTGTTTTAGTAGTCTCATAAGTGCTGCGCCTCCGCAGGTTTCACGGACTCAGCGCCAAGTTTTTTCAAGGCATCCGTGATTTTATTTTCTTCGACGTGCGAGCATTCGACCAGAATGGCGATTTTTCCGTCGCTGACTTCGGGCACGTATTTCATCGGGCGGTAGTTGGGGAAGAGACTATCCAAAAACACGCCCAAAAAGGTGGAAAGTAACATGCCAAGCATGGTCAATTCGAACAGCACGACAAAAGTGGGCGGTCCGGGGACAAATGCCTGCGAACTCACCTGAACCGGGTAGGGATACACGTACGGTGAAATGAACGCAAGGAACACGCCCGCGCCAAATCCCAGGATCGCCCCGCCCATTGCGATGCGCGGCACGTTGGTCCACTGGCTGGGACGTCCGAGCATGGCTTCGGTGACGGGAATTCCGGAGATAACGTTCATGCACTCGTCGTGGACGCCGAGAGAGCGGAGATGCTCAATGGCGTCGGCGGCAGGTTCGAGGTCCGGAAAGACCGCCAGAATATCTACAATTTTGGATTCAGCCATCGCGTCCTCCTTACTCCAATTCGCTGACCGTTACGACGGTCTCGCGTCCAAATTTCTTGAGTTCGTGCGCCATCTGACCTTCCTGCACCTCCCAGACGGGAATGAGCGGAATCAGTTTGGACGCCGCCATGTACAACAGGGCGAAGAAAGCCAGCGTGCCGATGCCAAGCGGAATTTCGATGCCAGGCTGGTACATGCGCCATGTGAAAGGCATACGGTTGATGGTGAGCGAGATTGGGACAATGATGTAACGCTCAAACCACATGCCCACATTGATGATGATGCCTACCGTGGAAACAAGCCAGGGGGTGGAACGCCATTTCGGGTTCCACAGGATCGCCCAAGGGATGACAACGTTGCAGACCAGCATGGCAAACCACATCCAGCCCATGGGACCGGCTTCATGGAAATGGAGCAATTGCTTGGTCCACTTGTCGCCGCCGTACCATTGCACCATGTAGTCGTTGAAGAAGAAGTATGCCCACGTCATCGAAATGATGAGCATGAGCTTGCCGATGGCGTCGAAATGTTCGGGGCGGATGAAGTATTTCATGTGTTTCATCGTGCCGCGGATGATGGCAAGCACTGTGATCACCGCGCCCATGCCTGAATGCAGAGCGCCGATGACGAAGTATGGACCGAAGATGGTGGAAGACCAGCCGGGGCGGGTGGCGGCAGCGAAGTCCCAGGACACAATGGTATGCACCGAGAACATGACTGGGATGATCGCAAACGCAAAGATGTTCATGGCATTGCGAAGGTGCGTCCACTCCCCTTCCGTGCCGCGGAAACCAAGCGCCAGAATTTTATAGAGAGTCTTGCGCCAGCCGGTGGAACGGTCGCGCGCCATTGCCATATCCGGGATGAGTGGGAGGAAGAGGTACATCGTACTTCCCAGAATATAGGTTGTGATTGCCAGCAGGTCCCACGAAAGAGGCGAATGGAGGTTGGGCCACAACAGGCGCTGGTTCGGGTAGGGCATGAGCCAGTAGGAGAGCCACACGCGACCCATGTGCATGAAGATGGAGAAACCAGCCTGCACCAGACCGAAGGTGGTCATCAACTCCGCCGCGCGGGTGAACGGGCGGCGGAATTCCGCCTTGAACACGCGCAGGATCGCGGAGATGAACGTTCCGGCGTGGCTGATGCCGATCCAGAAAACGGTGTTGACGAGGAAAATACCCCAGTAGACTGGGCGGTTGACGCCCGCCACCCCAAGACCTTCCGCAATCATCACACCCCAGGAATAGAACAATCCATACGCTGAAATGGCGGCAAGAATGCCAAACACCACCCAGAACTTCCACGTGATGTGGCGCATGGATTCCATCACCATTTCATTCATTCGCCCGCGCGGAAGCGGGTCGAGCATCAGATGTTTTTCACGGAGATGCGCTTCGGCATGTTCCGCATGATTTTTATGATCCGTCATTGTTACCCTCCCTTGAAGTAGGTCACGTTGGGAAGCGTGCCGAGTTCTTCAAGATGTTTTGCGCCATGACCGCGCCGCTTCGCCAATTGTGAGACGAGGCTCCGCGGGTCGTCGGTGCGCCCAAAGGTGATCGCGTTTGCCGGGCAGGCTTGCGCGCAAGCGGTGGTAAATTCGCCGTCCATCACCTCGCGCCCTTCGGCTTTCGCCTGGTCCTGCGCCTTGTGGATGCGCTGGATGCAGAACGTGCATTTTTCCATCACGCCGCGGCGGCGCACCGTCACATCGGGATTCAACTGGTTTGCCAGCGGCTCGGGGCGTTTGTAATCGCGCCAGTTGAAGGAACGCACCTGATAGGGGCAGTTGTTCGCGCAGTAGCGCGTGCCAACACAGCGGTTGTACACTTGCAGGTTCAACTTCTCCGCCTGCGAGTGAACCGTCGCGAACGCGGGGCAAACCGGCTCACATGGCGCGCTTCCGCACTGCTGGCAGAGCATCGGCTGATTCGGCGTCATCTTCACTTCGGGATATTCACCCTCCCAGAAACGCTCGATGCGAATCCAGTGCATGGAACGCCCATAGCCCGAGTCCTCTTCACCGACGAACGAAATATTATTCTCCATTGCGCAAGCGGCAACACAAGCCTGGCAGCCCGTGCAAATATCCTGGTCAATGACCATGCCCCACTTGCCGCCTTCACCCTCGCTCAGTTTTACTTCAGATATCTTCAAATCATTCAAGGTAGCCATATTAATGCTCCTCTCCCAATCCCACGCCATATACGCCCATCATGCTTTCGAGACGTGAAAGCGGTCTTTTCTTTCCTGTCTTTTCGATCTTAACCTTCATGCCTGCGAAGGCGAGATCACCGGCTTCATTGAAATGCCCGCCGAACAGATCCGCCGGGTTGACACCGCGCCCTTCGGCATATCTGCCATACGCGGTGTGACCCTGACCAAAAGGCATCGCCACCGTATCCGGACGAATGGCTGGGTACACATAAACGGGCAATTCCACCGCCCCAGCCTCGCTTACCACGCGCACCACGTCATCGTATTCGATGTGCAGTTCGTGCGCGGTTTCGGGGTTCATCTCCAGCCATGTATTCCACATGACCGTCGTTGTTGGGTCGGGCAGTTCCTGAAGCCAGGGTTTGTTCGCGCCAGCCTCGGCAAGTGTCGGCGAGACGAACGGGATGAAGAAAAACTCGCCCTCGCCTGCAAACTCGGCAGCATCGCCCTTGACATTTTGATTCAACGCATCTGCCGCGCTCGGAGCTGTTCGCCCATCCGACATCTTCCACCAGCCGCCAAATTGCTGGAAAGACGCCATAAAAGCAACCGCATCCATCGCGGAGAAAGAGCCGTTCGCCTCGCCCATCAAAGCCGAGACCTTGCCCCGCAGGAATTCAACTTCATCCTTGAACGGCAGGGCTTGCGCGAAACTTCCGCCTGCAAGCTGCGCGGCGGAGATCAACACGTCGGCTGCTGCGCGGGTGTCGTAATAAGGCGCGACCACAGGCTGCGCGCCGGAGAGTACCGGCAAGTCGGAGCCGGTGACGACGCGCTGGTATCCCCACGATTCGAGTCCGTGATGATCGGGAAAGATGAAATCGGCTTCGGCGGCTGTCTCATCGGGGAAGGTTGCAAACGAAATCACCTGCTCGACGTTTGCCAACGCGCCTTTGAAATCCATCGAAGCGGGCAGTTCAAAGACGGGGTTCACGCCGTGAATGAACAAAGCCTTGAACTTGCCGTCCTTCATCTTTTGAACGAAGTCCTGCATCTCTTTCGCGGAAGCGGGACGTTGATATTCGGTCTGGCTGGGAGCCAGCGGCGAGAAGTACACACCGCCGGGTTTGCCGAAGTTATCGGCAAGAGCGTTCAATGCAAGCACGGCTTCGGCAACGGCAAGTCCGTTGGATTGACCAAGCGCCGCTCCGCCGGGAATGGCAAGCGCGCCCGTCGAATTGGCGAACATCGCCGCGATGTGTTCCAGCGCCTCAAGCTTGACCCCGGACTTCGACGCCACATCAATCGGGTCCACACTGGAGAAGACGCGCGGCATGGCGCCGCCGCGAATCTCAGAGGCGAGTCTGCCGATTGCAAGCGCAACCAGAGCCTCGGTCCCGGGGCGAAGCGGAACCCACTCATCCGCCTTGCCGCCTGTCGCAGACATCCGCGCTTCGAATTGAACGAGTTTGCCGCGCATCTTCGTCTCCGCCTGGCGCAGACTTGCAAATCCGCGCGTGTAGGAGACGGGCGAGAGCCAGGTTTCGAGGAAGTTCGCGCCGAAGGAAAGGACGACCTGCGCCCCGCCCACATCGAAGAAGGGCATGCGGGCTTCGCCAAACAGTGTTTCGGCGGCTTTGCTCAAGGTGGCGCGGGATTCAAACATGCCCAGCGCGCCAAATCGGACAGGGGCGTTGATGCCGGTCGCATTTGCCAGATCGGTTACGAGGTCGAAGAGATGGTCGGGAGCCATGCCCATCAGGAAGCCGATCTCTTCGGGTTTGTATTTGGTCAACGCATCGGCGACGGTTTGAAGCGCCTCATCCCAACTCATGTTTGGTTCGGCATCGTCGAAATTATCGTTGAATGGGTCATTGGCTTTGGCGTACAGCCTGTCGCCGCGCGCATGTTTGATCGGTCCGCGCACACGGTTTGGGTTGTACAGTCCGTGCAGGGTTGCCTGTCCGCGCGCGCAGGTCTTGCCGAGGTTCAATGGATGGTTCGCGTTGCCCTCCGTTTTGATGGCGCGTCCCTGTATGGTGCGGATGACAAGTCCGCATCCCGCCGCGCATTCGCGGCATGTGGTGGCGTAATATGTGCTCTGACCGTTGTAGTTGTATTCGGGCATCTGCTGGTACGGTTCGCGTTTGACGTACCGCGAGGCAGGTCCGCAGCCCGTGAGGACGGCGGTGGTCGCCGCGCCCATGCCAGCCAGTTTCAGAAAATCACGCCGGGAAAATTTTTCGCTCATATTGATTCCTTTCACCCGGTTTAATAATGGCACGTGCCGCAATCGGTCAGCTTGACCAGTTTTTCCTGGTCTTCACCCGCCGATTCGACGTGACAGTTCAAGCACCACCCCATGTTCATGACCTGTGGGTTTTCGGCAATGTTCATCTGGGACACATCGCCGTGACAATCCTCGCAGTTTTTCCCCGCCGCAATGTGGGCGCGATGATTGAATTGGACGAAATCCGGCACGATGGCGACCGGGACCCATTCAATGGATTGTCCGCTCAACACCGCGTCCTTCAACGGGGCAAGCAGGGCGCTGGTTTGCGTCTTTTGAATCTGGTTGTGACAAGCCCAGCACTTCGCCTGGGAGGGCAAACCGGCAGAAGGTCCCTTGGAAGCGCCGGGGTGGCAGTACAAACATTGTATGCCGAATGCAACATGGGTCTTGTGAGGGAATTGGATCGGCTGTTCGGGAGATTGCTGCGTCGTATAAAGTCCATACGCCGCAATGCTGAACAAAGCCAGGAAGACAATCCCCACCGCGATCAGACCGAGTGGCTGTTTCAGCCAGTCAAAAAATCTTTTGATCATGGATTCTCCTGAATTGAACTTATTAAGCTCAACGCCGCCGTGTGCCAGAAGGAACGGCGGCGAAGGCTGAATTACCTATACCAAAAGTGCGGGAACAAAAACCATTAAACGACACGGACGAACCTGTTATGTGGTGTGCGTACATAAAACCCGTCCCGATGGTCATCAGGACGAGAAAAACAACCCATACCCTCATGAGTTCTTCCACAACTCTCTCCATAATTAATATCACTCGCTGAACCCCGCCAGCAATTAACTCGGCGGATTATACATGGAAAGTGCAAAAAAGTACATACAAGGGCAAATTCGTACACTTTCGAGGCGTGATACAATTATATCGAATGGAACAATGAAAACAACCCTGATTTTCAGCCTGCTTATTTTTCTCCTTGCGCTTACGCTGGGCTTCGCAAACTTCCATACGCCGCCCGCGCTGGCAAGGCAGGATGCGCTCCCCGTTCTCCAGCAGACGACTGCCACTCCCATCGCGCAGGGGATATCCGAGATCGGCTCGACCAGCGGTATCCTCTTCATGGGTGTGGTCATCGTCTTGATCGTCACCCTGCCGCTTCTCTTCCGCAAAAGAGGAAAATGAAACCAACCCGTCCAATGGACGGGTCAATTTATTAACATCGCATTAACCGGCGGTAATCTCCCATTAACAGACGTTTTATTTCTTTGGTGGTATAGTCGCAACCATGCCCGAAAAAATTCTCGTCGTCGAAGATGAACTCTCCCTTCAAGAAACGCTTGCCTACAATTTAAAAAAAGAGGGGTATGACGTGGAAACGGTGGGCGACGGACATTCCGCGCTGGAAGCCGCGCGCAAGGGCAAGCCCGACTTGATCGTGCTGGACATCATGCTCCCCGAAATGGACGGCTTCGAGGTGGCGCGCATCCTCCGCAAGGAAACGTCCACCGCCATTCTCATGCTCACCGCCCGCGACGATGAAATCGACCGTGTCGTCGGTCTCGAAGTGGGCGCGGACGATTACCTGACCAAGCCGTTCTCCATGCGCGAATTGATCGCGCGCGTCAAAGCCCAGCTGCGCCGGGCGCGTTACATCCGCGAAGAAGCGGGCATGGCGAGCGTCTCCCTTCCCGCTCATGAAAAACTGACCTTCGGCAATCTCGTCATTGACCTGA
This sequence comes from Anaerolineales bacterium, assembly GCA_020060625.1. GTDB lineage: Bacteria > Chloroflexota > Anaerolineae > Anaerolineales > Villigracilaceae > Villigracilis. The sequence continues at coordinate 8,743 of JAGUZU010000033.1, read as the reverse complement.
CCCGCCGCGAAGTGACGCTGAACGCCGAACCTGTTCAACTCAAACCCAAGGAATATGAACTCCTGCTCTTCCTCGCCGAACATCACCGCCAGATGCTTTCGCGCGGGTTCATCCTCGAACGCGTTTGGGGCTGGGATTTCATCGGCGACAGCCGCACAGTGGACGTGCATGTCAGGTGGCTCAGGCAGAAGATAGAAACCAGCCCAGGCGAACCCAAACGCATCGTCACCGTAAGAGGCGGTGGATATCGGTTCGAGGGATAAAGCATAGCGCGGCAAGCCGCAGCCAAAGTAAGTCGGATTGGCAATCCGACCTATGCGCAAAATCTTCGCGGTAGGCGTAGTTTTTACAGAGCAATACTATATGATGAACACTGGTCACCGTTTATCAAGTAAATGAATCTATTTCCCATTTACCTTGCGCTTCTTTTCCTTCTCGCCGCCCTCTGGTTTGCATGGCGGTATTTTGATTTAAAGAAGCGCATTGACCAATTCGCCGGTTCCGGGCGCGGACAAAACAGACCGCCAATCAACATGAACGATCTCGAAGACCTCTCCAGCATGGTCGCATCCATGCAATCTGCGTTCGAAGCAGAGTGTTCGGCATTGAACACAGAGAAGTCGCGGCTTGCCACCATTCTCGAACAGCTCACCGACGGCGTGCTCATCGCCGACGCCGATGGAAGAGTTCAGTTTGCGAACCCGGCGGCGCGGAAATTATTCGAAGTCCACAGCCCAATCCGCCACAGCATTGCGCAGGTGGTACGCAATCATCAGATTATCGAAGCATGGCGGCGATGCCAGCAAACCCGCGAATTGCAGGTCGAGTCGGTGGAACTCCCCGCCCGCAGACAATTTTTGCAGCTGATCGTCATCCCCGACGAATACGAAGGCGGAAGTCTCCTGCTTGCCCAGGATTTGACGCGCGTCCGAAAGTTGGAAACCGTGCGGAGGGACTTTATCTCCAACGTCTCACACGAACTTCGGACTCCGCTGGCTTCCCTCAAAGCCCTGACCGAAACCCTGCAAAACGGCGCATTATCGGACCCGGAGGCTGGTCCGCGTTTCCTGAGCCGAATCCACACCGAGCTGGATGCGCTGACCCAGATGACGCAGGAACTGCTCGACCTCTCGCGCATCGAATCGGGACAGGTGGAATTGGTCTTCGCGCCGCTTTCACCGAAACGCCTCTTGAGCGATGCGGCGGAGAGGATGAAAGCCCAGGTGGAACGCGCGAACCTGACAATGTCTGCGAAGTGCGCGGACGACTTGCCGCTCATCCGCGCGGATAAGTCGCGGCTGGAGCAGGTGCTGGTGAACCTGATCCACAACGCGGTCAAGTTCACAAAGCCGGGCGGGGAAATATTTCTCGAAGCAGAATCAACTGTCGGCGGGGTGAGATGCGCCGTGCGGGATACGGGAGTCGGAATCCCGGCGGAGAGTCTGTCACGCATCTTCGAGAGATTTTATCGGGTGGATTCGTCCCGCGCGGGGTCCGGCACGGGGCTGGGGTTATCCATTTCAAAACACATCGTGGAGGCGCACGGCGGCAGGCTCTGGGCGGAAAGCGAAGTGGGGCGCGGCAGCGCATTCTATTTTTTCATCCCTGCCGCATAACATTATTGTTTACTGATTGTTAACCGTTTCTTAAGCGCCGCGTAAAGATTCCGTCGTATGATGGGCGCATGGAAACAATGATCACGTCGTTCCTCTTTGTCTTGTTGCTGACCGTCTTTTCGATGGACGCATCTCGCAAACGCCGCGAGTTTCTGCAAAAGCAAAACCGCGTGTAGTTCTTTTCATCTTCTCCTCCTTCCAAGCCACCCGCCGTTTCAGGCGGGTGGAATCGTTAACAAGACCAACATCATTAATTCAAACATCCTTAATAACCCTGCGCTACACTGAAGAGAATGGTTTGAAACTTTTTTGAATATTACCTGTCCAGGCAGATATAAAGGAAAACATCGAATGGGACTTGCAGACTTGCATTTACATACAATTTACAGCTACGACGGCACAGCCACCGTACCCGCAGTTTTGCGGCGCGCAAAGGAAATCGGGTTGGACGTAGTCGCCATCACCGACCATGACGAAATCGCCGGGGCATTGGAGGCTGTCCAACTCGCCTCGCACTTCGGGGTGGAGGCGATTCCAGGAAGTGAGATCACCACCGCTGAAGGCGACTTGCTGGCATTGTTCATCGAGGAAAAAATAAAGCCCGGACTTTCTCTGGTCGAAACCCTGCTGTGTGTGGGCGACCAGGGCGGTGTTGCGATTGCCGCGCATCCCATGGCGGGCGGAATGGGCATGAAGAGCCTCACCCCCCATTCCATTTTGAAGGCGTTGAAACACAAACAAGCCGCCAGGATATTGATCGGCATCGAAGCCTACAATGGGACGTCCATTGACCGCATGAGTAATCGCTGCGCGCAGGTTTTTGCCAACGGTGTCAGGCTTGCCCAGACAGGCAGCAGCGACGCGCACACAATCGATACCATCGGTTTTGGCGTGACGGAATTCGAAGGAAATACCGCCGCCGACCTGCTAAAAGCCTTGCGAAAACGCGCCACCCGCGTCAGGAAGATGAACGAATGGAGCGCGTTCCGTGTGATCGGCAGTTGGGGGTTGCGTTATGTGGAAAGCGCCTTTGTCCGCATGGCGGGGCTGGCGCGCGCGTGAAGCCGGTTTTTCTTTGGTTTAGAATTGGGGGCAATGTATCAAGGAGACAACACGGATGACAAAACAGATTCTGGTTACCAACGATGACGGGGTGCTTTCGCCGGGCTTGCTGACGCTTGTGCAGGAAATGCAAAAACTCGGCAATGTGACCATCCTTGCGCCGGACCGCAACTGGTCGGGCGGAGGGCATGTCAAAACATTGGATCGGGCTTTGCGTGTGCGCGAATTCCGCCTTGAAGACGGTTCGCAAGCCTTTGCAAGCGACGGCGCTCCCTCCGACTGTGTGGCGCTTGCATTGCTCGGTTATTTCAAGGAGAAGTTCGACCTGGTCGTTTCGGGAATCAACTTCGGCGCGAATTTGGGGCATGACGTCACGTATTCGGGGACGGTGACAGCCGCAATGGAAGCCGCCATTGCAGGCTTGCCCAGTGTGGCGGTCTCGCTCGAGGTTCCCGAAGGGCATATCGGACCGATGGATTTTTCGGCTTCGGGGTATGCGGCGCGGGTCGCGGCGCAGAACGTCCTTGCGCATGGGCTGCCTGCCGAAACGCTTTTGAATGTCAACATTCCATTTTTAAAGAAGGAAGAGATCAAGGGCTTTCGCGTTACGCGGCAAGGATTGCGGGTGTATCACAGCCGGTTGGATGAACGCATCGATCCGCGCGGCAGACCGTATTATTGGATCGGCGGAGATGCGCCGACTGGCGTGCCGGAACCCGGCACGGATGTGGGATCGTTATCGGAAGGGTATATTTCGGTGACACCGCTCCAATTGGATCTGACGGATTATCGCGCGTTGTCCAACGTCAGCACGTGGGAATGGGCGGCGAAGGCGTAGTCAGCGGGGGAAAGCGTTTGGGAGGGCAAACAGGTTTCAGGTCAGAAGTGAGGCGATGGTTTTGATGATGTCCGTCAGAAATGGCGGGCATGATTTTTTAATCCCAAACTTTTAACAGGACGTTAACCCATCCTTCCATTGACCTTAAAAGCCGCCTGATACCATCGCCTTGTTGAAAAAATATCACAAGGAGAAATTGAGAAATGTTCAAGTTTGCTCGTTCGTTCGTGTTCGTTTTTGCGGCTTTCAGCCTGTTGCTTGCCGCGTGCGGATCGCCCGCCACGGAAGCGCCCGTTGTTGAAGAGGTTGCGGAAGCTCCCACCGAAGCCGTTATGGAAGCCACCGATACTCCGGCGGAAGACCCGATGGCGATGTATGCCCCGGATGCCGTGACCGGCGACATCATCACCGCTGGTTCCTCCACCGTCTTTCCCGTTTCGGAGCGCATGGCGGAGCTCTTCCAGCAGGAAGGTTTTACAGGCAATGTGACCGTGGACAGTATTGGTTCCGGCGCGGGTTTTGAACGCTTCTGCGTGGCAGGCGAAACGGATGTTGCCAATGCCTCCTGCGCCATCAAGGACAGCGAGGTGGAATCCTGCGCCGCCATCGGACGCGAACCCATCGAGTTCCGCGTCGGCACGGACGCGCTGGCTGTGGTCGTGAGCGCCGAAAACGATTTTGCAGCCAATCTTTCCCTCGAACAACTTGGAAAGATGTTCTCCGGCGAATACACCACCTGGGATCAGGTTGACCCCTCCTTCCCCGCCGAGACGATTCAAATCTATTCCCCCGGCGCGGACAGCGGCACGTTCGATTACTTTGTTGAAGAAGTAATGGAAGACTTCGGCGGCGAGGAAGCCCTGCTTGCCCGCGAAGGCGCCCAGTATTCCGAAGATGACAACGTTCTCGTGCAGGGCGTGGTCGGCAGCCCTTATGCCATCGGTTACTTCGGCTATGCCTACTACGTTGAAAACGCCGATACCCTCAAAGCGATTGCGGTGGAAGGCGTGGAGCCAAGTCAGCAGGCTGTTGACGAGGGTACGTATCCTCTCGCCCGCCCGCTCTTCATCTACTCCGACGCCACCATCATGCAGGAGAAGCCGCAGGTCACCGCTTTCATCTACTTCTATCTGACCAACCTCGATGACAATATCGTGGACGTTGGTTACTTCCCCGCCCCCGCCGCGGACATCGATGCCGCGATGGCTGTCTGGGAAGCCGCCATTGCCAAGTAGTTTCACCAATTTGAAAGTGACAGTCACCCGTAAGGTGACTGTCACTTCATGCTTTTCATTATGAAGCGATCTTTCGATCTATCCAAAAAACCGCGCCCCGGCGAAAGCCTTATTGAAGCCCTGCTGTTTGCAGCAGGGGTTTTGTCCGTCTTCGTGACAGTTGCCATCGTTTTCGAATTGGGCAAGGAAGCCATGCTCTTTTTTGCCGACCCGGATATGACCTGGGTCAAATTTTTCACCATGACCAAATGGCAGCCGGGGATCGGTCAATACGGGATTTGGGCGCTCGTCTCCGCCACGATGACGACCAGCGTCATTGCGATTTTAATCGCCCTGCCGCTGGGGCTTGCCTCCGCGGTCTACCTCAGCGAATACGCATCGCATCGGGCGCGTTCCATTTTGAAGCCGGTTTTGGAAATTCTGGCAGGCATTCCAACGGTGGTATACGGTTACTTCGCCCTTTTGTTTGTCACGCCCATTTTGAAAAACATCTTCAAGGACGGCATTCAGGTTTACAACATGCTGTCCGCCGGGCTGGTGATGGGCATCATGATCCTGCCGCTGATCGCCTCGATGAGCGAAGACGCCTTGAACGCCGTTCCACGATCCCTGCGCGAAGGCGCGTATGCCATGGGAGCGACCAAATTGGAAACCAGCCTGCAGATCGTGCTGCCAGCCGCGTTATCAGGCATCGGCGCGGCGGTGATCGTGGGCATCTCCCGCGCAGTCGGTGAAACGATGATCGTGGCGGTTGCGGCGGGGGCAGGTCCTAATTTCTCCTTTAATCCGCTCGACGCCGCCGAAACGATGACCGGGCACATTGCGCGCATCAGCGGCGGCGACCTTTCCTACAACACGATTGATTACACCAGCCTGTTCGCCATCGCATTGATGCTGTTCCTTGTAACGTTGACTTTGAATCTCGTCAGCCAATGGATCGTCAACCGCTTTCGGGAGAGATACGAATGAATCAAAAACCAGATCACTTCCCCGAAGGCGAAAACTTTTACGCCTCCCTCCGGACCCGTTACCGGGTTGCCGCCATCTGGCAGACTCTTTTCTTTTCGGCTTTGCTCATCGCCATCGTCGCCCTCACTGCCCTGCTATACAACGTGATGGACGGCGCATTTGGCTACGTGGCATTCGATTACAAGAAAGACCCGGCTGCGTTCACCTCCATCCCGATGAACGAATTGACAAAGGAAGACCTGCTCGTCATCCTAAAGGAAAATCTTTCCCCCGGCGCGTACAACAAACTGGATAACGAAAGGAAAATGGAAACCCGCGCGGAAGGCGAACTGTACACGCTTTTTCTCGAACGTCTCGTTCAGATTGACACCAAAGCAACCTGGAGCATGACCGATTCCCTCTTCCGCAGCGCCGAGATTCGCGCCGAAGCCGCCGAAAAATATCCCGGCGCCCAATTGGAATTTCGCTCGTGGCTTACGCCGCAATTTCTGACCACGCCCATGTCATCCAAAGCCGAGTTTGCAGGCGTGCGAACCGCCGTCCTCGGTTCGCTATGGCTGGTGGGAATTGCCATCCTGTTTGCCATGCCGGTTGGTGTGGGCGCGGCAATTTATCTTCATGAATATGCGCCGAAGAACTGGCTGACTTCCATCATCCAAACCAATATCACCAACCTGGCGGGCGTGCCGAGCATTGTCTACGGCATGTTGGGGTTGGCGGTTTTTGTCCGTGGCATGGAAGCGCTGACAAGCGGCGCCGCCTTCGGAGTGACCGATTCGAACGGGCGCACCGTCCTTTCCGCCGGGCTGACAATGGGCATTCTCGTCCTTCCGCTCATCATCATCAACGCCCAGGAAGCCGTCAGAGCCGTGCCGGATTCATTGCGACAGGCAGCCTACGGCGTAGGCGCGACGCGCTTGCAGACCGTCTGGCATCACGTTTTGCCGAATGCGCTTCCGGGCATCCTCACGGGCAGTATCCTCGCCGTCTCCCGCGCATTGGGCGAGACCGCGCCCCTCATTGTCGTGGGCGCATCCACCTTCATCAGCCTCGACCCAGCCAGCCCGTTCTCGAAATTCACCGCCCTGCCCATTCAAATCTACCAATGGACGACGCGCCCACAATCCGAATTTCACGCCATCGCCGCAAGCGCCATCATCGTCCTGCTCGCTCTCCTCCTGACCTTGAACGCGGCCGCCATCCTGCTGCGCAATCGTTTCCAGCGGAAATGGTAGTCATCTTCTCAACTTTGGAAGTAAAACATGGAAATTAATTACGCAATCGAAACCAACGACCTCTCCATTCATTACGGCAATTTCACGGCTGTAAAGGACGTCAGCATCAAGATCGAACGTCAAAAGATCACCGCCATCATCGGACCGTCGGGATGCGGAAAATCCACGCTGCTGCGCGCCTTCAACCGCATGAACGACTTTGTGCCGAACAGCCGCGTGACTGGCGAAGTGCTTTTGCATGGCAACAACCTTTATGGAAGAAACGTTGACCCCGTTGAAGCCCGCCGCCGTATTGGCATGGTCTTCCAGAAACCGAACCCGTTCCCCAAATCCATTTACGAAAACATTGCCTGGGGCGCGCGCATCAACGGTTTCAAAGGCAGCATGGATGAACTCGTCGAAGAATCCCTGCGCGGCGCGGCATTATGGGACGAGGTGAAAGACAATCTCAAGGAAAGCGCCTACGCCCTCTCCGGCGGGCAACAGCAGCGTCTGTGCATCGCGCGTACCATCGCCATCCAACCTGAAATCATCCTCATGGACGAACCCGCCTCCGCGCTCGACCCGATCTCCACCCTGCGCATCGAAGAGTTGATGCAGGAACTCAAGAAAAACTATTCCATCATCATCGTCACCCACAACATGCAGCAAGCCGCCCGCGCCTCCGATTTCACCGCCATGATGATGATCGACGACAACCGCTCCGGCGGCGTGATCGAATTCGGCGAAACCAGGACGCTCTTCACCCGTCCAACAGACAAGCGCACCGAAGACTACGTGACAGGAAGGTTCGGATAAATGTCCGCTTCAATCCACCCGAAACCTGCCCAGCCGACCCAGGCATTGTCCAAAGCCGAAACTTTGACCGCGGGCATTACGCCAGAAAAATATCGTTACATAGTAAAATACCATCACTGCGCGAGCGATCATTCAATGCAATTATCAAGGCAGCGACAGACCATGAGGCAATTATGATCCGAAAAACTTTCGAAAACGAACTCCAGCAGGTAAAGGATGAAATCCTTTTGCTCGGCTCGATGGTGGAACATGCCATCATCGGCTCGGTGGAGGCGCTGAAAAAACGCGACGTCAAAGCCGCCGAAGCCATCATCGCGGAAGACAAGGAGATCAACAAAAAGCGTTTCGAAATCGAAAACCAATTGATGATCCTGATCGCCACCCAGCAGCCCATGGCGCATGACCTGCGCCTGCTGGCTTCCTGCATGGAGATCACCTCCGAACTGGAGCGCATGGGCGATTACGCCAAAGGGATCGCCAATATCAACATCCGCATGGGCGATGAAAAATTACTCAAACCGTTGATAGACATTCCCCGCATGGCACGGATAGGGGTGGATATGCTCCACCGCTCGCTGACCGCCTTCGTCAACGAAGATGTGGAGGCGGCAAAAGCCATTCCGATGGAAGACGACGAAGTGGACGCGCTCTACAACCAGATCTACCGCGAGTTGATGGTCTTCATCATCGAAGACCCGAAGAACATCGAACGCGCCAACTGGCTGCTGTGGGTGGCGCACAACCTGGAGCGCGTGGCGGACCGTGTGACCAACATCTGCGAGCGCACCATCTTCATTGCAACAGGTTCGTTCGATGAGATCAAATCCAGCGATGATGAGTTTTGGAAGAGTCAGAATAAGTGAGCGGTGAGAAGTAACGAGTAAGAAGTAATAAGCTGGACTTTATCCATTTGAACATTAACAGAAAGCAGGGTAAGCTAAGGCAAACACTCCACCAAGAGGTCGCCGATGCCAACCCTGCACGCAGAAT
>JAGUZU010000101.1 GCA_020060625.1 Anaerolineales bacterium | reverse complement strand
TCGAACCGCCAAGTGCGCCAAAGCCGCCAAGAAAACCTTGAAAACTTGGCGTACTTGGCATCTTGGCGGTAAAAAATCTAAAATGTACGGTAGAGAAACTCCTCGTTTCGCGCGAGTAAGTCACTTGCTCAATCGTGGAACAAACGGCGGGACCCGCCTGCAATATTCCTGCCATTGCTCGCCGAACTCTGCCGATAATGCGGCTTCCTCCCGATAGGCGCGAACCGCCAGCGTCGGAGCGAACAAGACAAAGTAAATAGTCGTCCATGTGAAGTAGATCAACAGAGCGCCCCACGCGGCGAAGGCAAGCCCGACATACATGGGGTGACGCACGATGGCATACGGACCCGCCTGCACGAGTTGATGGTCTGCAAACAATTGCGCGCCCAACCCTGTGGAGACGAAATAATATTTTCCAAGCGTTATTCGCGCCCAAAGTAAGAACGCCATGCCGGGGAAGAATAAGAGCGAACCGATAATCAGCATCCACACGCGGACTTGCGGAGAAATCTGCCAAGGGATGCGAATCCAGCCAAGGTATGATAAACCAAAGAAAAAAACGGATGCTAAAAAATAGAACGACGACGAGCGCAGAAAACGACCCGCACCGCCTGTAACGCGCCCCGCCTTCTGTCTAGTACCGCGCCAAATTCCGTAAAATAGGATGACAAGCGCGGAAAACGCCGTCGCCCCGCCCAGCGAACGGATGAAGGTTTCAACCGATGCAATCGTCATTGAAAACTCCTTTCAATCCCATGTTAATCCAGACTGAAAATTATTCAAGAGGCAATGCTATAATCGCATCAACTCAACGCGGAGGGTACGCAGATGTCGCAAGTCTACGATTATGTGATTATTGGGTCGGGGTTCGGGGGAAGCGTTTCGGCAATGCGATTAACGGAAAAGGGATATTCCGTTCTCGTCCTTGAAAAGGGAAAACGATACGAAGACGAGGACTTCGCCAAAACCAACTGGCAGTATTGGAAATATCTCTGGCTGCCTGCCCTGCGCGGACACGGCATCCTGCAAATCAGCCTTCTCAAAGGTGTGATGGTCCTGCACGGCGCGGGCGTGGGCGGTGGAAGCCTCGGCTACGCCAATGTGCTGGAAGTCCCAACCGATGAAACCTTCGCCACCCCGGCATGGAATCAAAATATCAAATGGGGCGAGGCGCTTCGCCCTCACTATGAAACGGCAAGGAAAATGCTCGGCGCGGCGCGCAACCCCAAACTATGGACGGCAGACCTGCTTCTCAAACAAATGGCGGAGGAACGCGGCATGGGGCACACCTTTCGCGCGACGGATGTCGGCTCCTACTTCGGGGAAGCGGGTGTGACCGTCCCCGATCCTTACTTTGGCGGAGAGGGTCCCGCCCGGGCGGGCTGCCGGCACTGCGGCGGCTGCATGGTAGGATGCCGTTACAACGCAAAGAATACCCTGCCAAAAAATTATCTGTATTTTGCGGAGAAAAACGGGGCGAAAGTGGTTTCGGAAGTGGAAGTTACTGACGTTCGCGCCCTCACCCCAACCCCTCTCCCCGAGGGAGAGCGGCAAGGAGTGGGGGGTCGTTACGAAATTACGTATCGTGATTCGACCAAGCTTTTCAAGCGCACGCAAACTGTCTACGCCAAAAACGTCATCTTCTCGGCGGGGGTGATGGGGACGATGAAACTGCTGTTGAATCTGCGCGATGTGAAGAAGTCGCTGCCGAAACTTTCAGCGAAGTTGGGGACGATGGTGAGGACCAACTCCGAAGGTCTGCTTGGAAGCGTGGCTCGCAAGTCGGATGTCAATTATTCGGAAGGCGTCGCCATCTCTTCCATCTACAATCACGATGAGATGACGCGCGTCGAGCCTACCCGCTTCCCGGACGGTTCGTCGCTGCTGCGCTTCCTCGCCGCGCCGTTGATCGATACCGGCGTGAGCGTGCCGGTTCGCATCCTGAAATTTTTCTGGTGGGTGTTCACGCATCCCATTGATTTTTTGAAGGCGCTTGTCCTGCCGGGCTGGGCGCACAATGTGACCATCCTGCTCATGATGCAGCACGCGGATAACCGGATGCGCTTCCGCATTGGACGAAGCCCTTTTACGTTATTCCGAACCGGCATAGTGGCGGACGAGGAACCCGGTTACAGAATCAACGCGCAGGTGGAAGGCTCGCATGAGATCGTGCGCGAATTTGCAAAGCGCGCGAACGGAGTTCCGCTTGGCTCGATTGGGGAAAATCTTTTGGGTCTGCCGACCACTGCCCATATCCTGGGCGGCGCGCCCATTGGGAAAGATGCAAACGAAGGCGCGGTGGATGAAAATTTTGCCGTGCATAATTACGAAGGCATGTACATCATCGATGGTTCGGTGGTGCCTGCCAATCCCGGCGTGAACCCGTCGCTGACCATCACCGCGCTGGCGGAATATGCGATGAGCAGGATTGAAAAGAAGAGAACCGAATAGGGTTTTTCAATGCAAAACGACTTCCCGAAAGGAAGTCGTTTTGTTTTTGAAAGTTCTTTACGCGATGTGCAAAATGGATTTCTCGACTTTGCTGCCGACTCGTACCGTGCGCCGCCAGCTGCTGTTGTCGTTGAGTGAGATCCAGCGGCGTTCCTCGGTGCGGTAGAACCAGTCCTTGTCCTGCTGGTAATAGACCAGCACGTCCGTTGATTCCCAGATGTTGAGAATCTCGTTTCCGTGCGCGTGCGTATCATCGAAATCAGTGGTGGCGCGCTGTCCCATCTCACTATATAGTTCGTTGAGTTCAAGCAGGAGCGTGTTGATCTCCGGCGAAAGGTGTTCGCTTTTCAACCCGATCCGCTTGGCTTCATCGAGAAGAATTGGATAGCCGTGCGATGGATAACGCGCGTTCAAGGCGTTGGCGATCTTGTCCTGTGTTTTTTCGTCCTTGATGTGATAGGCAAGCAGTTCCTTGCACAGCATGATGGAAAGCGACTCCGCCCGGTCCACTGCGCCGATCACCAGCGGATGCACGTATTGGAATAATTGCTGATAGGGGTTCTCGTTCTTATCGGACTTTTGAGACTGCCACAACCGAACGACGCGTGTCAACTCGTCGAGCGACACGCTCACGCGGTCGTTATCGCGGTCAATGGGGGAAAGCGCATGCGTGAGGGAGGTGTCCACCGGCGTGAGGTATGCCATCGGTCCCATGCGAATCTCGTTCGCGCCGAGCGCGATCATGGTCGCTGCGGAGGCACATTCGAGGGGAATGACGGCGACGACTTCCTCGCAATACTGGCGGAGCAGGTTGACGATCCGCAGGGAAGCCTGCCCATTACCGCCGCTGGATTTGATGAAAAGATAGATATTCTTTTGACGCCCGATCTTCTCGAGCAATTCGAACAGGGCAACCACGTCGTCATGACAAACGCTTCCGCGCGGATTGTTGAAATAGGTCACGAGCGTGCCGCCAAGAAGCTTGTTCACTTCCTTGATGATGGCTTGTGTCTTGTCAAAGAGGATGGGCGGTTGTTTTTCCCGATTGTTTTTACTCTTGGTTTCCATGTATTTTCTCCTTGCCTGCCGGGATGGGCAGGATGGTATCACCCTTTTTCATGATTTCGATTGAACAATAGTACCAATTAGCGGCGCGACCATAACCATCCCCCAAAGAATCCAAGCGCCTGACCCACGAAGGTAAATACGACCACTCCGGTTAACCCTGAACTTGCGATCCAATTTGTGATCCCAAACAGCCCGAAGGAAAGAACATTGTAGGCGGTCAAGCCTCCCAACAACATTCCCAAAGACCAGCGTAATGCCCGAGTCCGATTTGCCAGACGATAAGCGGCACTGTAAACAATCCCTCCGCCAAACAGGATCATCAGCATGGAAATAAACCACGCAAAAAGGCGTGGATAGCCTTCCTGCGAGATGTATTCCTCTTCTTCCTCGGTGGGGAGCGGCGCGGGGGAAGGTTCCGTGGACCGCGTCAACTCGGGGACGACGACGGTCACAGCGACAGCGCCGGATTGGGAAACATCCAATTGCAGTACTTCGGAGACAACGGCTGGCTCGCTCGATACGCGGATCTCGAGCAGACCGGGTTTGTCCAAGCCGAAGGAGGCGCGCGCCACGCCCTGCGTGGTAACGGACTCCACCTGCTGCAAGATTCCCCCGCCTTCGCCGGTCAGCACCATGGAAAATTGCACTACAGTTCCATCCGGGACGGGGCGTCCGTTATGGTCTTTTATAACGCCGGTTCGCAGGTCGATGGTGTCGCCGATGCGGAAGAGCGGAATCGGAGTCGCTTCGGGGGTGAATAAAGCGCCCGGGGTCACAGGAGCAGGCGGCAGGTCCAGGAAGAGCGGAATGATCTGCGACGGGCTGGGCGCCATGACCTTGATCATGTCATAGCCAACGGCGGACACGGAAACGGGGGATGATCCGATGGGGGCAAGTTCCTGAAACAACAAACGAACGGCGACATCCACAAATTGCGATTGTTTGCTGTAAAGCGCATAATATGCGGTGAATTTGGAAAGCGTGGTGGTATCGAAATAATAAGGCGCGCCGAAGGAGAAAAGGATCACGCGTTTGCCGCGCAACAGATCGGGGCGTTCGCGCAGGAAGCGGCTGACAAGGGCGGGTTGTCCCTGTAAGGAATCGGCAACCGATACGATGACCCAATCCGCATTGTCAAGGTCGTCCGCCAGGAATTGGTTTTCGTCGGGAAAATCGAGAAAGGCTTGCAGGGTTTGAAGGGAATGCGAACTGAGCCTGAACCCTTCGATCTGATTTCCACTGCCGGGACCATACAACCGCAGCGTGGCGGTTTCCAAAGCGTTTGCCGCCAACACAGGTTGAGGCTGACACTCCGAACACTGTTTCACACTGGTGGAATCCGTCAGAAAGACCAGGCGTTCATTGGGCTGGGGCGGAAGCGGCATGACAGTGGTCAGGTCCTGCAATTCCGGGCTGATCAAACTTGCCGAACTGCGCGCCACGGCAAACGTGACGTCGGTGGCGCCGCCCAGGTCCGACAGGCGTTCCTTTGAAACAAGGACGCCGGCAAGGGCGAAACTTCCGTACATTTCGAACTTTGCCGTGAGGATGCGCGTAACGGACTCATCCACGCGTTCGGCAAATGCCGGGTCTTCGCGGTATTTTTGCACAAAGAAATCGAGAATACGCACAACGGTCGTGTAATTGTCCGGCGCATCGGTGGATTTGATGTTGCCAAGATAAAGAATGTCGTTCCCGGCAAGGAAGGCGTCCCGCGCGGCGGTGCGCGCAAGGAACTGACCGCCGCCCGACTCATAGAAGGAGCGCACGGCGTTCGAGCCGAGATCATCGCTTACCAACAACCCTCCCGCCTCGACCCAGTCCGAAAATTGGGGCAGGGATAGTATCTGACTCAATGCCTGCGGGTCGAAACTGACCGGACGCGTGGTGGCGCGGATATTTCCCTGAAACCCCTGGTAACGGATGTGGGAAACCAGCAGACCATCCACAACCATTTCGGAAGGGTTGGAAATATTCGTTACTGCAAAAAAGGGCGCGAGTTCGATCTGTTTCAACTGTTCGAGCGATTTTCGAACGGTGGAAACCTCCTCTTCGGGCAGGCGGTCGGCGCCGCCCACGCCGGGAAAATGCTTCGCAACCACGAACATCTTCCCGCCGCCGCGGTGCAGACCCGTCACATAGGCGCGCCCCATTTCCCCCACCCAAAACGGATCCCCACCGAAGACCCGCGTCCCCAGGTCGCCTCCCAAAGTCGTCGGGCTTTCCAACACATCGAGAGATGGACCAATAAGAAAGTTAAATCCGAGCGCGGCAAGTTCGCGCCCGCGAATCTCACCCACCTGGGCGGCAATCTCTGTATTCCAGGCTGCGCCGATTGCCATTTCACTCGGCAGGGGAGTCAAACCGCTCAAAATCTGGTCGGTCGGATACCCCCCTCCTTCCTGTGCGACCCCGATAAAAAGCGGCGCATAAACGACCTTCTCCCTTTGTCCGGTGGACGGATTGATATCCGAATTGACGGAAGCGTTCCACTCCGCGCGCTGTAAATTCTCGATCAACGAATGCGTTTGAGCGGGCGTATCCGTCCCGGCAAAATTATCGTTCGAAGCCATCAACACCACGCCGCCGACATGATGCCGCGCGATCAAATCATGAATCTGCGAGTCGGCGCTTGCGTCCGTCCCCTTGAACGCGACCATGAACAACTGCCCAACGCGCTCTTCAGGCGTCATTGAACTTAGAACCAGCCGCACACCGGCGGGCGGTGTTTGAGTCTGCGCCTGCGCGCCGGCGGGCGCAAGCGAAACGGCGAACAAAAGCAAAAGAAAAATCCGGATTAAACGCATCGTCCCCTCTTATAACACAACCCAACTTTAAGACAAAACGGACGCTGTCCGATGAACGACGCCGCCTGATGCTTTTTCGCCTCATTCCCCGCTCGAGCCTGTTCCCGGCATTCGGAGGGTTTCATCCCGCCCTCCCAAGCGCGCGCAGGGCGGTTTCCGGGTCGTCGGTAAAAATACCGTCCACGTCCCATTCCTTGAGCCGGATGACATCTTCGGGGGCATTTGCCGTCCACACGTGGATGCGGCGTTTGATGCGGTGAGCGCGTTGAATTTGCTCGCGGCTGGCGCTCGAAATATGCGGGTGCAAAGCCTGGTAATCGCCGAACATAAAACCGAAGGAACGCGCCCAAAGCCCGAGAACGCCGGGCATGGCAAGCAGTCCGCGCGGAACTTCGGGGAGCATCCGCGCGGCGACCTTCAAATTGGATGAATAGAACGAGGAAAAGATAATCTGGTTTTGGTTGTTGTGACGCTGGATTAATTCACAAACGCGCCGAGTCAATCCATCGCGCGGAGTGTTGTAGTTGGTCAGTTCGATGTTGATGAGCCTATCCCTGCCGACGGTTTCAAACACCTCCTCCAGCAAAGGGACTTTGACGCCTGCAAACTTCGAGTCGAACCAGGAGCCGGCGTCCAGGCTGCGGATGGCTTCGAGGGTAAATGAAGCAACCTTGCCAGTTCCATTCGTAGTGCGATCTACGGTGGGATCGTGGATGACGATGACGCGCCCGTCGGCGGTCAGCTTTGCGTCCAGTTCGACGCCGTCCGCGCCTTTTTGGATGGCTTGCGAAAAGGATGGCAGGGTGTTTTCCGGCGCGTGGGCGAGGTCGCCGCGATGGGCGAGGATGATGGGGCTGGGAAAATGTTCGAGCATGAGAATCAGGCTGCGGGTCCGATGAGAGGCGGATTAGATGTCCACGAAATAAGCCTCGGCGGCGTGGTCAATCATTTCACGAGACATGAGAGGCGGGACGGCGAGATAGGAGGCGATGTCAATAATCTGGTCGCACAGGTCGCGGGGATGCGACGCGCGCAGTTTGCGGTTGCGTTTGATGTACCATTCCTGCAAAAGATAGGCGAGGCTTTGATCGTTGTATTCGATGCGTTTGTCCTGCGCAACGCGGCGGAAGATTTCGCGGTATTCCTCAAAGGATGGGTCGCCGATTTCGATTTTGTGACGCAGGCGGCGAAGGAAGGCTTCGTCCACCAAATCTTTCGGCGGCAGGTTGGTGGAAAAAACGATCAACACGTCGAACGGCACTTCCACTTTGCGCCCGGTGTGAAGGCGTAGGTAATCCACGCGGTTTTCCAAAGGGACGATCCAGCGGTTGAGCAGGTCGCGCGGGCGGACTTGCTGCCTGCCAAAGTCGTCAATCAAAAGAATGCCGCCGTTGGCTTTGACCTGAAATGGGGCTTCGTAGAATTTTGTGGTGTCGTCGAAGACGAGGTCCAGCCCTTCGAGGGTCAACTCGCCGCCCACGACGATGAAAGGTCTGCGAATCTTTACCCAGCGCGGGTCGCGGCGCGTATTCGACCTGAGCCCGCCCGTGCTGTTTGGGCTGCCTGCATCGGCTTCGGATACCATGCTGTGACTGACGGCGTCGTAGACCTTGATAACCTGTCCGTCCAGGTACAGGGCGTAGGGGATGTACATGCTGTGACTGAGAACGAGGTTGCCAAATGCGCGGGCAATGCTGGTCTTTCCGTTACCCGGAGGACCGTACATGAAAATGGAGGAGCCGGAGTTGAGCGCGGGACCGAGCCGTTGGAACGTCGATTCGGAGATGACCATTTGCGAAAGAATCTGGCGCATGGTGCGGGTTGTCACGGCAACGCGCCCGGTCTTCTGGCGGCGGATGGCTTCGTTGTAGACTTCAAATGGGACGGGGGCGGCGCCGGCATATTGGCTGCGTTCCAGCGCTTCCCTTGCCCGTAGAATGCCTGCGGACGTGATCCCATAGGTGTACGCCCCTTCGCCCAAGCCTCCCTGCGAGGATTTGACTTCGATCAGTTTTTCCTGCTTGAGCGTTGTAAGCAGCTGGTCTGTGACGCCCGCAAACGGGAGCGCGATCTCCTCCGCGATCTTGAAACCGGTCAGGTAGCCGCGAAAATACAGGACTTTGAGAATCAAATCCTGCAACCAGAGAGGCGAAAGCCCGGTATCTTCAAGTGTGTTGATCTGAGGCGGGGAAAACCCGCCAACAGGCGCGGAAGGCATTTGTCCTGTTTGTTTCATCATGATGTCTACTCGTCCAAAGTGGAAATGGTGTAACTGCCGTGAGCCGATTATACTTCTTTTCGTTTATAATCCAGCCACCATGAAACTATCCGTCATAATTCCTGTTTACAATGAAGTTGAAAGCATCGAAACCATTCTAAAGCGCGTGCAGGATACCGGGCGCGCTCACGAGATTATCGCGGTTGACGACGGCTCGCAGGACGGCACCCGCGATCTGCTGAAAAAATTGGACGGCAAAAAGGGAGTGCGCGTCATCCTGCATGAAAAGAATCAGGGCAAGGGGGCGGCGGTGCGCACCGGCATGTCCGCTGCAAAAGGGGACGTGCTTCTCATTCAAGACGCCGACCTCGAATATGACCCGCGCGATTATCCCGAATTGTTGAAGCCCATCGAGGAGGGTCTCGCGGACGTTGTGTACGGGTCCCGTTTTCTCGGCAGGGCGCATCGCGTAACGATGTTCTGGCACATGGTGGCGAACAAGTCGCTCACGCTGATGACGAACATTCTGTACGATACCATTCTGACCGACATGGAAACCGGCTACAAGGTGTTTCGCAGGGAAGTGATCGAGGGAATGGTGATTCGCGCCAACAGTTTCAACTTCGAGCCGGAATTCACCGCGAAGATCCTAAAACGGAAATACCGCATCTTCGAAGTGCCGATCACCTTCAATCCGCGCGATTACACGCAGGGAAAGAAGATCAAACTGCATGACGCGTTCGAGGCGGTTTGGGCGTTGATTAAATACAGGTTTGTGGACTAAAAAGACGGGCGCAACGCCCGTCTTTTTTTCATACCAACCCGCCTCATCCCTACGGTTTGACATATACCGTGTACTCAGAAACATAGTCACCCGCCTCGTACTCGGAGATGCCGTCATCGATGGCGCTTTTGAACGAGACTGTGGTGGTGAGGTGATGTTCGCCAGCCTTCCAATCCGAGAGCGCGGTGTAGATAAGGCGGCATTGACGCCCGCCGGATTCCACGTCGAGAGTATTGAAATCAGCAGCCGGGATTTCTTTTCCTTCGAGGGTGAATTTCAAACCGATCTGGCTGAAGTTTTGTTCGAGCGTTTCAGCATCCGATGCGCACCAGGGATATGCCCAGATGAGGGTTTCTGATTTGGTCAATGCAATCGTGTACGTCCATACACCGGGGGCGGCAAAATCAGATTCTTCGTAGACTTCGCGCGCGACATCCTCGAGGAAACTTGCGCCGGCTGACAACGCGGATTCCGCCTCATCAGCAGATGCGACACTGGGCGGCGCGGACGGCGCGATCCCCGCTCCGAGCGGTTCGAGAACAGCCTGTATGCCTGCCTGCAAGACGACATCGTCGGTTGCCAGAACGGTGGATTCATCCACGGGAACGCGCAGGGTTGGCGGGACGCCCTTTCCTTCGAGGAAGATACTGCCGTTTGGCAGTACCAGCCGTCCCGTTGGAATTTGAAGCGAGAATCCTTCGGGCAGCATGAACTGACCGCGCGCCACTTCCGCTTCCACGCCGGCGGTGGGGTACTGTCCCACCGTGACCATGCCCGGTACCTGGCTGAATCCATAGGCTTCGATCTCGCACGCGCTGTAACACGCCTGCCCGACCAGCAAAACCATTTTATCGAATTGATATTGATTCTCGCTCGGCAGGACTTTATCCCGTATGCCCTGCGGCTCGAACCTGCCGGTTGCTTCGCTGTAATATTCCAACTGCCCAAGCGGAATCTCCTGGTCTGTCAAAAAACCTGCCAGCCCCAAATTGGCGCCGCCCGTGTTGTAGCGCATGTCAATGATGATGCCTTCCACATCGCGCGCTTCGAATTGCTGCAATGCCCGTTCGAAGAGACGCACGAGAAGATTGAGATCGTCGAAATTGCTGTTGATGCGGATGTGACCAATTCGCGCGTTGCCGCGGGTGATGATCTCCGACTCCACCGGGAGGAGCACATCTGTATTCACGCCAAAGTAGATCGAAGTGCGGCTGAAGGATTCGCGTTCGGGAATCGCCGTCAGCGTTTCGACCTGCGGCGTACCGCCCGGGTTTGTAAATTTGATCTCGGCGGTGTTCCCAACCTGCGCGCGAAGAAGATAACGCGCCTGCTGATACCGGATCGTAAAATCGGAAGATTGCAAGGCGTACGGCTGGACGTTTCCAATCGCGTCGCCAATCGGTTCGCCGCTGAAAGCCGTCACCATCGCGCCGACCTGCATTCCCGCCTGCGCGGCGGGACCGCCGTCCAGCACATAGATGACCATCACGCGCCCATCATCCAGTTCGCGGATGGCAAATCCGTAGCCGCCTTCGATGGCTTTGCTGAAATCTTCGTTCGCATATTGACCACCATCCAGACCGACGTGACCATCCTTGAATGCCCAGGTGAAATCGCGCAAAGCCAGATAAAAGGCATTTGCATCGCCATCCCGTTCCGCCTGCTCGACGCGCGGCTTCAACTCTTCATACAACGCATCCCAATCCGGTTCCTTGCCCTCGACGCCGTTAAAAGCGTATTCCTTGCCCGCGATCTCGAACATCCTGTCAAAGGACTCGGTATAGGAAAGCTCGGAGAAGTCCTTCACCGCAACGTCCGCAGGCTCATACAAAGTCATTTCCACGCTGGGCTGTTTAATGAAGGCAAAGGGACTTTGGTCCAAATCCACAATCGTGTATCCCGCGCCAATGGCGCCGACCGGATCGTCCCCGGTAAAGAGCAGACCGTCGTCGCCAAAGCCTGTGGGGAATTCCTGCTCCACATCCGGCGACCAGACAATCAGCATCCCGCCGATGACTTCATCATTATTCTCGGTGTCGGTCTTCACGGAGGCAAGGTACGTAGGCCATCCTATCGAGCGGTCATCGCCCGCCGAAAACGGATCGCCATAAAGATTGGGCGAATACCCAACGGCAAAAATTTGCACGCCCTGATCGTTCGCGCCATCGTTATCCACATCATTGAATTCGCCTTCCGGCAAAGCGGGAAGATTCAAATCGAACGTGCCGCCAAGCGATTCGGGATCATACGTCATATAACCCAGCGTCTGCGAATCAACCGGCAACTCCCATTCACGGTCGCGGATTACGAACCCGTGCATGTCCAGGAGCGCCACCGCATTTTCGACATAGTATATAAAAACAAAATCGTTCGTAATGGAATAGACGCCTTTTACTTCAAAAGGCTCTTCGCCGTTCGTCTCCGCTGACGATCCATCCGAAATCGAAGTCTCCAACCCGCCGCACGCAGAAAGCGTCAACGCAAGAATAGCCGCAACGAGGAAGAATCGTAATCTTTTATCATTCATCAATGCCTCCGCAGTGGTTGAGAAGTATAATCGCGCGCATGAATAATAACACCATTGAACTGGAGCAGGAATTCGAACGGGCAACACAGGCAAGGATGCGCGGCAATGAGGGGCAGGCGCGGGTCTGCGCGCGGCGCGCGGCAGGCATTGCCATTCGGGACTATCTAGCCCGTCGCGGGATTCGCCCCCCAAGCGCCAGCGCCTACGATTTGCTGAATCTCATCAAAGACGAAACGCCTCTCCCCCCCGACCTGAAACTGGTCGCTGACCATTTGACCTTGCGCGTCACCGAAGAATTCAAACTCCCCGTCGAAGCGGACCTGATCGCCGAAGCGCGCGAATTATGCGACTGGTTGTTAAAAAACTAAACTCCAAGTCTGTCAAAGTCCTTGGAGTCTGTGAATCAGGCGGAGAAATTACGTCGCGCTTCTGCGTCCAACCAGGTAATAAAAAGCGCGGGCAATCGTAATCAGCAGGAGCATTCCAGACATCACGCCGCTGAAAACAAAGAACAGCCGGCGCCAATCGCTCAACCGCAGTGTGATTTCATCGCGGCTCGGGAACTGAATCCGATCCCTCAGGCGTTGGACAATGTCGTTCGAAGGCGTAACCGGCTTCAAGGTCCCGGCAAGATGCGCCTCGATTGCATCCAGATTTTCTTCGTGCGTGGGGTTGGTTTTGCGCTTTGTCATAGTCGCGCCTGTTCCTTCATCTTTTATTCAGCGGGGTAAAGGATCAACCCCACCGTGCCGGGTCCAAGATTCGCCGCGATGGAAATGGAAAGCTCGCCCAACATGGTTTCCTTGCAATTGAAATGCTTCATTGCGTCGTCCAATAAAGCCTGCCCGGATTTCACGTCGCGCGCATGGACGACGGCGAGGTAAACCGGCTTGTCACCGTATTCCTCCTTCGCCATTGCAATGACGCGCTCCAATGCGGCTTTGCGCGTGCGGACTTTCTCCGCCATGTTCAAAACACCGTCACGCAGGACCGCAATCGGTTTGACGTTCAACAAGGAAGCCAGCGCCGCCTGCATGGTCCCCACCCGCCCGGACATTTTTGCGTATTCCAAAGTATCCAACGTTAGGATCACGAGGGTGTTTGATTTTATTTCCTCGATATATTTCACAATTTCGTCAATGCTTTTTCCGGCGCGTTCCATCTTGCGGGCTTCGCGGCACATCAAGCCGATGCCGAGCGAGCCGCAGGCGGAGTCAATTGGAATGACGTTGAATTCGCCCTTCAACTCCTCCGCGGCGGAAACGGCGGATGCGTACGTGCCGGATAATTTTGCCGTGATGTGAATGGACAGGATGGTATCGCCCTTCTGCGCCACCTTGCGGTAGAACTCGACGAATTGATGCGGCGATGGCTGGGAGGTCTTGGGGATGCGCTTGCTTTCATCCACCAGCCTGTAAAAGCCTTCGTTATCCAACTCCACACCTTGAAGGTACGATTTTTCCCCGAACAAAATATTCACGGGAATCATCTCGATGCCGTACTCGTCCGCCCATTCGGGGAGGATGTCCGCCGCGCCGTCGGTCACAATTCTCAACATGATTTACTCTCCTTCAAGATTAAGGTTTTGTCCTTCGAGTTGATCGCGCAAAGCCAAAAGTGTGCGGTGGTACAGGCTTTTCACGGCTCCTTCGCTTCTTCCCATGATCCTGCCTATTTCAGCGTTCGACATGTTCTCCACGAATTTCAAAATCAGCAGGTTTTGCCTTTCCGGCGGCAGTTTGCGGATCATGCGCAGCAACGCTTCCTGCTCCTGCGTACGGACGAGATTGCGTTCCGGGTGGTCTCCTTTTGCCGGAAGGATGGGCAGGTCGTCAATGGGAATTTCCTGCTTGCGGCTCCTGTCCCGGTGCCAGTTGGCGACCAAGTTGTGGGCGATGCGATACAACCACGCCGAAAAGGGGACGCCACGGTCTGTGTAATTTTTAATGTGATTCATCGCGCGCTGGAACACGCGGGCGGTGAGGTCTTCTGCATCGTGGGGGTTGCCCGTCCGATAGTAGACGTAGTTGAAGATGCGCTCCACATATTGCTCGTAGAGTTGACCGAACGCGTCACGGTCGCCCTTTGAAGCGAGCGCCAGGACCTTTTCTTCGTTGTATTCCAAATCCGACAAGTTAAAAACCTTACCGGCGGATTTTGCATCCTATAACACCGCCGGATTTTAGAAGTTTCTATGAGTATAACACCGGCTTCAACTCATAGTGGGGGTAAAGAGTAGGGTTAACCCTACCGACAAAAACGACCTTCTCCGTCAAAATTACCCAACAAAATAGCAAGCCCAAATTTATAAGGAGAGAGAGCATGAAAAAACAACTTATTATCGTTTCCTTTTTGTTGGCGTTCCTGTTTGCAACAGGCGCTCCCGCGTCCATGGGAGCAATTGTTTTCGCGCAGGACCCGGTCTGCCACGATGCAACCGGCGCGGTGATTCCCTGCCCGCCTGAGCAGGGCGGCGGCGGAGAAGGCAGTACCGACCAGAACGACGAAGATGATGACAGTGACAACAGTTCCAGCAGCGGGAACCAAAATCCGCCTCCATCTGTCAATACGCCGATTCCTACCGCCACCCCTTTTCCCATCACAGACTCAACGGATGACTCCGATTCGGCAGGCGCTGAGTGGTCGGGAACCTGCAAAGGTTCCGTCAAGGAAGTTACACGCTGTATCGGGCTGTTCACAAATGGATGTGAGCATGTAGGCGGAACAGTTTCCTCGACGATCAAAGATGGAGAAGTCACCCTGACCTGCAAAGTCCCGGCTGTTCTTCCGCCCACACCCATGCCTTTCGCCTACCCGGAAGACGACTATCTGGGAACCTGCACCAGCGAAAACTTTGCTGAGTGTCGTGAAAACTTTACCTGCGAAGACGAGCTTCTTGTGATCGAAGTTGATATTTACGCCGATGGCGGAACCAAATACGACTTCTATTGCATCCCGCACGAGGAACTCCCCGATCTTGGATTGCCCATTACCAGCCCCGCCGATTCAGACGACGACCCTACAAAATACAAATACGCAGGCGTCTGTCATTTCGGCGATGGATACGAGAACTGCATGTCGGACTTTTTCGCGCAATGCGATGAGGATGGCGGTCTCTACGATGAAATTGATACAGGCAAAGGTGCAACGGTTGCAACCTGTGAACTTCCCGAAAAATCCGCGCCGACAGAGGAAGCCCCTGCCATTTCCGCAGCGCCAACCGATGACGGCGCCACGGAAGGCAGTTCCTGGGATGAAGAATGCGGTTACTTGACCTGCTGGATATCTTCCTTGAGTTGCCTCGCAGACGGCGGCAGCGGGTACGAATTGGACCATGCTTCGGGCGCGCATATCTATCACTGCGACATTCCGAATTCAAGTTCCAGTACCTTGCCACCTTCCGGCTGGCTGCCCGGACTTGGCTTGGGCATTGTGGTTGGCGTCGTGCTTCTACCCGCCATACAAAAAGTGCGCGACTCCGCGGCGAGGGTGAGAAGAGCTGAAATAAAAACAGTGTATGACTTGAAAGACAAACCAAACGACCCAGCCCCGCAAACCCGTGAACACATCCTCCTGGCAAACAAGGATGATGGCAGCACATCAGGCAACACAGGAAATTCCAGCGGGAGCAACAGCAGCACTGGCGGATCTGGCGATTCAAAACCCAAGCCCAAACCGAAACCCAAACCAAGTTCTTCACCACATCCAACCAGTGGCGACTTCAATTCGGACGGCATAGTGGATGGGAACGATTTTCTCAGAAACCAGACTGATGACTCCGGCAGCGCGGATGATGTCATTGTGACACGTGAAGAAAAAGACAGAAGGTAATTCAGAAAAGGAGCAAACATGCCATCTACAAGCGATTCGCGCGCAATAAAAATCATGGCAAGCATATCGAAAACTTCGCCCAAGATTATGCTTACCTGCGCCACTGGCGCAATCCTCATCGGTTTATATTTCATGGGCTGCAAGTTCGGTTTTTTACCGGGCGGCATATGCGGAGCCAATGACCTGAATTCAAACACACCCTCGCTAACTCCCGTTCCCACAGAGGCGCCGCTCCCAATTGCAGCCAAGCCAACAGCGGAACAACTTCCGGTTTGTGAAATGACGGAGAATGCAAAACCTCCCTACTGCGGCACATCATATGCCTCCGACGACAGTTCCTACTGTGGGTCTGACGGAACTTCCTTTCGCCAATTGACCTACAAAGTTTCTGGTTCAGTTGCGGAGCAAATTATGGAAAATCTCTCCAAAGGGATACCACTGGAAAGCGATCCAGCCGGGCTTTGTTTTTGGAGCAGCATAAAGCCCACCGAACAAAATGTGTATGATGGCTTTCAAACAATCTATGAAGCCGCCTTTACCTGCAGCGGACCCAGCGGAGCTCTCATCAAAATTAACGATTCTTTGGGACCAGAGACATGCGAGGTATCCGGCAATCCCTGCCCCGATGGTTACGAAATCGAAACCTCCACTCTGGAATCGGATCACGCATTCTATTGTGTCCCAGAAGGGCAGACCAACATATCCCCAGGTTGTGGCGCTGGAATGTTCCTGGATCAACAAAATTCATGCTGCGGTTCCAGACCTGCCAATTCGCTCAAGTTCGTCTGTTTGGATTATCAAATCACACAGGAAGGATTCTCATGCCGTCCCGATTACAACCACATGGAAAAACTGCAAATGGGAATCACCCTTCCAAGCTGCTCCGCGCCCGACCGACCACGTCCTCCAGAGGATACTGAAGAGAATACTGAAGACGAAACGAGGGAAGAGCCAACCGCTTGCATCCCCGACCCAACCGGCGGCGGGTGCCCATAAACAAACAGGTCGCACTTTGTGCGACCTGTTTTACTTAATCTCATTCTCCATTGCCCATGCTGCGGCTTCAGTGCGGTTCTTCATTCCCAACTTTCTCAAAATATTCGCCACGTGTTTTTCCACTGTTTTTAACACAACCACCAATTCCTGCGATATTTCATCATTCGTTTTTCCCTGCATGAGTAATCGGAGCACGTCCTGTTCGCGTTCGGTGAGCAGGTTCAAGGTCGAGGTAGAGGCGGGTTGGGCTTCCTTTAGGAGGCAGTGTTCCATAACAAAATGGACGACTTGCTCAAGAGGCTGCGCCCGCCCCTTTTCCCATTCCGCGTCATAGATCGAATCGCCAAGTTCAGCGCGCGTCGAAGCGATGACATCTGGATGTTCCTTCCACAGGTCAGGAATGGTGTACAAAGCGCCCGACTTCTCTTTTATTGCTTCTTCGGCTCCCGCCAGAAATGCCATTTGTAATGGCTTCCGCCCGACTGAACAAAGCCATGCTGAAAGCCGCAAATATCCGCTGATGATGAGTCGATCTGACTGCTCAACCGCCAGGGATAATCCCTCACGGATATGGGTTGAAGCCTGTTCCAAATCACCTTCTGCTATATACAAAGCTGCCTGTCCCACCAATGACCAGGTCAGCACCTGTTGAAATTGAAACTCACGCGCAAGTTGGTTCGCCCGTTTGTACAGTTCCCGAGACCTATCGACATTATTGCCTTCCATTAGGAGGATTTCGCCAAGACTGTAACTCGCAGCAGCAATCAGGAATGGATCGTTGAGTTTTTCCGCAAAGCGCAGCCCGTTTTCGGCATGGGAAACGATGCGTTGGGCATCATGGGTGACATACAAATGATAATTACATAGGTTTAGATGCAGGCGCGCCTGCCCCCAGTCATCCCTGAGTCGTTCATAGAGCGCGAGGCTCTGACCATAATAATCCAGCGCCTTTTCATAATCACCCTGTTCGCCAAAATTGACCGCCAGATTGTTCAATGAAAAAGCGACGCGGCTTTCATCATTCAATTGACGGTACAAGTCAAGGCTTTTTGCATGAAGATCACATGCGCGCTTAAAATCTGTTGAAAGCCAGGAGCAGGTTCCGGCGAGGCTGTACAAATGCGCCTTTAGGGAAAGAAAGTTTTCATCTGTGGAATGGCTCTTTTCGATTTGGTCCAGCGAGCGGTTGGACAATGTCGTCAATTCATTGAACAGGGCGTGGATATGCCAGTATTGTTCCAAATGGGAAAGAAGCCATAATCCGTCCAGCCATAGTTGAGAATCAACCGGAGCGGTCATGCCCATTTCCATTGCCAAAGCAAAGTTGGGAAATTCCACTTCGATGACCTTCAACCAATGGGTTTGTTCCGCGCCCTGCAATCCGGTTTCCGCCGCTTTTGCAAGTTCAAGGTACAAACACATGTACGTTTTTTTGATCTGCCCGAGTTCATCCGCGTGACGTATCTCGTCCCAGGCAAATTCACGGATCGCCTCAAGCATCGAAAAACGCCCGGCTTCATCCTGTTCAAACGACGGCTTGATGAGGTTCTTATCCACAAGAGAGGAGACAAGCTCCATCACGGCAACTTCATCCACGGATAATATTTTGGAAAGCGATTGAATACTGAACGTGCCGGGAAAAACGGAAGCAAATCGCAACGCGCGTTGTTCGTCTTCATTGAGCAGGCTGTAACTCCAGGCGATTGTCTTTCGCAGGGATTGCTGACGTTCGGGCAGGTCTCTGGCTCCGGCGGAGAAAAGGTTCAACATGCGGGAAGCAGGCTCGAGGTCCGATTTGAGACGGGCGAGCATGATTTGCGGCGTGAAGAGTCTGGCGCGATGCGCGGCAAGTTCCACGGCAAGCGGCAATCCATCCAGCCGTTCGCATAACTCGGCGACGGCGCGATTGTCTTCCTTCGTTGGCGCAAAATCCGGCTTGACGGATCGGGCGCGTTGAACGAATAGATCCGCGGCGTGATCGGTGGAAAGCGGCGGAAGCGGATAGACCTGTTCGGCGCGCAAACGCAAAGGCTCGCGGCTGGTAACGATCACCTTCATTTGAGGCAAAGCTTGAAGCAGTTTATTTACAAAGGAAGCCCCCGCCATGACATGTTCGAAATTATCGAGGATGAGTAGGATGTCCTGCCCGGACAGCGCTTCGCTGAGACTTTCGAATGTGTCCTTCCCCGCTTCCTGCCGGACTTTGAGCGTGTGCGCGATCTCAAGCAGAATTGCTTCGCTGTGAGTGACAGGCGCAAGATTGACGAAATATACGCCGTCGGAAAAATCGCCTTCCAGCATCGAAGCGACCTGCAAGGCGATGGTGGTTTTGCCAATGCCGCCCAGCCCCGTCAACGTCAACAGGCGAATATCATCGCTCGCCAGTAATTCCTGCAAAGCTTGGATGTCTTTTTCCCGCCCAATCGGGTTCGCGCGATGCGCAGGGAGGTTGGTTTGCGTCTTCATCGGGCAAAATTATATCTTTTTCGATTCAAAATCTGACGGATTGATATTCACCCATTGGTAACAGTTTTGTAAACAGCCAAAATGGCGATTATTTTGTTTTGCACTTCTGAAAAAGCAGTCTTATGTGTCTCATTCGGTATAATCAAAGTTTGCCTGTTGTGCAAATCTTGATTATCAGAACGTATGTGCTATAATTGATACGCTTTTCCCATCATAAAGGTTCACATTATGTCATCCAATAAAATTCGTGTCGTGGGCGCGCGCGTCCACAATTTGAAGAATATCACCGTGGAAATTCCGCGCGACAAGTTCGTGGTCATTACGGGGTTATCCGGTTCGGGTAAATCGTCGCTGGCGTTCGATACCATCTTCGCCGAAGGTCAGAGGCGTTACGTCGAGTCGCTTTCGGCGTATGCGCGTCAATTCATCGGTCAAATGGACAAGCCCGATGTGGATTACATCGACGGGCTCTCCCCTGCCGTCTCGATTGACCAGAAATCCACCAGCCACAACCCGCGTTCCACCGTCGGCACGGTGACCGAAATCTACGACTACATGCGCCTCTTGTTCGCGCGCGCGGGCATTCCGCATTGTCCCGTTTGCGGACGTGTCGTAGTGAAGCAGTCGGCTCAAGAGATCGTGGACAAAATCCACAACCTGCCCGAAGGCACCCGCATCCTAATCCTTGCCCCGCTGGTACGCGGACGAAAAGGCACGTATCAAGCTGTCTTTGAAGAGATACGCAAGGCGGGCTTCACCCGCGCCCGCGTGGACGGAACTGTTCAATCCCTCGATGATGAGATCGAACTCGACCGCTACAAACAGCACACCATCGAAGCGGTTGTGGACCGTCTTGTCATTTCGCAGGAAGGTTCGAAAGAAGATAAGAAAGCTGCGCTTACACGACTCACAGACTCTGTTGAAACTGCGCTTAAATTTGGCGAGGGATATGTTACGGTCAACATCCCTTACCTCACCCCCAACCCCTCAGGGAGAGGGGTTGGGGGTGAGGGCGAAGACATCGCCTACTCCGAGCATCTTGCCTGCCCCGAACACGGCTCGACCGTGCCCGAAATTGAGCCACGCACCTTTTCCTTCAACACGCCCCAGGGCGCCTGCCCGGATTGTCAGGGGCTTGGCTCGAAACTGGAAATCGACCCCGACCGCATCATCCCGGACGACAGCCTGTCTCTGACCGATGGAGCGATCATCAGCATGGAGTGGAGTGGACCGAAGGAAGAAGGCGGCTACTACTGGCAGAGTCTGGTCAATGCCGCCAAGGCGTTCAAATTCGATCTGGATAAACCTTTCAGGGAATTGACCAAGGAACAACAAAAGGTCGTCTTGTATGGCACGGGCGAAAAGCAGATTCAAATGACATATCAGAACGCGAACGGCAGCGAGTTCAAGTTCACGCGCGCGTTCGAGGGCGTCATCACCAATCTGGAACGCCGTTACCGCGAAACAAATTCGGAATACATCCGCGAAAAAATTTCGGAGTTCATGTCCGACCGCCCATGCCCGAGTTGCAAGGGCAAACGTCTCAACCCCGCCGCGTTGGCAGTGACCGTGGACGACGTAAACATCGTCGAAGCGAATTCCTGGCCCGTGCTGAAAACGTTGGACTGGGTCAAGAACCTTTCGGGCAAGAATTCGCCGCTAACTACCAAACAGAAGGCAATTGCGGAAAGAGTTATCAAAGAAATCCACGAACGATTGAACTTTCTTGTCAACGTTGGGCTGGATTATTTGACCCTCAACCGTTCTGCCGTGACTCTCTCCGGCGGAGAAGCCCAGCGCATCCGACTTGCGACGCAGGTTGGTTCCCGTCTCGTGGGCGTTCTCTACGTTTTGGATGAACCGTCCATTGGTTTGCATCCGCGCGATAACAGCCGCCTGCTTGAAACGCTCAAAGGTCTGCGTGACCTCGGTAACACGGTGCTGGTTGTAGAACACGATGATGAAACTATCCGTGAAGCGGACTGGGTCATTGACCTTGGTCCTGCCGCGGGCGAGCATGGCGGGCGGGTTATTGCAGAAGGCACTCCCAAGCAGATTTTGGCGCACCCAAAGTCGCTGACTGGACTCTATCTTTCGGGGCGGAAACAGGTCGGGGTCCCGAAAAAGAGGCGCGGAGGAAATGGGAAAAGTCTTAAGATCGTTCACGCATCCGCGAACAATCTTAAGAATATCGATGTCAACATCCCGCTTGGGAAACTGGTGTGCATCACGGGCGTATCCGGCTCGGGCAAGTCCACGTTGATGAGCGACATCCTGTATAACGAACTTGCGGCGAAGTTGATGGGCGCGCGGACTCAATCTGGCGAGCATGAAACCATCGAGGGCATTGAGTATCTCGACAAGATCATCAATATTGATCAATCTCCCATTGGGCGCACGCCGCGTTCGAACCCAGGCACGTATACGGGCTTGTTCGACGAGATCCGCAAGCTGTATGCCGAACTGCCCGAGAGCAAAGTGCGCGGATACAAGCCGGGGCGCTTCTCTTTCAACGTGCATGGCGGGCGCTGCGAAGCCTGTCAGGGACAGGGCGAGTTGCGAATCGAAATGCAGTTCCTGCCGGATGTGTATGTGCCATGCGATGTCTGTCACGGCAAGCGCTTCAATCGCGAAACGCTGCAAGTGTTGTTTCGCGACAAGTATTCGATTTCCGATGTGCTGGATATGACCGTCGATCATGCGCTGGGAGAATTCCAGAATTATCCACAGATGCAGAATAAATTGAAACTGTTGCAGGAGGTGGGTTTGGGATATGTGCGCATCGGTCAGCCAGCAACGACGCTCTCCGGCGGTGAGGCGCAGCGCGTGAAACTCTCGAAGGAACTTTCACGCCGCGCAACGGGACGCACACTGTATGTTCTTGATGAACCTTCCGTGGGTCTGCACGCAGCCGATGTGCATAAATTGATCGAAGTCATGCAACGGCTCGTGGATGCAGGTAACTCTGTCCTTATCATCGAGCATAACCTCGACATCATCAAAGTGGCAGACTGGCTGATCGACCTCGGTCCCGAAGGAGGCGACCGCGGCGGCGAGTTGATCGCCGAAGGCACGCCGGAACAGGTGATGAAGGTCAAGGGATCGTATACGGGGAAATATTTGAAAGAACATATGAAGTAAATATGTCAAAGGTCGAAAGTCAAAGGCTTTTGACCTTTATATTTTGCTCTCGACGCACAAACACACAGCCCCACAACCCCCATTTTTCAGGTAGAATTATTTTACATTGCGCGCGGATGGAAACCAAAGGAAGAAGCGCAATTGCAAAAAGGAAACGATTCAATGAACAACAGACCTCCTATTTCATCCTCATCACCCGGCGGGATCAGTTCGTTTCGCAGGCGCAGGCGCGGCGGATCGAACGTGGTTTATATTCTTGCCGGCGTCCTTGTATTGGGAGGTATTGGACTGCTGGTCTATTGGCTGTCCGGTCCCGGCAAGCCTCTCAATTCGTTGTTTGCCACAGAGACGCCGACGCCCACTGTCACCTACACCCCCACCAATACATCCACACCGACGCCAGCGCCGACAGAGACATCAACGCCGACGATCACACCCACCGCGACGTTTTCATCTCCATTTACCTATACCGTCCAAGAAGGCGACTATCTCGCCCTGCTCGTCGAGCGCTTCAACCTTGGGGACGACGGCGTTGCGTTGATTCTGCTTCTCAATCCCTTCGATCCTGAAAACGGCATCGGCATCGATCCTGCCACGCAATACATCATTCCAGGACAAGTGATCCTGCTCCCCAACCCGGGCATGGAACTGCCGACCGCCACGCCCATTCCCCCCAACCTGCCGCGCGGGACGAAGATCAATTACACCGTTCAGGCTGGCGACTCGCTGGGAAGCATAGCGGCAGATTTCAACAGCACAATCGACGACATCATCAAGGAAAACAGCATCGAGAATCCCAATGAACTGTTCGTCGGGCAATTGCTGGTGATCCCCGTCAACATGGTCACGCCGACCGCCACCCGTCCGCCCACCAGCACTCCAATCACGCCGGGACCCGGCACGGTGCTGCCGACCACAACCTCCACGCCGATCAACTAACCGAAAGGCAGGATTCCGCAGGCGGTGATGCCTGCGGAATCCTGCCTTTTAATTTCACTGGACAAATATACCTCCCTCATGTAAAATACAGCGCTGTCGAAAAAGAAAGACAAGTATTTTGGAGGAAGACCTTGGCTAATATCAAATCTCAGATCAAGCGCAATCGTCAGAATGAGAAGCGGCGTCTGCGCAACCGCACAGTTCGTGGAACGGCGCGTACCGCTGTTAACAATGCCCGCAAAGTCGTGGAAACCGGCAAGCCCGAATCCAAGGAAGCGGTGATGAAGGCAATCAGTATGCTGGATAAGGCGGCAGAAAAAGGCGTGATCCACAAGAACAACGCCGCGCGTCGTAAGAGCCGTCTGATGAAACATCTTGCGGCTCTGACTGGCAAGAGCGAGTAGTTTCTGTTTTCAACAGAACGGGAGTCGAAAGGCTCCCGTTTTTGTTATCCCCTCCATTCCGCCCTCCCACAAAAGAGGCGGGAAGCCTATAATTGAGAATCATGTTTCAAAAAGAACAACAACTCATCGAAGATAAGATAAAAGAGTTTTGCCAAGCCAATGACATTGCGCTGGCGGAACTCAAATGGCAGTCCATTCCCTTTGCCGGGGAGTGGGGATTTTCCACGTCCTTTTTTCAGACCGCCGCCAATGAAGCGAAGCGCGGCAAGGGGGCTCAGGTCCCGGTGCCGCAAAAGGCTCAGGAAATCGCCAAGCAGGTTCGAGGTCAGATCGGAAGCGTGGAGGGGATCGGTCACATCGAGGCGGTCAAGGGCTATCTCAACGTCTATTTCAAGACGTCTGATTATGCCCGCCGTGTGGTGGATGAAACCCTCGCCTCAGGCGCGGACTTTGGGCGGGGCGCGCCAAAGGCGGAAACGGTCATGGTCGAATATGCCCAGCCGAATACCCATCACTCGTTCCATATCGGTCATGCGCGGAACACGATTCTGGGCGAATCGCTGGCAAGGCTGGTGGAGTTTGCGGGATTCAAAACCATCCGCGCCTCGTATCCCGGCGACTTGGGATTGGGCGTCATCACGGTAATGTGGATCTATGACAAATTTTACAAGGGGCAGGAACCCGAAGGCGTGCATGAGCGCGGACAATGGCTCTTGAAGTTGTACGCGGAAGCGACCGCCATGCTCGAGAAAAAGGAGAACGAAACACCGGAAGAAACGGCGAAGCGCGAAGGGTATGAAGCCGAACGCCGCGAGATGTACCGCAAATGGGATGCGGGCGACCCGTCTGTGCGCGAGTTGTGGAAGACCACGCGCGATTGGAGTTTGGAGGAACTGCGCGACATCCTTGCGATGCTGGATGTAAACATTGACGTGTGGTTCTATGAAAGTGAAGTGGACGAGCCTTCCAAGTCAATCGTGGATGAGTTGATCCAAAAGGGAATTGCCGAAGATGAACGCGCGGACGGCGGTCCGGTGATCGTCAAGATCGATGAGAAACTCGGGCTGGCAAAGGAAAAATACCGCACGGCGGTTGTTTTACGAAACGACGGCACGTCGTTGTACCTGACAAAAGACCTCGCGCTGGCAAAGGTCAAGTTCGAACAATATCACGTCGACCGCTCGATCTATGTGGTGGATTTCCGCCAGAGTTTGCACTTCCAGCAGGCATTCAAGATTTTGGAAATGTGGGGTTTCCCCCAGGCGGAAAAGTGTTACCACCTATCTTACGGCTATGTAACCCTGCCCGAAGGAGCCATGTCGGCGCGGCGCGGACGGGTGGCATTGTTCAAGGAAGTCTATGCCGAGGCGGCAAGGCGTGTGCTGGCTGTGGAAGCCGAAAAAAGCGGGAACATCCCCGCTGGCGAGCGCGAGAAGATCGCGTCGCAGATCGGCTTGGGCGCGCTGGTCTATTCCATGCTTTCTGTGGATAACAACAAAGACATCGTTTTCAATATTGACGAAGCCTTGTCCTTCGACGGACGCACGGGCCCCTACATTCAGAACGCGCATGTGCGGGCGAATTCGATCCTCAAGAAGTCAAACGTCACAAGTCAAACGTCGGACGTTGGACGTTCAACGTTTGACTATGATCTTACCAAGCAGGAAATCGAACTAATCGAGCAGATGTCTCAATTCCCGCAAAAGGTGCAGCAGGCGGCGGAGGAATATCGTCCGTTGGTGATGGCGGCGTATGCGTATGAACTCGCCAACGCATTTCATTCTTTTTACCATGCTGTGCCAGTCCTGCAAACCGGCGATGAAAATGTGAAGACCGCCCGCCTGCGTTTGGTGGCGGCGGCGAAGCAGGTCATTGCCAATGCGCTGCGCCTGCTCGATATTCAAGCGCCCGACGTCATGTAGCGAGACGGTCCATTTTGTGATAAAACAGACTGAACCCTTTACAGGCTTTGGTCTGTTTTTTTATCGGTGATCCATGCAGACAGAAATATTCGACGAAACGCATCCACTGCAAGAGGTTTTGGTTTGGGGCGAGCCGGGAATCGAGGCATTGCTGGGGCAGCTGCTTCCAAAATCGAAGAGTCTCTTTTTCAGTTATTACGATGTGCAGGAAGCGCGGCGGGAATTCCGTCACATGCAGGAATTGATCGAGGGAGAACGAATTAAATTCATCCGCGCGAAGGATGCGCTGGCGAGGGCATTATCCGCAAGAGAGATGCCAAATGCGCCAAAGTCCATCAAGGAGATCGAACAAAAATTACTTCAGCGGGCAGACGAATATTACGAAACGTATCGCTCCCGAAAAATTGTTGATTTTTCAAACGAAGGCATTCACGGGGATATTGACGAAGTCTATTTGCAGGTTCAGAACGAGATCAAGCAGATTTTACAGGAAGACGCTTCAACCTACGGGGAGGCTGGGGCGATCCGCCTCAATCATTTGCTTAGTCTGACGCATGAACTTCCGCTCGCCAATATTTTCTACGGCAGAGACCAGTCGCAAACGTTGACAGACCGCATTGTGTTGTCAGCCTTAAAGTGGGACATCCGTAAGCCCGAAGTAGACGTCTTTAAACAGGCATTGATCGCGCTGGGATATGATAACGGTTTTGTTCAAGTCGATCACGGAACCATCGAAGGCGGCGACGTTGCCGTGCTGGGCGACACCTGCTACATCGGCGTCGGCGCGCGGACAACCATGAGCGCAGTCAAAAATTTATCAAAGAAAATCGGCGCGGAAATGGAGCGTCAAGGAATTCAAATCGCGGCGGCGGTCAACAAGCGGCACGCGGAAGAAGCGGCGCTGTACGGCGCTCCAACGGAAGAACACATGCGCATCATGCATTTGGACATGTTCTGGATTCCCCTCACCCACAACCTGGTGATGGCGTACAGCCACGAACTTGACCAGCGCGAGATCATCCGCATTTCGCGCAACATGGACAGTTTCATCATCGAAGAACTGGGCGGCTTTCGGGAATTTCTCTCGGAAAAGGGCATCGAAATTTTGGAAGTGGATGAAGCCGAGCAGAAGAACTTTGCCACAAATTTACTCAACCTCGGAAACAAAACTGTCATCATGGCGCTTTCCACGAATCAGCGCGTCATCCACGAATTGGAGCGGCGCGGATTCCGCGTGGTGAGCGCGGAGTTGAACAAACTGGTCAATGGCTATGGGGCGATCCACTGTTTGACCGCGCCTGTGAGAAGAAAACAACCATAAAAACTGTCACATCAAAATCAGGCAAAACGTTACTACGCGCCCATTCAATGCTCTTGTATATTCGATAATAACTATCGTAAATGTCATCGTGGGTAAAAACGGACAGGCTCAAATCCCACTCCGAGTTTGCCGGACACTGTCCTCAAGGTGACATGCACAGGAGTTTCCTATGCCGATCAAAACCATCATCATGGGCGCCGCAGGGCGCGATTTTCACAACTTCAACACCTACTATCGCGGGAACAAGGACTATGAAGTTGTAGCGTTTACTGCGACGCAGATCCCCAATATTGAAGGACGCCTCTATCCTACCGAGTTGGCTGGTGACTTGTACCCGAAGGGCATTCCCATCCACCCCGAAGAGGAACTGCTCGACCTCATCAAGAAACATGGCGCGGAACAGGTCGTCTTCTCTTACAGTGATGTGCCGCACGAATATGTGATGCACAAAGCCAGCATCGTCAACGCCGCGGGCGCAGACTTCCGCATTTTGGGAACGAAACATACACAGATCAAGTCGAACAAACCTGTCGTGTCGATCAGCGCCGTTCGGACGGGATCAGGCAAAAGTCAGACCACGAGGCGTGTGGCTGCCGTCTTGCAAGAGATGGGCTACAAAGTCGCGGCGATTCGTCACCCCATGCCGTATGGAAATCTCGTCGCGCAGGAAGTGCAGCGATACGCCGACTATGACGACCTCGATGAATACGACTGCACCATCGAAGAGCGCGAGGAATATGAGCCGCACATCGACAACGGCGTGATTATTTACGCGGGCGTGGACTACGAGAAGATCATCCGCAAAGCCGAAGCCGAAGCGGACATCATTTTGTGGGACGGCGGTAATAACGACTTCCCATTTTATGTGCCTGATTATCAGATCGTCGTCGCAGACCCGCATCGTACTGGACATGAATCGACCTACTACCCCGGCGAGACCAATGTGCGCATGGCAGATTGTTTCGTCATCAACAAGGTGGATACAGCCGATGCAGAGAACGTCATCAAGCTGCGCGAGAACTTGCGCAAGTTGAACCCGAACGCCGTGCAAATCGAAGGCGCTTCTCCGCTCTTCGTGAATGACCCCGACGCCATTTTCGGCAAGCGCGTGCTGGTCGTGGAAGATGGTCCGACGCTCACTCACGGTGAGATGGCATACGGCGCTGGTTACGTTGCCGCCCGCCGCTTCGGCGCGAAAGAGATCGTAGACCCGCGTCCGTTCGCGGTGGGGACGATTGCCAAGACCTTCGAGAAGTACCCGACCACAGGCGCGATTCTCCCTGCAATGGGCTATGGCGACAAGCAGACAAAGGAACTCGAAGAGACCATCAACAAGTCTGATGTGGATTTGGTCGTGATCGGCACACCAATTGACCTGAGCCGCGTCATCAAGATCAACAAGCCGACCCAGCGCGTCCGCTATGAATTGCAGGAGATCGGTGTGCCTACGTTGAAAGATGTGTTGATGAAGAAGTTTGGGGTGAGGAAGTAAGTCGGTAAATTGGTACGTTTGTAGATTGGTAGTCGGTTTGTCGTTGAGATGAGCCGACTATCCTTTTTAACCACAGAGTCCACAAAGATCACGGAGGATTGAGGAGTTTTTTCTCTGTGGTGAGAATTAAGCATCATTAAGTCTTTTGCTCCACCGACAAGGCACGCATCAGCACCTTCCGCTTGTGCGGACGGGTGCGATGCTCGAAGATGTAAATTCCCTGCCAAGTGCCGAGCGAGAGGTCGCCATCATCAACAGGGATGGTGAGACTGGTATCGGTCAACATCGAGCGGATGTGTGAGGTCGCATCGTCGGGTCCTTCGAGATCGTGCGTGTACCAAGTGTCTCGTTCGGGGACGAGGCGTTCCATGAAGGTTTCCAAATCGGCGCGGGCGGTCGGGTCCCAGTTTTCGCTGATGACCAGAGAAGCGCTGGTGTGTTGAAGAAATAGAAAGCACATCCCTTCGCGTACACCCCACTCCTTCAATTTCGCGCGGATGGATGAGGTGACGTCGTGAAGCCCCTTGCCGGGTGTGGAAATTTCGAGGGTGGTTTTGTGCCAGTTCATTGATTCGATTATAGCAGGCTAACTATTTCGACCATTTCGGGTTTAATCAAAAAAACATGAAAAGGAACTTTGCTCAAACATGACCACACTTGCACCTACTCTTTCCACTCGTTACTTCCCGAATACGTCGATTTGGCTGCGCGATATTTTTCTTATCCTCGCTGGATCATGGCTCGCAGCCCTGTTCGCGCGGATTGAAATCCCGCTTCAGCCTGTGCCGATTACGGGTCAAACGTTTGCGGTTTTACTCGTCGGGGCGCTGCTTGGCTCCAAGCGCGGAGCGGCGGCGATGATCGCCTACATCGCGCAGGGTGGGCTGGGACTTCCCTTCTTCGCGGGCGGCGCTTCGGGCGTTGGCATCCTAACCGGCGCAACGGCTGGCTATCTGCTGGGATTTGTCGGCGCGGCGTATGCTGTGGGTTGGCTGGCAGAACGCGGCTTGGAGCGAAGCGTCCGCACGTCCATCCTGCCGTTTCTGGTTGGGACAGTCATCATTTACGTTTTCGGCGTGGCATGGCTTTCGACCCTGCTTGGAAGTTTCAGCAAAGCCATTCAGTTGGGTCTGCTTCCGTTTCTGGTCGGCGACCTGATCAAGTTGATTGCGGCGGCGTTGGTTTTGCCTTCGGCTTGGAAGTTCGTAAAATAAATTCGCGCATATATGCCCGCGGTCACAAGGGGAGCATTCAAATGTTGTAGATTCTTTCCCAAAATGAACCGCCAAGCCGCCAAGAAAAAGAAGAAACTTGGCGGCTTGGCGTCCTTGGCGGTAAAAAACGAAAAATGTTCTGATGGGCAATTCTACAGAGTCTGAATGCTCCCGTCACGAGTTGCAAAAGCGCAGTTTGTGACCGCGATGGGTATAATGGGGGAATGTTCATTGACCAGGTTAACATTCATGTAAAATCGGGAAAAGGCGGCGACGGCATGGTGCATTTTCGCCGCGAAAAATACGAGCCGCGCGGCGGACCCGACGGCGGCGACGGCGGCAAGGGCGGCGACGTCATCTTTGAAGTGAAACCCACTCTCAATTCGCTTTCGAAATTCAGATCGAACGAACGGTTCGAGGCAGAGCCCGGAAAAGGCGGCGGCGGCGCGCAAATGACCGGGCGCAACGGCAAAGACCTCATCATCCATGTGCCGCCGGGAACGGTAATCTATGATGCCGAAACCGGCGCGCTTCTCGGCGACCTGACCGAATCGGGTCAACAGCTTATGATCTGCAAAGGCGGGCGCGGCGGACGCGGCAACCAGCATTTTGCCACGTCACGGAATCAGGCTCCGCGGATGGCGGAGCGCGGCGAGCCGCACGAGGAAAGACTCCTGCGCCTCGAACTTAAACTGATAGCGGATATCGGCATCATCGGCTTGCCCAACGCCGGGAAATCCACCCTGCTTTCGGCATTGACGAAAGCCAAACCGAAGATCGGCGATTATCCCTTTACCACACTGGAGCCGAATCTCGGCGTCGCCAACATAGACGACGACACCACCGTCGTGCTGGCGGACATCCCCGGTCTCATCGAAGGCGCGCATGAAGGCGCAGGGCTGGGACACGATTTCCTGCGCCATGTCCAGCGCACGCGCGTGCTCATCCACATGCTCGATGGACTCGCCGAAGACCCGCTGGCAGATTTCAGCCAGATCAATTCGGAATTATCCCTGTTCGATCCCAAACTTTCCAAAAAGCCGCAGGTGGTGGTCTTGA
The DNA here is from genome assembly GCA_020060625.1 of Anaerolineales bacterium. Taxonomy (GTDB): domain Bacteria; phylum Chloroflexota; class Anaerolineae; order Anaerolineales; family Villigracilaceae; genus Villigracilis. The sequence goes on along the minus strand of JAGUZU010000101.1, from coordinate 2,425 downwards.
ACAAAATAGACCAGCCCGATGTGCAGGCAAGGTTGAAGGATATTCAAGCCAGTTTCAAAAAGAAGAAACTGGAACTCGTCACGGCTTCTGCAATGGCGCGCGCCAACACGCGCGAAGTCCTGTTCGCAGCGTATAAACTGCTTCAGGAACTGCCGCCAGAACAAATCGAGGAAGAGGCGCTGCCCGTCTACAAACCGGATGTGGACCCGAACCAGTTCAACATCCACCGCGAAGACGGCGACAAGTGGCGCGTCAGCGGCGTTGCCATCGAACGCGCCGCAAAGATGACGTATTGGGAGCATTACGGCTCGGTGCGCCGCTTCCAACGCCTGATGCAAAAACTCGGCGTGGATAACGCCCTGCGCGAAGCGGGCGTGCAGGAAGGCGACACGGTGCATATCGGCGATTTTGAACTGGAATGGCAGGATTGATTTTCAATGTTCACGAAGATCAAAAAGGAACAACGCGCCCTCGTCATCGGGCTGACCACCCTCGGCTGCCTGCTCACCCTGTTCTTTGGTCTTCGCGCCTTTCATGCCCTTAAGAAATTTCAGGGGCATCCTCTCCCGCCCCTCCACAGCGAAATCGAAACCGACGTGGATGAGATCCGCGACTGGATGACCATCCCCTTCATCTCGCAGATGTACGGCGTGCCGGAAGACGACCTCTTCGACGCGCTGGAAATCCCGCCGCATGGTAACCGCAGGAAAAGCATCGAGGAATTGAATCGGGAATTTTATCCTCATGCAAACGGACTTGTGATCGAGATCATCAAGACGACAATCCTCGCGCATCAAGCCCCGCCGACGCCTGTTCCGCCAGCCAAGCCTCTTCCCCCGCTGACGCCCATTCCTGCCGCCCCGTAAGGCATCTCATGTCTGAATATCTCCTGACACAAGTCATTAACTATGGCGCGCCGTTGCTTTGGGTCGTCGTTTTCGTCGGCGGGCTGGGCGTACCCTTGCCATGCACCGTATTGGTCATTGCGGCGGGCGCCTTTGCCCGCGAGGGATTCCTGCCCTGGCATACCACCGCCCTCGTCAGCATTGTCAGCGTGGTCACCGGCGACGTCATCAGTTACTTAATTGGCTATTACGCCCGCGAGCATGTCCTTGAGCGTTTCAGCCACACCCCGCGATGGCTGCAAGCCGAGGCGTCCTTCCGCAAATGGGGACCGCTTTCCATTTTCTTTTCGCGCTTTCTGGTGACAGCCATCGCCCTGCCGGTCACCCTGCTCTCCGGCACAACCCGCTTCCCATTCAAAAAATGGCTGAAATACGACGCCGCGGGCGAGATCGTGTGGATCCTCGGCTACGGCGGATTGGGCTATCTCTTCGGCAGTCAGTGGGAACTGGTCAGCGATTTTCTGAACAACTTTGGCGGTTTGGTGTTGGGCGTTTTGATCTTCGTCTTTGGCGTCAAACAGGTCTGGAACTGGCAATTAAAAAGACAGCAACTCTCGAAATGAGAGTTGCCCGGTTGTTACCTGAAAAGGTGGTCTCTTCAAAAGTGACCGCCTTTTTGTCTAATGATGATGCCCGCCGCCTTCGTGGACGTGTCCGTGGTCGAGTTCCTCCTCGGTTGGCTCACGCAAACCGACCACCTTCACAGAAAAATTCAAGACCGCGCCCGCCAGCGGATGATTGAAATCCAGACTCACCGATTTATCGTCGAAACTCGAAACATAAGCGGCTTGATGATTGCCATCCTCGTCCGTGACATGCAACTCCAAGCCTTCCTCCAACTGCATATCGGCAGGGAATTCGCTGCGCGGCACATCCATGAAAGCTTCTTCGTCGAATTCGCCGTAGCCGTCTTCGGGCTGAACCACCACGTCCTTGCTCTCGCCGATCTTCATGCCCATCATTTCCTGTTCCAAACCGGGGATGATGTTCCCATAACCCGCGAGAAACTGCAAAGGACCTGCTTCATCGGAGGAATCGAGCACTTCGCCGTCCACCGTCAATTTATAGTCCATCGAAACGACCACGCCGTCCTGCACTGTATCTTTTGACATAAATTTTTTTCCTTTCTTGGTATTGCGCCCATTGTACCAGTGATTAATCGAGTCGAAAATCAAAGGACGAACGTTCTCTGGGAGTTGCCGTGATACTGTACACGGACGACACGGATACTTCGACAGGCTCAGTACAAGTCTCACGGATTCACACAGAAAAAGCCTTTAGAAATCCGTGTTGTCCGCGCAATCCGTGTCCAAAAAGGTTTTAATCACGGCGATTCCCAATGAGCCAGGACGAACGTCCAACGCAGGGGGGAACATTCAGATTCTGAAGAATCGCCCATCAGAATATTTTTCGTTTTTTTGCCGCCAAGGACGCCAAGCCGCCAAGTTTCTTCATTTTTTTCTTGGCGTTCTTGGCGGCTTGGCGGTTCATTTTGGGAATTTGTACAGAGTGAATTTTGG
>JAGUZU010000071.1 GCA_020060625.1 Anaerolineales bacterium | reverse complement strand
TTCTGCCCAAATGTGGAAATCCATATATGGGCAGTAAGGCGCAATTACGGCAATGATGCCCATATATAGGGTGTCAAAATTTAGATGCGATTGCCCTGACAACCCCATAGAGAGGGTAAAATAGAAAATCATCATTTTCAGGTTTTCGGAGGAGATATGTCCAAATTCACGCTCGTTACAGACAGCACAGCCTATATTCCGGGGGAATATCTAAGCAAATACAACATCACTGTGACACCCCAGATTCTAATCTGGGACAACGAAACATTCCGCGACGGCGTTGACATTCAGCCGGATGAATTCTACACGCGGCTTAAATCGGCAAAAGTAATGCCGACCACGTCCCAGGTTACCCCCGCTACCATGCAGGAAACCTTTCAAAAACTGGTGGACCAGGGACAGGATGTTCTGGGGATCTTCATTTCATCGAAACTTTCAGGAACGCTTCAATCGGCAATCCAGGCAAAGGATATGATGGGAAGCGCGGGAGGGAAGGTGACGCTGGTTGACAGCCAATCCACGGCAATGGCGCTTGGATTCCAGGTTCTCGCCGCGGCACGCGCAATGGAAGGAGGGGCGAACGTGAAGGAATGCGCCGCGCTTGCGGAGAAAGCGCACGAAAGGACCGGGGTATTCTTCGCGGTTGACACGCTGGAGTTCCTGCATCGCGGCGGGCGCATCGGCGGCGCCCAGCGTTTCATCGGCTCGGCGCTGAACCTGAAGCCGATCCTCGCGCTGAAAGAGGGGAAGGTGGAAGGCGTGGACCGCATCCGCACGAAAAGCAAGGCGCACGACCGCATCATTGAACTGGTTACCGAACAGGTAAAAGGGAAAGCCAATATCCGGCTTTCCACACTCCATGCAAACGCCGCGGACGACGCCAGGAAACTGCTGGATCGCGCCACCGCCGAACTCTCGCCCGTCGAAACCGTGTTCACAGAAGTAAGCCCTGTGGTTGGCACACACGCCGGACCAGGGACAGTCGGTTTGGCGTTTATGTTCGACTGATCGCAATACTCGCATTATTTCCAATGCCCTTCCTTTTGCGGAAGGGCTTTCGTTTTTGTCCATAAGATATTTACAATTTATTACGACTATATCTGTCATATTTAGTGGTTCACTCGTAAAATATTCTTTTCACAACTCGTCCTACAAACGGATCCAAATTCATCCATTTTCACAAGGAGAAAATCTCATGAAACGCAATATGTCTGATATCGACCGGGTTGTCCGCGTTGTCGTTGCCGCGCTCTTCGCCTATTTGTATTTCGGCGGAATTGTAACCGGGACGCTGGGCATTGTACTGGCGGCGCTGGGCGTCATCTTCCTGCTCACATCGGTTGTTTCGTTTTGCCCGATATACGCATTGTTCAAATTCGGCACCAATAAGAATTGACCTTGAATGGGCGGGCAAAAGAATTGCCCGCCCCAGCCATCCATCATGAATAACTCAGAATTTCAGAAAAAAATCTCAGAGACCGAAAAGCCTGTCATTGTTGATTTCTGGGCGACGTGGTGCGCTCCGTGCATGATGACAAAGCCAATCCTGGACAAACTCGCGAAAGAATTTGCGGATACTGTTGAATTCATCCCCGTCAATGCGGATGAGTCGCAGGAGATTCTGCGCCAATACAAGGTTTTCGGAATCCCAACCGTCATTGCGATCCGCGATGGAAAAGAGGCTGGCAGGATTACGGGCGCGCAAAACGAAACCGGCTACCGCAAGTTTTTTCAATCGCTTTCGGAGGGCGGGACTGTAAACATCCCCATGACGCCGTTCGACCGTTTGCTGCGGCTTGGCGCGGGCGCACTCTTTTTTATGATCGGAGTCTCGACCGGGAATTGGGTAGCGGCGGGTGTCGGCGGCATTCTCGCATTTATGGGAGTGTATGACCGCTGTCCAGTTTGGAGGATGCTCACGGGCATGTTCCAGCGGAGATAAAATTCATGGAGGCGAAACAGGCTTCGGGTCTGCCCGGAGCCGTTTTTTCATTCATCGGCTATAATCGCGCTCATGAGTCAAAAAACTCCACTCGTCATCGGCATCGCGGGCGGCTCAGGGTCCGGGAAAACAACCGTCGCGCAGGAAATTCTGAAACGAGTGGGAGCGGATCGAATTGCCTATCTTCAACACGATTCATATTACAAGGATTTAAGCGGGCTCCCGCCGACACAGCATTTGGAGATCAATTTCGATCACCCAAATTCGCTTGAAACCGGGCTGTTGATCGAACACGTCATTGCCCTGCGGGAGCGAAAACCGATCGAGGTGCCGATCTATGATTTCTCCACCGACAGCCGCACCAGCAGGACGTTTACCGTTTCACCCAGAAACGTTATTGTGGTGGAGGGGATTTTGATCTTTGCCGAGCCGGAATTGAGAAAGCTTTTCGACGTCAAAATCTTTGTGGATACCGATGCGGACATCCGCTTCATCCGCCGCCTTTACCGGGATATTACCGAGCGCGGACGCAGCACTGAATCAGTCATTAAGCAATACATGCAGACGGTTCGCCCGATGCATTTGGAATTTGTGGAACCTTCCAAGCGCTATGCGGATGTGATCATCCCTGAGGGCGGTCACAACACTGCCGCGCTGGATATGGTCGTTGCAAGAATTGAAACCCTGCTCAAATAAAAAGGAGAGAATAATGACAAAACAATGGAGCAACCCGCCCGAAATGCAGATAGACCCAAAAAAGAAATATAAAGCGCGCATGGAAACGGACAACGGAACCATGGTGATCGACTTATTTGCGGACAAGACTCCCGTGACCGTGAATAATTTTGTGTTCCTCGCGCGCGAGGGGTTTTATGACGGCGTCATCTTTCACCGCGTCATCAACAATTTCATGGCACAGGGCGGCGACCCGACCGGCACCGGCAGGGGCGGACCCGGCTACCGCTTTCAGGATGAATTCCACCCCAGCCTCAAGCATGACAAGCGCGGCGTCCTTTCGATGGCAAATGCCGGACCCGGCACAAACGGCTCGCAGTTCTTCATCACCCACCTGCCCACGCCGCATCTGGATGGCAGGCATTCCGTTTTCGGTCAAATCGTCGAGGGAGAGGATGTATTGATGTCCATTCCCGAACGCGACCCAAACAACGCGAATGCGCCCGCGGTAAAGATCATCCGTGTCACCGTCGAAGAAAGTTAAAGGCTCCAAAGTTGACAGGTTGAAAGGTTCAAAGGCGGCAAAAGGGCAATATGTTAAAAGAAAGAAGAAAGAAGACAGCCCGCGAACTTCAAACCTGCATACCTTCAAGCCAGTCACAAACCTGACCACAAATATCCTGCGGATTCTGGCGATTGCCGCCGTCATCGGGATCACGGTGTACATTTACAGCATCCGTGACCAGGTGGAGGAATTTGCGGTTTACGGGTATCCCGGCATTTTCCTTGTGGCGTTGATGGCGAATGCGACTGTCTTCCTCCCGGCTCCGGGCGTGGCGGTTGTCTTTGCGATGGGAAGCGTGTTCAATCCCATCGGCGTTGCGCTCGCGGCAGGGACAGGCGGCGCGCTTGGCGAGTTATCCGGCTATCTGGCTGGCTTCAGCGGACAGGCGGTTGTGGAACGCACACATGTCTATGAAAGGATCAGTCCGTGGATAGACAAGTACGGCGGCTGGGCGATTTTGATTCTTTCCGCCATCCCGAATCCGTTTTTTGACATTGCAGGGGTGGCAGCGGGAATTGCAAAGATGAAACTCTGGCGTTTCCTGCTCTTCTGCTGGATCGGTCAGGTCATCAAGATGGCGCTGTTCGCTTACGCGGGCGCGTATTCCATCGAGTGGATCGCAGGTTTTTACGAATAATCGGACAGGTCACGCTTTTGAGGCGTGACCTGTTGCATATCATCAGAAAAAGGAGCGACGACCATGAAAGGGTATGAAAAAATCGACACCTATATAGATGAAATGCTCGACCAAAACCTCGAAGAACTTAAACGCTACGTCGCGCAACCGAGTATCAGCGCGCAGAATTTGGGATTGAAGGAATGCGCCAATCTCGTAAAGGAGATGCTGGAAAAGCGCGGCTTCAAGACCGAGATCATGGCGACGGACGGAGCGCCGGTTGTGTTTGCAGAACGAAAAGGCAAAAGCGACAAAACCCTGCTTATCTACAACCACTACGATGTCCAGCCGCCGGAACCGCTGGAATTGTGGGAAAGCCCGCCTTTCGAGCCAGAAATTCGGGACGGCAGGATGTTTGGGCGCGGAGTCAGTGATGACAAGGCGCATCTCACGTCCCGCCTGCATGCGATTGACGCGATTTTAAACGATGAAGGCGATCTTCCGTGTAACATCAAGTTCATCATCGAAGGCGAGGAGGAGACGGCAAGCGTCCATTTGCATGACTTCATCCGCAAAAACAAGGACAAACTCAAAGCCGACGCCTGCATCTGGGAATTCGGCGGCGTGGATCACCGCGACAAACCCATGCAATATCTCGGTCTGCGCGGAATTTGCTATGTGGAACTTTCAGTGACTTCGCTCGGCACGGATGTCCACTCAGGGCTGGGCGGCAGCATCTTCCCGAATGCGGCGTGGAGGCTTGTCTGGGCGTTGAACAGCCTCAAAGGTCAGGATGAGGCGGTTCGCATCCCCGGCTTCTACGATGACATCGTCCAGCCCTCTGAACGAGACCGCGAACTGATGGCAAAACTTCCCGATGTGGAAGAGGAATACAAATCGCGTTACGGCGTTCAAGACTTCATCAAAGGATTGAAAGGCGGCGTGGATTTGAAAATGGAGGAGGTCTTCACGCCAACCTGCACCATCTGCGGGCTGACCAGCGGCTATCAGGGACCCGGCTCGAAAACCGTTCAGCCAGCCTTCGCTTCGGCAAAGGTGGATTTCCGGCTCGTGCCAAATCAAATGCCCGAAGACATTTTAAAAAAACTGCGCGCGCATCTCGACGCCGAAGGGTTCAGCGATGTAAAGATCGAATTCCTCGGAGGCGAACCTGCCGCGCGCACCAACCCAGATGGTCCGTTCGTGAAGATCGTTGTGGATACTGCCGAAGACGTTTACGATACGCCGATGGAGATCGTGCCGATGGTGGGAGGATCGGGACCCAGCTACCCGTTCGTACATGACCTGGGCTTGCCCGTCGTGACCATGGGTTTGGGCTACCCCGACACAAAAGCCCACGCGCCCAACGAAAATATCCGAATTGATTTATACTTGCAGCACGCCAAACACACAGCGCGCGTGATCAAGGAGTTTGCCAAGTGACCTTTTACACTCCAAAATCATGACACCCCTTTTTACTCTTGTGCGTATAATTTGTTTGTAACAAATTTCACTAACTAAGTTTCATACCATTTGGAGGTAACCATGTTTGTCGGTGAAAGAATGTCCCACCCGGTTATTACCGTCTCGCCGGATACGCCCGTCCACGACGCGCTGGCTATGTTTCGAAAGGAAAACATCCGCCGCGCGCCGGTTGTAAAGAATGGGAAAATGTTCGGCATCGTCTCGGAGAGCGACTTATTGAACGCCTCTCCCTCCCCCGCCACCAGCCTGAGCGTTTGGGAAATGAACTACCTGCTGAGCAAGGTATTGGTAAAGCACGTCATGACGAAAAAAGTCATCACCGTTGACGTGGATACACCCATCGAGGAAGCCGCCCGCATCATGGCAGACAAGAAAATTGGCGGCATGCCGGTGATGCGCTCCGGAAAAGTGGCGGGCATGATCACAGAAACGGATCTGTTCAAAATTTTCTTCGAGTTGATGGGCGCGCGCACCAAAGCGCTCCGCGTGACCGCGCTGATCGAAGAAAAGCCCGGGCAGCTGGCAAAGGTCACCAAAGCCATTGCCCAGGCTGGCGGAAACTTCATCGCTTTTGGCATGTTCTCAGGACCGGATTCCGGCACCCGAATCATTACCTTCAAGGTTGAAGGTATGACGAAAAACAGCGTCACCAACGCATTATCGAAGGTCGTAAAGAAGTTCTGGGATATCCGCCAGAGTTAATACAAACCAAAAAACCGTTGCGCCATGCAACGGTTTTTTTTATTATTTCACCCAAGTTACTGCATTCCAACAAATTGGGAAGATTCTCCAATCCAAGGTGACAATTTACGTTATTTCGGTCTTTTTGTACGCGCCTTTTGTTCGATCTTCGGGGTCTTTCCTCCCTTTAACTCGCGCACTTCCTCTTCCGTCAAATACCGCCATTGACGCGGTTTCAGATTCCCCAGCTTTAATGTCCCGATCCGCATTCGGATGATGCGTACGACGGGCAACCCCAACAGTTTACCCACTTCGCGAATCTGACGCTTCTTCCCCTCCCCCATGATGACCTGTATCCACGCGCCTTTGCCGGAAGCGGACAGGAAGCGGACGTCTGCGGGCGCGGTCTTGCTTCCATCCGTCAACACGACGCCTCTCCGCCACGCTCCAAGCTGTTCCTCGTCCGGGCGGCGCGCGACCAGCACCCGATATTCCTTTTCGTGACCATATCTGGGGTGAGTCAGCTTATTTGTCAACTCGCCATCGTTGGTCATCAGAATCAATCCCTCCGAGTCGTAATCCAGCCGCCCGACGGGATACAAATGCCCTTCAAGCGGAATCAAATCACGCACAACACGCCTGTCGTCCTGTCCCTCTGCCGCGGAAAGCACGTTGCGCGGCTTGTACAACGCGATATAAGTCAAAGACTCCTTTTTTGCGAGAGGCTTTCCGTCCACTGCGATCTTGTCCACAGCCGGGTCTGCCTTCTGCCCCAGCGCCGCAACCTTGCCATTCACGCGCACGCGCCCTTCAGTAATAAAGACCTCGCACGCGCGGCGCGAACCGTATCCAGCCTGAGCCAGCAATTTCTGCAATCGTTCCTGCATTACAAGCGCTATCCTTTCAAAAGTTCCGATTGTTCCTGCTCCGGCTCCGTCGGGACGGCAAGCGGGGGCAGTTCCATGATTGAATTCAAACCGAAATGTTGCAAAAACTCCGGCGTGGTAGAGTACAAAATCGGGCGACCCGGACCATCCGCCCGCCCCGCCTCTTGAATCAAACCCTTGCTCAGCAGGCTCTTCATCATACCGTCGCTGTTCACGCCGCGCACCGAATCCACCTGCGGACGTGTGACCGGTTGTTGATACGCAATGATGGCAAGCGTCTCCAATGCGGCGCGGCTGAGATGCGTCACCGCCTCCAAGCCGAGGAATTTCTCCACAAGCGCTGCGAGTTCGGCGGCGGTGGTCAACTGCGCGCGCCCGGCATTTCGTTGCAGACGCAGCCCCCGGGTCAGGAGTGAATCGCCGAGTTCCTTGAGCCCGCGCTCCACCACCGAAGGAGTCACATCCAACGCCTGCGCCAGTTGATTAACAGGCACAGGCTCCGCAGAAACGAACAACATTGCCTCGATTTTCGCCGCAAGGCTCAGTTCATTATTCGAAAGGGATTGAGAGTCGCTCATGCTATAATTGCTCCGCTTAAAAAGTTTGGAAGACCCAAGACATAAATTATGACAAAAAAATCAAGCTTTTACCTTCTCATTGCGTCGCTCGCGCTTGCATCGCTGGCGTGTTCCATATTCGCCGGCGGACCGGAGTACCCTGCCCAAACCGTATCCGTTTCCGGCGAGGAAGTGTTGACCATGCGCGAGCAGATCGAACAGGCGCTCATTGCAGGAGCCGAAACAGGCTTCGTCACCTTGCAGATCACGGAAAGCCAGCTCACATCCTACCTGGCGGATAAAATGGCGCAGCAAGCCAACCCGCCATTCACCGACCCGCAGATCATCCTGCGCAACGGTCAAATGCAAATGTACGGCAAAATCACACGCGGCTGGTTCACTGCAAACATGCTCATCACCATGAACGTCGGCGTGGATGAGACAACCGGAAAGCCAAAGATCGAGATCGCATCCGCCGACTTCGGTCCCTTCCCCGCGCCAGAGGGCATCAACTCCGCCATGACCGCCATCATAGACGAGGCATTCACAGGCACGCTTGGTCCGGTCGCTGTCGGCTTTCGTTTGGAAGCGATCTCCATCGCAGACGGAATCATGACATTGACGGGACGCATTAAATAGCGGCTGGATTATACCCGACATGCCCCGCCTCGGACTCCGCCCGCGCCTGTTTGCCGCCATTATATTTGTTGCCTCGCTGGCTGCTTCCTGCCGCTCCCCGCAGATCGGCAGCGACATCACCGTCACCATCATCGCGGACGGAACAAGCCAGCAAACCGATGTGCCATCGGGAAGCACAGTCTCGCAGGCATTGCAAAGCGCCGGCATCGCGGCAGGGAATCTTGACCGCGCCGAACCTCCCTTCTACGCAATCGTCAACGACGGCGACACCATCGCCCTCACGCGCGTCGAAGAAAAGTTCGAGACCGAGCAAAAGATCATCCCATCCGAACGGCAGGTCATCCGCAATGAAACCCTGCCCGAAGGTGAAACAAGGCTTGTCCAATCCGGCGTGAACGGACTGGAAGATATAACCTACAGAATCATTCTCGAAGACGGCGTGGAAATCAGCAGAACGGTTGTAAAATCGGCTGTTTTGAAGGAAGCGCTGCCGGAAATCGTCATGGTTGGCGCGCAATCCGCCTATGCGCCGCTGGATATTCCCGGCACGCTGGCATATCTTTCGGGCGGCAACGCATGGATCATGGAAGGCTCGACAGCAAACCGCCGCGTCATCGTCGGCACGGGCGATCTGGACGGGCGCATCTTCACGCTTTCGCCCAACGGCGAATACCTGGTCTTTACACGCAAATCAACCAAACCCGCCGATCAGGAAATCAACACGCTTTGGGCAGTGCGAACGAGAAACCTCGACCCGAAGTTGATCTCGTTGCAGGCAAAGAATGTCGTCCATTTTGCGGCGTGGATTCCCGGCTCGAATTCGGTGGCGTATTCCACCGTCGAGCCGCGCAGCGCCGCGCCCGGCTGGCAGGCAAATAACGACCTGTACCGCGTCAGCATCACAGGCGGCGCTCCGCGCAGGCTGCTGCATCCGAACAGCGGCGGCGTGTATGGATGGTGGGGCATGTCCTTCGCTTATGCGCCCGACGGCAGGCTGGCATACGCAAGACCCGATGGCATTGGTCTGGTGGATCAGGATGGCGGCTATCTCAAGCCCATGCTGGAGATCACGCCCTTCAACACCCACAGCGACTGGGCGTGGATTCCCCCCATCGCCTGGGGCGCGGATGGAAACAGTTTATACTTCGTCAGCCATGCCCCGGCTCCGGCGCCCATTTCCGGCGAGGAGTCGCCTTATTTCGACCTCTCAGCCGTCTCGTTTAGTAATGAGGCGTCAGTGTCCATTGTCGAATCGGCGGGGATGTTCTCCTATCCTTCCGTGTCACCCATCCGCTCAATCGGACAGGAAGATTCCTTCCAAGTGGCGTTTTTACAATCCATATTCATCGAGCAAAGCAATACCAGCCGCTACCGTCTGATGGTGATGGACCGCGACGGCTCGAACCGGAGAATGCTTTTCCCGCCCGTGGATGCGAACGGCATCGAGCCGCAGGTTCCCGTCTGGTCGCCGGCATCCGGGGAGGCGGGTCGAAACTTTATAGCAATTGTTTATCAAGGCAATCTCTGGCTGGTGGATGGCGAAAACGGCGATGCAAACCAGATCACCGGAGATGGGCTGATCGGTGAAATTGACTGGAAATAATCAAACAAGAGGAAATATCATGCGAATATTGATCACTGGCGCGGCGGGATTTCTCGGTTCCCATTTGTGCGACCGATTGCTTTCGGAAAGACATGAAGTGATCGGGATGGATAACTTCATCACCGGCAGTCCCGACAACATTGCGCACCTTGCCGATAACGAAAATTTTTCGTTCTACAAGCGGGATGTGTCGAATTATATTTTTGTGCCGGGCAAGGTGGACGCCATTTTACACTTCGCTTCGCCTGCCAGCCCAAACCCTCAGTCCAAATCGGGGTATTTCAACCTGCCCATCCAGACGATGAAGGCTGGGGCGCTCGGCACGCATAATTGTCTTGGCATTGCCCGGCGCGAAGGTTCGCGCTTTCTGCTGGCTTCCACCAGCGAAATTTACGGCGACCCGGAAGTCCACCCGCAAACCGAATCCTACCCCGGCAACGTGGACCCGATCGGCGAGCGCGCCGTCTATGACGAAGCCAAGCGCTTCGCCGAATCGCTCACGATGGCGTATCACCGTTTTCATGGCGTCAATACCAGTATCGTGCGCATTTTCAACACATACGGTCCGCGCATGGACTTGGAGGACGGGCGCGCGCTTCCAAACCTGCTGAAACAGGCGCTGCTCGGTCAGCCGCTCACCGTGTACGGCGACGGCGGTCAGACCCGCTCCTTCTGCTACGTGGACGACCTGATAGACGGGATCGTCAAACTGCTTTACTCCGACGAACATTATCCGGTCAACATCGGGAACCAGGATGAAATGACCATCCTGCAATTTGCGGAAGCCATCAACAAGATCACAGGAAACCAAGCAGGCATCACGTTCATGGAAGATGCGCGCAGCACACGCGACCCGCAAAGGCGCCAGCCCGACATCACCCGCGCGCGCGAAATTCTGAAATGGGAGCCGAAAGTCAGTCTGGAGGAAGGCATTAAACGTACCGTCCCATTCTTCAAACAAAAGCTGGGACTTGCATGATCCTGACGAACACGAAGGAACGAAACCGGTTCGTCAAGTTTGCGCTGGTGGGCGCGCTCGGCGCGGCAATTGACTTCGGCGTCATGAACCTGCTCTCCCACTGGATATTTCATCTCTCCCTCGTCGCCGCAGGGACGATCTCATTTATCTGCGCGGTCCTCAGCAACTTCACATGGAACCGGGTATGGACATATCCCGAATCGCGCTCGCGCCCGCTGATCGGTCAGCTCGGAATGTTCTTCCTGGTCAATGCGGCGGGAGTTGCGATTCGCATTCCCATCCTGCATTTTTTCGAACCGCCGCTGTTGCGTTTTGTCGAAGCGGCGTTTCATACGACCTATCTCACCGCCGAGTTCTACGCCAAGAATTTCACTCTTGCCATTGCCATCGGCATCGTCATGTTATGGAATTATTTCGTCAACAGGTATTGGACGTATAATGACATTGATTGACATCAATTCCCGAGGAAAGCATTCATGAGTCAGGCAACCTTGATTCCCATATACAACACCAAAGGGGATGTTGACGCGTTCCTGCAATATCCCCATGTTTTCAACCGGATTGGAGAATGGATCGGCTTTGTCACTCCGCAAAGAGAGGTGTATTCGGTGCTTGGGGAATACGTCGGCAGGCTCACGAACGACCCGCGCATCATCCGCGAACACGCGCTGCCGGAACTCAAACCCCGCATCGAGCCTCCCGTCATGCCTTCAAAAATCCGCCCCCCGGCGAACGTTCCCCTCGCCCCGTTGATGGCGGAACTTACCCACTCGATGATCGACGTCCTTCTCGACGAACCGGAGCGGCTGCACACCGTCGACGCCGGCGAATTCAGAGACGATATGGATTAAACTGGACAATGACAGAAAATACCCCGCCCAAAACCCCGAGCGCCTCACGCATCACCCTTGCCCAACTCATGCAGCCGGATCACGCCAACAACCTCGGCAACGTCCACGGCGGCTGGATCATGAAACTGGTGGACGAAGCGGGAGCGCTGGCATGTATGCGTCACGCACAGAAGCGCGTGGTCACCGTCGCGGTTGACTCATTTGTCTTCCGTGAACCCATCAAAATTGGCGATCTCGTCACGCTCGACGCCGAAGTCACCTATACCGGGCGGACGTCGCTCGAAGTCGAAGTGCAGGTAACGGCGGAAAACCCCATCACAGGCGAATGCACGCACACCAACACCGCCTACCTCGTTTACGTCGCGCTCGACGACAACGGGCGACCTGCGAGCGTGCCCGCCCTGACAGCCGAAACCGAGCAGGAAAAACAGCGCATGGAACAGGCAAAGGAACGCCAACAGCGACGCATCTCGCAAAAATAGCGCGCCATGCAGATTAAATTTCGGGAATTTCCGCTTCTCCTCACCCTGCTCCTCGCGCTGGTCATCGGTCTGGCAACATTCCGGGATTATGGTCTATCGTGGGACGAGCCGCTTTATTACGAATACGGCAAAGCATCCCAAACCGCCTACTCCACCTCCGCCCGCCTGAACGGCACGTTCGACATCGAAGAGTCCTTTGGCTCTTCCGCTTCAGATCACGTCACGCGCGGACCTGCCTACCTGCTGATCGGAGGATTGGTCGAAGGCGTCCTCGAATCGCTGGGGCTGGATATCGCATCCGCCTGGCATTTGACCAACTTCCTGACCTTTCTCGTCGGCTTGACATTTTTCCACGCCCTCGCGCGCCTCTGGCTGGACCCGTGGCCTGCCGCTCTTTCAACAGCCTTTTTCGCCGCCCAACCCGTCCTCTGGAATCATGCGTTCATCAATCCAAAGGACAGCCCATTTTCGGTTTTCTTCCTCATCACAATCGTGCTTGGGCTTCGCATGATGGACAACTGGGAGGAAGATAAAACCAAAAAGGAAATTATCAAATCCACCGTCCTGCCGGGAATATTACTGGGAATTACGACAAGCATCCGCTTCATTGCGCCGTATGCGGCAATCCTTTTGATCGTTTATTTGCTCATCAAGAAAAAATGGAAATACCTTTGGGCGTTTCTCCCTTATGGATTGATCGCCATCGGTGTCATGATCGCGCTCTGGCCCTTCCTTTGGGAAAATCCCATCGAACGATTCACCCTCACACTCGACGCAATGGCAGGCGCGCCCGCCAATTTAAGAATCCTCTTCATGGGAAACGAATACCGCGCCTACGAACTGCCGCGCCGCTACTTCCCCGTCCTTCTCGCCGCCACCCTCACCGAACCCACGTGGATTTTATTCATCATCGGCTTGGTTGCGGTGTTTCTGAAAGCCTTTCGTAAAAAAATAGAGTTCGCAAAGCCAATCGTCATTCTGCTTTGGTTTGGAATCGTCATCACCCTGCTGGTCGGCTTGAATCCCCCCAACTCGGACGGCTACCGTCATTACCTGTTCATCCTTCCGCCTGTGTTCCTGTTTGCAGGAGTTGGCATTCATGAAATACTAAAATCTGCGCGCCATTGGGCGTTCAAAGCAATTATTGTATTTGCCGTCTTCCTGCCGGCAATATACAACAACATAGCGCTGCATCCATATCAATACGCCTACTACAACACCTTCGCCGGAGGGACAAAGACCGCCTTCCGCGAGTACGAAACCGACTACTGGCTGACCTGCTACAAGGAAGCCGCCGAAGCGTTCAACGCGTCCGCGCCGCAAAACGCGACTCTTTTTGTCCGGCGTGAGCCGTACATCGCCGCCTATTACACGAGACCGGACATCGCCGTCCGCGATGGACGCATGGAAGCGAATAAAATGCAGTCCGGCGATTTCCTCCTCGTCAACTCGCGCATCAACGAAGACGTGAAAATCCTAAAGGACGCGCCGATTTACCTGGAAGTCGGGCGCGGCGGCGCGGTCTTTTGCGTTATCAAACAAATCCGGTAGCATCATTTTGGAATCAATGAAACAAATCCGACCCGAACCCAAGTTCGTCTTCGCCGTACTCGCCCTTCTGACCCTCGCCGCCTATGGGCTTCTCCTTCCATATACCGGCTTCTACTGGGACGACTGGCCCTTTGCGTGGATAGCAAAATTCATCGGTCCAGCCGAGTTCGTCCCGGCATTCATGCCGTTTCGCCCGTTTCTCGGTCCCATCTTTTACGCCACCACCAGCCTGATTCCGCCCTACCCGATTTACTGGCAGATATTTGCCTTGTTCATCCGTTTTGGCATGGGGCTGTCCTTCTGGTGGGGTTTGAAACAACTATGGCCGCAAAAAAGCCGGCTGGTGTTCATCGCGTCCATGTTGTTTATTGTGTTCCCCGGCTACAGCCAGCATTGGGTGGCATTGACTCACATCAACCAGGAACTTATTCCGTTCATTTTCTACCTGCTTTCATTCGGGTTCACGTTCAAAGCGCTCAAATCAAGCAAACCCGCGATCTACACAGTCATTGCCCTGCTTCTGCAAATCTGCGGAATTTACCCGACGGAATATTTCTTCCCATTGGAAAGCCTGCGTTTTCTCCTGCTGTTTTTCTTTTTCTTTGAAGGCAGTCCGCAGACCCGATTCACCTCCACCATGAAAGTTTGGTGGGCATATCTGCTGGTCTGGATATCGAACGCGCTCTGGCTGGTATATTACTATCGCTTCGGACCTTACAACTCATACGAAGCGGGTTCGGTCGAATTTAGCGGCGTTTCTGGATTGATGCTCGAAGCGCTGGATACGCTTTGGAAAGCCTGCTTCTACATTTGGGTTCAGATCATCCCCTTGCTGACAAAGTCCATCACAGCGCCAACGTCGCTTATCGCCATCGGCGTCATCGCAGTTTCATTCGCGGCGCTTACCCGGCTGCTTCCCCGTATTCTGAGCGGCAACGAAAGCAAGGGATTTGCCGTCTCGCTCATCATCACCGGCTTGATCGTCATCCTGTTTGGGCGCATCCCCTCCCTGGCGGCGGGGCTTCCGCTCCGCCTGCAAACCGGATACGACCGCTTCATGGTCTCGATGATGATCGGGAGCATATTCTTTGCAATCGGCATCATCGAACTGGCTGTCCGAAACGACAAAATACGATCTTATCTTTACATTGCTCTCGTCGCTCTCGCCGTTGGTCAACAGTTCTACACTGCCAACGTCTTCCGGCGCGACTGGGAAAAACAAAAGGAAGTGTACTGGCAGTTGACCTCGCGCATCCCCGCGCTGGAGCCGAACACCGTCCTGCTCACCTATCAACTTCCCACCGAATACGAACCAGACCTCGCCTACACTGCCCCCATCAACTGGATGTACGCGCCGGATTTTTCCATGCCGCAGGATTTACCCTACGCGCTGATCTTCACCGAAAAACGGATCGGCGGCTCGACCCTGCCTTCGCTTGATCCTGATTCCCCGATCCTTGTCATCTACCGAACGACATCGTTCAAAGGCTTCACTTCGCAGGCGGTGGTCATCCACATGCCCGTGAACGGATGTTTGCGCGTTCTCGACCCCGCGCGCGGAGACCTCGAGATCCATTCCAAATCACCGGACGAATTGACGAAAGCCATCCCCCTCTCAAAACCATCGTTGATCATCGCGGAGCCGCGAACTCCCGCCCAACCCTATTTCCTCAACGAAGAAAGACCCGTCAATTGGTGCGCCTACTTCACCAAAGCGGAACTTGCCCATCAACTCGGAAACTACGACAAGACCATTTCCCTTCTCGATGAAGCCACAGCGCTTGGTTTCGAACCCGAAGACTTGAACGAATGGCTTATCTATATCGACGCGCTTGCGATGACGGGCGACACGGCGTCGGCGGAAGAAAAAACCGTCGAAGTGTTGAAACAGGATGCCCGCATGAAACGAGGCGTGTGCGTCGTTTGGGAGCAGTTGGAATCAAAGGGAGTCGAGCCGGCTGCAGATGCAGTCCTTTCGCTTGGCTGTCGGGAATGAAAAATCCACATGCTATAATCCGTGAACCATGACGCCATCCCCCCGCCTGTTATTGACAATTGATTACGAACCCTGGGTTGCCTTATCGCGCAGATACGATTTTTTGCCATCTGAAACACGCCGCAAACTAGATGACGGTTACGCGTTTCGGGCGGTTGACCCAATTCTCGAACATTTGGGGAATGCAAAAGCTTCGTTCTACCTGGTCGGCGAGTTGATTGATTGGTATCCCGAACTGCCGGAAAAGATTTCCAGGGCGGGGCACGAGATCGGTTTTCACTGCCAGACACACCGCGTGCTGACCGACCTCAACGAGATCGAAAAGGACTTGAACGCCTCCGCGGATTGGCGGAAAAAATACAACGCGCACGGATACCGCGCCCCCATGATAAACACCGTGGAAGGTGTCTATCCGCTGCTTGAAAAACATGGCTTTACGTACAGCTCTTCGCTCTACGCGCCAACCGGCACATTCCTGCGCAAAGGCAGTATTTGGGAGATACCCGTCAGCACCCTGCCCCTGATTGGAAAGCCGTCTGAATTTCATGCCCCGCGCCGCATGGACTTCCGCCTTGTGTTTGGCGGCGAATTCCCCTACGGCTCCAGCATGATGAGTGGATTGTTTACGAAAACAGTCTTCCGCATCATCGAAGATCAATTGAAAGCGGGGTTAAGTCCCGTGATATTCCTGCATCCATACGAGATCGTCACTCCCACGAACTGGCCCCGGCGCTTCACGCATGACATGCTCAGCAGCCCATTGCTCTATCCTTTCACGCTCAACAAATCCGCCTTTTTGAAAAACCTGCTCAGGAACTTCCCAACTTCCACCATGCAGGATTTCATCAAGGAAAAATTTCAATGAAAATACAACGACTCGATTCACTCAGTTTCCCCGCGCTTGAAAATAAATTGAGTTACATCGGCGTGGATCTGTGGATGGACTTCATCCGCGATGTTTACGGATATAACGTTCATCGCTGGGCGGTTCTCGATGGCGGCCGTCCGCTCGGCGCGCTTTCCCTGCTCGAGGTTAAACATCCCATATTTGGTCATTACCTCGCCACCGCGCCTTTCGGCAGTTACGGCGGCTTCGCATACGAGAACACAGCCGCGCGCGACATGTTGTTGGATGAAGCCCGCCGCCTCGCAGAAGACGTCCGCGCCGAACACGTTTCCATCCGCTTTGAAGACGACGCCTCCCCCCCGCCCGACAACTGGATACAACATCCCGTTTACTTTACCTACCTGATAGATTTGCCGCTCGACCCCGACGACCTGATGAAACGATTTTCATCCGACCATCGCAACCACATCCGCAAATCGCTCAAAAAGGGATTCCAAATCCGCTTCGGTCGGCTCGACCTGCTGGACGACGCCTATAAAGCCATCGCCCGCAGCATGCACGAACTCGGCTCTCCGTATCACTCGAAGAACTACCTGCGCAAAATGGCGGAACGCCTCGGCGAGACAATGGAATTTGCCGTGCTTTACGATGCGCGCGGCAAAATCGCGGGCGGCGGCGTTTTCATCCATCAGGGCGGGACCGTATTCAACCTGCACGCCAACATCCTGCGTTTTGCCCGTTCGAGTTATGCGGGCGAATTTCTCTATTGGTCGGTCATCGAACGCGGCATTCAAAAGGGGCTGAAAACCTTCGATTTGGGGCGCAGCCTCAACGGCTCTGGCAACGACATTTTCAAAAGCAAGTGGGCGCCGCGCAAACGACAACTGGCGTATTGGTACTGGCTCGCGCCGGGGCGCGAACTTCCATCTTTGAATCAAAAAAGTCCAAAATTTCAGGCGCTAATCGCCGTTTGGAGGAGACTGCCCGCCTTCATCGTGGATATAGTCGGTCCATACGTCATTCGCGGCTTCGCATAATTTCAGGAGATTTATGAGTTACACCATCCACCCTTTGAGCGAACTGAAAGCCTCCCAACTGAATGAAATGTCCACGCTCCATCTTCAGGATCACGGGTTGCTCTCGCAGCTCGGTTATCCGTTCGCGCGTCGCTACTTCGAGACCGCGATTCAAGACAAACGCATGATCGGCGTCTTCGCAGTGGACGACCAGACGGGCAAACTCATCGGGTACAACGTCGCATCGCCGGAACCAGCCTGGCACACATCGCAATTGACGAATGACAAGGTCTGGTTCATCAAAGAGATCATCAAAGTCCTTTTCACGCGCCCCCCGGCTTTTTTTCAACTCATCGTGTCGAGCCTGACCATCAAAGAGCAGATGAAGGACGAATCCGACGCCATTGAGAGCCTGTACCTCACCGTGGACGAAAACCATCGCGGACAAAGAATCGGGCGCACGCTTCAGCAGGCGCTCATCGAGGAATGCCGCAAGGCGGGCTACAAACGCATCACGGGCAGCATCGAAACGTGGAACGAAGCCAGCATTCGCATGTGTCAATCGAACGGCTTTGTAATCAAACACACATTTAGAGAGGGGAAATTCCTCCGGCACAGAATCGAGAAAATTTTATGATCACACACCGCGAACGAATTCAGGCTTGCCTGACCGGGAAGGAAACAGACCGCGCGCCAATCGCATTGTGGCGTCACTTTCCCGAAGAAGACCAAAACCCCGAAGCCCTCGCCGCCGCCGCGCTCAAATTCCAGGAAACGTATGACTTCGACATTGTAAAAGTCACACCTGCATCGTCGTTCGCGGTCAAGGATTGGGGCGTGGAAGACAAATGGGCGGGCAACCCGGAAGGCTCGCGGGAATATACAAAGCGCGTCATCCATGACCCGAAAGACTGGGAGACTCTCAAACCGCTCGACCCCACCGCCCCGCATCTCGCCGGACAGTTAGCCTGTCTCCGTTTAATCAAACAGAATCTCAGCCCGGAAACGCCCGTCATCCAAACCATCTTCAACCCAATGTCGCAGGCGAAGAACTTGGCTGGAAACGACCTGCTCCTCGAACACATTCAAAACCATCCCGAATCTGTAATGAAGGGACTGGATACCATCACGAAAACCATCGTCGAATTCATCGGAGCCGCGCGCGAAACCGGCATCGACGGCATCTTCTACGCCGTTCAGCACGCGCAGGGAAGCCTGCTCGAACTGGACGAATACAAAGCCATTGCCCTGCCGTTCGATCATCAGGCGCTCGAGCCTGCCAAAGACCTCTGGTGCAACATGCTTCACCTGCATGGGAAGGACATTTACTTTTCCCTGCTGCGATTGCTCGGTTTTTCGATTGTCAACTGGCACGACCGCGAAACCTACCCATCGCTGGCGGAGGCGCAAAGCCTGTTCAAGGGCGTGGTATGCGGCGGCTTGAGACAGGAGTCGCTTGGTTCGGGCACGCAGGCTCAGGTCAGGGAAGAGGCGGAGGATGCCATCGAGAAGACAAAGCGTCACCGTTTCATCCTCGGCACGGGATGCGTCGTCCCCCACACCGCGCCGCATGAAAATATCATGGCGGCGAGGAAGAGCGTCGAATGAGCCTGCGGGTCATTGCGGGAAGCGCAAAGGGGCGAAAACTGAAATCTGTGCCGGGCGATACGACGCGCCCGGTGATGGACCGCGTGAAGGAGGCGTTGTTCAATATTTTGGCGGGGGATGTCATCGATTCAAACTGGTGGGACCTGTTTGCAGGCACGGGCGCAATCGGCATCGAAGCGTTGAGCCGCGGCGCGGGGTTCGCGCGATTCACCGACTTGCACCGCGCGCCCATCGAGACAATTCGGGAAAACGTGGAGCATTGCAAATTCAGCGCGCAGGCGGAGATCCGGCGCGGCGACGCTTTCGCCATGCTGGCGGGAAAAGCGGACAGGCAGTTCGAATATATTTACATCGCGCCGCCGCAATATAAAGAGATGTGGTCAAATGCGCTGAAGTTGGTGGACGATCATATAGACTGGCTGACCGAAGATGGGACGGTCATTGTGCAAATTGACCCGACGGAATACGAAGAAGTTGAGTTGAAAAATCTCGTGGATGGCGAACAAAGAAAATACGGAAGCACGCTGCTGGTCTTTTACGACCGAATCGAAGAGTGACAGCCCGTAACTCGTTTATAGTATTGCTCTGTAAAAACTATGCCTACCACGAAGATTTTGCGCGTAGGTCGGATTGGCAATCCGACTTACTTTGGCTGCGGCTTGCCGCGCTATGCTATTCGTCCTCTTCGTCCTCGTTTTGATCGCCATACACCCGCTCAGCCGCCGCCTCCACATCTTCATCCGTGTGACGTTTGCAAGCCACCATCATCCGGTCGAGATGGGACACGACTCGCCCTTCCGTGTTTAGGACTTTGCCGTCAATGATCCCCCCCTGCGCGTCCTGCACGACGTACAACTGATACAGTTTTCCACATACAATACACCCCCGCACCTCGGCGCTGACATCCTTTTCGGTCATAAGATTCTCCAATTCATTTCCATGCGCCGTCCCCGGCGGCTTTGATCTGTAGTTTTATATCCCGCCCCGCTCCTTCATCACTTTGCGGATCTTCTTTTCGATCTTATCCGCTTCTTTTTCGAGGGCGGCGAGTTCGTCCAAATACGGCTGACCCGCGTCCTTATCGGGCAGGGAGTTGACGTTGATGCGCACGTTGCAGGCGGCAGCGGTGAGCGAAGCGCGCGCCATGGCAAATCCCGACATGGCATCGCTGATGGCGTTGAGGTTGCCGTGTTCGGCGCATTTGACAGCGAGTTCCATGATCTTGAGGGAATTTTCGGCGGAGTGAAGCGGAATGTGCGCCGCGTTCATCGTGGCGACCTGGATCGCCGCCGTCCGCGCTGTTAGCTGGTCTTCGGTATCCTTCGGCAGTTTGAACGCCCCGATAACGGCTTCGAACGAAGCGGCGTCGTCTTCGACGGCTTGGGTCATTTCGGCGCGAAGTTTTTCCGCCATGACATGCACGGCTTGCATCTCGGCTTCGGCTTCGGCGTATTTCTTGCGTCCCATCGTCAAGCCGGAGACCATCGCCACGAGCGCGGCTCCCATTGCGCCCGCGTAAGCGGCGGCGGAGCCGCCTCCGGGAGCGGGCAAGGCGGAGGCTAATTCGTCGAGAAAAGAAGCAGGCTGAGGCGTGGAATGAGGCGCAGCGTTGGAGGAAGAAAAGAGTCTGGATTCGAGAATCTGTTCCTTGTCGAATTGATCCAATTGCGTGTACCAGACCGCCGCATCCACCAGCGCCTCCTGTGGGATCAAGCCGACCAGTTCGCTGTGATGAATGCCGACGCCATAACGTCCCGCTTCACGGCGGATAAACTCGACCACGCGGGCGATGGGCGTTTGATGGAAGTCGGTCAGGTTCATCGAAACTTGCGCGCGCCCATCCACGAGCAGACCCAGCCCTTTGACGTAACGCAGTCCGCCCGAAGAATGACGAATGGCTTTGGCGATCTTTTTGGCAATCTCCACATCGTCGGTGGTGAGATAGACGTTGAAGGCGATCAGCGGAGCGCGCGCGCCAATGACCGTTGCGCCCGCTTTGGGAAGTTGGCTGGGACCGTAATCGGGCTTGCGTTCGGGGTTGGATTCGATCTCGGTTTTCAGACCTTCGTACTGCCCCTTGCGGACGTTTTCGAGATTGGTTCGTTCGGGTCGGGCTGCCGCCGCTTCATATAAATAGACCGGGATCTTGAGTTCATTACCGACGCGTTCGCCTAGTCGCTTGGCAATGGCGATGCAGTCTTCCATGCTCGCGCCGCCGAGCGGGACGAAGGGAACCACGTCTGTCGCGCCGATGCGCGGATGCGCTCCGGTGTGCTGGTCAAGATTAATCAGTTCGGCGGCGGTTTTGATTGCGCGGAAGGCGGCTTCTTCCACACCCGCCGCGCTGCCCGCAAAGGTCAGCACGGTGCGATTGTGGTCGAGGTCGGAGGAACGGTCGAGGAGTTTTACATCGGCGACCGACTGGATGGCGGCGGCGATCTGGTCTATCACTTCGGGTCGGCGCGCTTCGGAGAAGTTGGGAATACATTCGATGAGGGGAGTTGTCATGAGGTTTCCGGGGTAGTTTTTTTTTTGTTTGCAAGCGATGAAGGCAATTATAAATGATGAAAAGCGGGGTTCCCATGATACAATCCCAGTACATGCATGAACAAAGGCGGGTCATCAAACGGAAAGAGCGCCTCTCGAATCAACGCCTGGATGTTTACAAGCAAGCCTCATGCATCGTCTTGTCCACCTGCGCGGAGACAGATCCGGGCAGAGCGTTCGTGCGGTGATGTTGTCCGACAGGCACATTGCGCACATCCAGGAGAAAAAATGGAATACAAACTCTATGTCGGGAATCTGGCGTACTCAGTCACCGAGGAAGACCTGCAAACCCTGTTCGCGCAGGCGGGCGCGGTCAAGTCGGTGGCGCTGATCAAGGAACGCGATACCGGGCGCTCCAAAGGCTTTGCCTTCGTCGAAATGGGGAACGAGCAGGACATGCAAAACGCCATCAGCCTGCTCAACGGCAGGGACTTTCAAGACCGCCCGCTCACCATCAACATCGCCCGTCCGCGCGAGGAACGGGGCGGGTTTGGGGGCGGCAATCGCGGCGGCTACTCGAACGACCGCAAGCGCAAGCCCAAAGGCGGAAGCCGCGGGCGAAGCTGGTAAATTCCAGAACCAAAAATCTTCCACCATGAAGGTGGAAGATTTTTTATCGGTCTTGGGTTTGCGTAAATGATGTTGGTTATTTTTTCACCGCAGAGCCGCAGAGAACGCGGAGAAAACCCTGCGAACTCCGCGCCTCTGTGGTGAATATCCAGACCGTAACCATTTGCTTTGAGCCACTACCTTTTTATCGCCAGAAACAACGCAGCCCTTTCGAATCCACCACAGGTATAATTCTCCTCGTGCCTACCCTCCCTCTCAATCAAATCCTGCAAGGCGATTGCATCGAGATTCTCAATTCCCTGCCTGAGAATTCGGTGGATTTGGTGTTCGCCGATCCGCCGTACAATTTGCAGTTGCAAAACGACCTGTATCGCCCGAACAATACCAGAGTGGATGCGGTCAAGGACCGCTGGGATAAGTTTTCGAGTTTTGCCGAATACGATGAGTTCACAATCAATTGGCTACGCGCAAGCCGCAGGATATTGAAAGAGACAGGAACGATCTGGGTCATCGGCTCGTATCACAACATCTTCCGCGTTGGCGCGGTCATGCAGGACTTGGGCTTTTGGATTTTGAACGATGTCATCTGGCTGAAGACCAATCCGATGCCGAATTTCCGCGGCGTTCGTTTTACGAATGCGCACGAAACATTGATCTGGGCGCAAAAGCAAAAGGGCGCGAAATACAAATTCAATCACAAGGACATGAAAGCCCTGAACGACGACCTGCAAATGCGCAGCAACTGGGTCATCCCACTGGCGACGGGAAAGGAACGCATCAAATCCAACGGGACAAAGGCTCATCCCACGCAGAAGCCCGAGGCGCTCCTCTACCGCATCCTGCTCGCCAGCACGGATGCGGGCGACGTGGTTCTCGATCCCTTTTTCGGGAGCGGCACGACAGGCGCGGTCGCGAAAATGATGGGGCGTCATTTCATCGGCATCGAGCGCGATAAGAAATACATCAAGGTCGCGCAGAAGCGGATTGACGCGGTTGCGCCCGCCCCTGCCGAGGCGTTGATCCTGCCGGGGAAACAGAAGCAGGTTCGGGTCCCGTTTGGGGCGTTGCTCGAGAACGGATACCTGAAAATCGGGGGTAAACTCACGTTCGCAAAAGGCAAACGCGAAGCGGTCATCCTGGCGAACGGTCACATCAAATGCGGCAAAATCACCGGCTCGATCCATAAGGTGGCGAGCGAGTTGTCCAATGCGCCCGCCAACGGCTGGGAGATGTGGATGTACGCAGAACGCGGTAAACTTAAGTCCATTAATGAATTGAGAGAGAAATTTAGGAAAAAGTTGAAGGATCAAGGTTGAATGTTGCAATTTGAGAACCTTCAACCTTAAACCTGCAACCTGTAACCTGCAACCTGTAACCTGCAACCATAAGGAAACCCATGTCCAAATCCTTCACCCTGATCAAAGAACAGCAAATCCCCGAGATCAACTCGCTCGCGCGGTTGTACGAACACAAACGCACGGGGGCGCGCCTGCTCTCCGTCATCAACGACGATGAAAATAAAGTATTCAGCATCAACTTCCGCACCACGCCAAAAGATTCGACCGGCGTGGCGCACATCCTCGAACATTCGGTGCTGGGCGGCTCGGAGAAATACCCCGTCAAGGAACCGTTCGTGGAATTGCTCAAAGGCTCGCTGGCGACTTTTGTCAACGCCTTCACCTATCCCGACAAAACCTGCTACCCCGTTGCCAGCCAGAACGAAAAGGATTTCTACAACCTGATTGACGTGTACATGGACGCGGCGCTGCATCCGCGCATCACGGAAGAGACCTTGATGCAGGAAGGCTGGCATTACGAGATCAACGACCCGTCCGAACCGCTGACGTTCAAGGGCGTGGTGTTCAACGAAATGAAGGGCGCATACTCATCGCCTGAGAACCTGCTGGCGCGTACCATTCAACAATCGCTCTTCCCCAAACATATTTACGGCGTGGACTCGGGCGGCGACCCCGCGAACATCCCCGACCTGACCTACGAAAACTTCCACGCGTTCTGGGAGAGTTACTACCATCCGTCCAACGCCTTCATTTTCTTCTACGGGAACGACGACCCCGAAAAACGCCTGAAACTGATGGAAGGCTATCTCAAGCCGTTCAAAAAGAAAAAGGTCAAATCGGCGGTGCCGCCTGGCAAACCGTTCAAACGTCCGAAGAAGATCGAAACCGCCTACATCGCCAGCGAAGGCGAAGACCTCGATAAAAAGCACTATCTCACAGTCAATTGGAAACTGCCCGATACCTCCGACCCTGTGTTGAATTTAAGTTTCCAAATCCTCGCACACGCGCTGATCGGCACGCCCGCTTCGCCGCTCAAAAAGGCGCTCATGGATTCGGGACTCGGTGAAGATTTGGCGGGGATCGGTCTCGAAAGCGACCTGCGCGAGATGATCTTCTCGACGGGACTCAAAGGCACACGCGCGCGTCATGCGAAGAAAATCGAAACACTCATCTTCGAAACGCTCCAAGCCCTCGTCCGCGACCGCATGGACCCCGACACCATCGCCGCCTCGCTCAACACCATTGAGTTTGCATTGCGCGAAAACAACACGGGCGCGTTCCCGCGCGGCATCGCGCTCATGCTGCGCGCCCTCACCACCTGGCTGCACGACGACGATGCCTTCAAGCTGCTCGCCTTCGAAGCCCCGCTCCAGGAAGTGAAGGATCGCCTCACATCGGACCCGCGTTATTTTGAAAGGATGATCCAGACTCATTTGATCGAGAACCCGCATCGGACGACCCTCCGCTTCAAACCCGACCCCGAACTTGGTCGGCGTTTCGAGGAGCAGGAGCAAACCCGACTCAAGTCCGCGCGCGAGGCGATGAGCGAAGACGACATCCGCAGGCACGTGGAAAACACGCGGAAACTCAAACAACTGCAAGAGACTCCCGATTCCCCCGAAGCGCTGGCGAGCATCCCCACGCTCGATTTGCAGGATTTGGACAAGCGGGTAAAGACCATCCCCATCGAGGAGATTCAAGTGCAGGATGCGAAAGTCTTGTATCACGACATCTTCACCAACGGCATCCTCTACCTCGATCTTGCCTTCGACCTGCGCGCCATGCCGCAAGACCTGCTCCCGCTGACGGATATCTTCGCGCGCGCGCTGTTCGAGATGGGCACCGAAACCGAGGATTTTGTAAAACTCTCGCAGCGGATCGGAAAAAGCACGGGCGGAATCCACGGCTCGTCGGTCGGCGTGACAACTCAAACGTCGAGAGAGACGCGGGCGATGCTGATGATTCGCGGCAAGTCTACTGTGAGTCAAACAAACGAGATGCTGGACATCCTGAGAGACGTCCTCCTCACGGCAAAATTCGACGACCGCGAACGCTTCAAGCAAATCGTGCTGGAGGAAAAAGCGGAGTTGGAATCCGCGCTTGCGCCCGCGGGACACCGCTTTGCGAACATGCGCCTGCGCGGACAGTTCGGCGGCGCGGGCTGGATCACCGACCAGACGAAGGGCATCGGTTATTTGTTTGCGCTGCGCGAACTCGCACGCGATGTGGACAAGAATTGGAAGAAGGCGCTGGCAAAATTGGAAGCCATGCGCGAGGCGCTCATCAATTGCAAAACGCTGACCGTCAACGCCACGCTCGACGCCGCGAACTGGAAGAGCATTCAGCCGCACGTGGAGAATTTCATCTTTGCCATGCCCGTGAAGGACATTCAACTTTCGCCCTTCAACATTCAACCTGCAACCAGGAAGGAAGGCTTGGCAATTCCCGCGCAGGTCAATTACGTAGGCAAGGGCGCGAATCTGTATGACCTCGGTTATGAATTCGATGGTTCTTCGCAGGTGGTCATCGGCTATCTGGGAATGACGCACCTGTGGGAAAAGATCCGCGTGCAGGGCGGGGCATACGGGGCGTTCGCGCAGTTCGACGATGCGACAGGCGTGCTGACCTTCCTTTCGTACCGCGACCCGAACCTTGCCGCCACGATCAAAAACTACGACAGCGCCGCCGCTTTCCTGAAAGGACTGGATTCCTCGCGCCTTTCGGAGAGTGAATTAAAGAAAGCCATCATCGCCGCCATCGGCGACCTGGATGCCTATCAATTACCCGACGCGAAGGGTTACACCTCGATGATGCGTTATTTCACAGGGCGCACCGACGAACTGCGGCAGAAGATCCGCGACGAGGCGCTTTCGACGAATGGCGAGGATTTCATCCACTTCGGCGAAGCGCTGGAGAAAGCAGGACATTCCGACGCGGTGGTGGTCGTCGGTTCCCAGTCCGCGCTGGCGGGGGCGGGGCTTGGGTTGACGGTGACAAAGGTGGCGTAAAGTCGTCACAGGTTGAAGGTTGAAGGTCAAAAGTCGAAGGTTATATGATGATCAGCGAAGATCAACTGGTTTCCGAACTCTGGGCGCGGGATGTTCCTTTTTTGATGGGAGAACAGACCAACCCCGAACCACTCCTCGACCCTGCTACTCTCATTCAGTCGCTGGCGCAGAGCAACGAGGCGCGCATACGAATGGCATTGATCCCCTTGTTCTTGCGTCACCCTGAATTTTCCAGCGAAGTGATTAGGGCGGATGAACGGCTATCACCAGCGGAGCAACTTTATCTCCGCTTCTACTACACTGCCACGGTACTGCTTCAAAAAAAATATCAGGAGCGGTTGATGAAGGTCATTGGCGGGCAAATTCAGTTGCCCGATCTGTTTTCGGAGAAATTGGGCATCACGCTTGACACCGACCTCGACGAGGCTCTGATCCGTTTGGGAAAGCGTCACCAAGTTTTGAGTGGACGGATCATAAACTGGGTTGAAACGTACGAACACAGCGCGGAACGTTTCGTCAAATATGTGGAAAAATTCGGATGAAAGCCGTATCAAAACGAAGCATACAAGAGTTTTTTGAACGATTGGGAAATCAATACCCCAAAAATGCAACGCTCTCCCTGCTCGGGGGCGGCGCGATGATTCTGCTGGGAAGCTCACGTGAAACACTGGATGTTGATTACGCAGGCGATGATATTCACAAGAACGAATTTCAAATCGTCATCGAGAAAATTGCCAGGGAACTTGGATTGGAAATAGAGGCTGTACCCATAGAGCATTTCGTACCGCTGCCAGAAGGAAGTGAACAACGCAGGATACACATCGGTCAATATGGCAATGTACATGTTTATGTCTTTGACCCATATAGCATTGCGCTCAGTAAACTGGATCGCGGCAGCGACCGCGATTTGGATGATCTCGTTTTTCTACTACAACAAAATCACATAACCCTGGAGGAATTGGAGCGCATTACACAAGAAGGCTTGACGCACGCGGGTAAATACGATTTCCACCCAGACATCCTTGCCCATTTACAGGAATTGAGGAATCGCATCAAGTGATGTAACGCAAGTCTATAGACTTGCGTTACACGTCCAAGTAAACCATGAGCGAATACTTTCACCGCAACCTCCCCCATTATCATTTGCCCAACGCCGCGTACTTCATCACCTTTCGGCTGGCAGGCAGCCTGCCTGTGGAGGTATGGAAAAAATTAAAAGAGGAATACGAGAACGAAAAACGCTCGTTGTCTGGAAAGTTCAAGGGAAACGAACTGCGCGAAGAACGCTACAAAGCGCAAAAACGCCACTTCGCCCGCTTCGACGCTTTGCTCGACCATCCCAACGACGGACCGCGCTGGCTTGCCGAACCGCGATTCGCGGAAATTGTTGTACGAGAACTTCACACTCTGCATCCTGATTTTTATTGTCTGCATGCTTACTGCATTATGAGCAATCATTGTCATCTGCTGATGAACCAGCAGGACATCCCCGAACCGCCGCCATCAGGCGACGAAAAACACTACACCGCAGTAAGTCACGCCATGCGCCTGCTCAAAGGGCGGACAGGTTATGCCTGCGCAAAATTACTCGGGCGTAAAGGCGCATTCTGGCAGCATGAAAGTTACGACCATGTTGTAAGAAATGAACA
This sequence comes from Anaerolineales bacterium, assembly GCA_020060625.1. GTDB lineage: Bacteria > Chloroflexota > Anaerolineae > Anaerolineales > Villigracilaceae > Villigracilis. The sequence continues at coordinate 7,158 of JAGUZU010000071.1, read as the reverse complement.
GGAATTTATGAGAATCCTTGAGTACATTGCCAATAACCCCGTCAAGGCTGGGCTGGTTGAGAATTGGCAGGACTGGTCTTATACTTACATCAATCCCAACCTGCTGTAGAACAAGTCTATAGACTTGTTCTACAAGGAGCTGCCATGAACATCACCCTCAAAATCAACGGAATTGAACACACACTGGACGCCCCCGCATCCGCCACCCTGCTCGCCGCGCTGCGCGGACTGGGCTTTCACGGCGTGAAGTTCGGCGATGAGCACGGGCTTTCGGGCGCGGATACGGTGCTGCTGGACGGCAAGCCGGTCAACGCGGGTTCGATGCTTGCGGCGCAGGCGGAAGGTCACAGCGTCGCCACCATCGAAGCGCTCGGCGAACATCCCGAACAGGGCTGGAGGAAGACCGACGGCTTGCATCCGCTTCAGCGCGCATTCGTCGAGTCGGGTGCGATCCAATGCGGCTACTGCACGCCCGCGCAAATTCTCGCGGCGAAGAGTCTGCTCGAGAAAAACAGCAACCCAACCGAGGCGGAGGTCCGCGAGGCGATTTCCGGCGTCCTGTGCCGCTGCACGGGCTATCTCAAACCCGTCCAGGCGGTGTTGAAAGCGGCGGCGGAAATGCGCGGCGACGAACCGATTGACATCCGCTCGATCAATTGGGATTTCGGGACGCCCGCGCCTGATTCTCCCGCCACGGACGCGCCCGCCTCTTCTCCGACCTCTGTGCTGGTTCGACCAAAAGTAGTGGTCACACCCGAAAGCCAGACCTGGCAAACCGTCGGCAAGCCCGAGATCAAAGTGGACGCGATCAAACTGGTGCAGGGCAAGCCCGCCTTCGCAGGCGACTTTGAAAAACGCGGATTGCTCCACGCGAAGGTTTTGCATTCGCCGCACGCACATGCAAAGATCAAAAAGATCGATACAACAAAAGCCAAGTCGCTCGATGGCGTCGCCGCGGTGCTGACGTGGCAGGATATTCCGCGAGTGGTGTATTCCACGGCAGGACAATCCGACCCGATTCCCGGTCCGCTGGATACGTTTTCATTGGATAACAAAGTCCGCTTCGTCGGCGACCGTGTGGCGTTCGTCGCAGCGGAGACGCCCGAAATTGCGGAGAAGGCGTTGTCGCTGATCGAGGTGGAATACGAAATCCTGCCCGCCATCCTGGACTCGCGCGAAGCACTGGATAACCCCGTGAAAATCCACGACGAGCCAGAGTATGTCAACTTTGCGGATTCAAATCCCGACAAAAATCTTGCAGCGCACATCCGCATTGACATCGGCGACGTGGAAAAAGGCTTCGCCGAAGCGGATGAAATTTTCGAAGCCGAATACGAAGTGCCAAAGGTACAGCAGGCGCACATCGAGCCGCACGTGGCGGTCACGTATTGGGACGAGGATGACCGTCTTGTGATTCGCACATCAACTCAAGTGCCGTTTCACGTGCGCAGGATGCTCGCGCCCGTGCTGGGTCTGCCTGTGAAGCGCATCCGCGTCATCAAGCCGCGCATCGGCGGCGGCTTCGGCGGCAAACAGGAAGTGCTGATGGAAGACGTGCCTGCGCACCTGACCATCGCCACCAAGCGCCCGGTCATTTACGAGTACACCCGCGAAGAGGAATTCATCGCCGCGCGCTCGCGCCATCCCATGCGGATCAAGATGAAAACGGGCGTGAAAAAGGACGGAACCATCACCGCTAACTCCATGTATGCGCTGTCGGATACGGGCGCGTACGGCTGCCATGCGCTGACCGTGACAGGCAACACAGGTCACAAATCCATGGCGTTGTACGTCGGCGACGGGGAGTATCGCAAGAGTCCTAACATCCGCTTCTACGCGGATATCGTGTATACCAACACGCCGCCCGCTGGCGCCTTCCGCGGCTATGGCGTGCCGCAGGGTTACTGGCCCCTTGATCGTCATATCGAAAAGATCGCACGGGCGATGGGTTTTGACCCGATTGAATTCCGTTTGAAGAACGCGATCCACCCTGGTGAATATCACCCCTTCTCGACGGCATGGAACGAGGGACGCGAGCCGCGCCCGGAGATCATCCACACGGTTGGGCTGGAGCAATGCGTCGTGCAGGGCAAGGCGGCGATTGGCTGGGATCAGAAGTTTGGGAATGAGGCGTGGCATGTACCGCAAATCTCCGACTTGCGTGGACAAGCCAAAGGACAAGCCATAGGCTTGTCCTACAAGCGCAAGGGGATTGGCGTTGCGATGGTCATGCAGGGAACCGCCATCCCCTACCTCGATATGGGCGGCGCTTCGATCAAGATGAACGACGACGGCTCGTTCAACCTGCTGGTCGGCGCAACGGATTTGGGGACAGGTTCAGACACCGTCCTTGCGCAGATGGCGGCGGAAGTTCTCGGCGTTCCCGTCGAGGACATCATCTGCTATTCGTCGGATACGGATTTCACGCCGTTCGACAAGGGCGCGTATGCTTCTTCAACGACGTACATTTCGGGGACTGCCGCGACTAAAGCGGCTCAGATCGCGGCGGAGCGGATCAAAATCCGCGCGGCAACGATGCTCGGACTTGCGGAGTCCGAATATTCGAATATTCGATTATCGGACAGGAAGGCAATCGCTCCCGACGGACGTTCTGTGACCCTTGCCGAAGTTGCATTGGACACCCTGCACAAGAACAACCAGGAGCAGATCATGGGCGTGGCGAGTTACGTCTCGCCGGTCTCGCCGCCGCCGTTCGCCGCGCAGTTCGCCGAAGTGACCGTGGACACCGAAACAGGTCAGGTCACCGTGGACAAACTCGTCATGGCGGTGGATTCGGGCGTGATCGTCAATCCGCTGACGGCTTCGGGGCAGATCGAAGGCGGCATGACGCAGGCGCTCGGCTACGCGGTCTGCGAGGAGATGCGCTACGATGAAAAAGGCAACGCCATCGAACGAGACTTCGACCGCTATCACATCTTCCGCGCAGACGAGATGCCCGAACTGGAGACCATCTTCGTGGAGACGTTCGAGCCGAGCCATCCGTTCGGAGTGAAGGCGGTGGCGGAAATTCCGATGGACGGCGTCGCGCCAGCAGTGGGCAACGCGATCCTGGATGCCGTCGGCGTGAACGTGGATGAGATCCCCGCCACGCCGGAGAAGGTCTGGAAGGCGATCAGGCGCCAGTAAACAGAAGCAGGTTCGAGGTCAGAAAAGAGGCGCGGCTGTTTTTGTCCGGTCGCGTCTCTTTTTATCCCATCTTTCGGATAAGGCGGGATATAATCATATCGTTCCCTGCAATTTTGGAGATGTCGTAAATCAATGTCCGATCAAATTTTTGTAGTGGGTCACATCAATCCCGATACCGATTCCATCGCCTCCGCCATGGGGTATGCCTGGCTGCTGCGCGAGCGCGATGGAGCCGACGCAATCTCGGCGCGCGCGGGCGCGTTGAACGCGCAGACCTCGTGGGTGTTGAAGACTCTCGAACTCGAAGCGCCGACTCTGCTGACGGATGCGTCGCCGCGCTTCAATTCCGTGATGCAGCGGTTCGACACCATCCGCCCCGATTCGCAGATCGGCATGGCGTGGAATCTTGCCAGCCGCACCGGCGGGCTTGCGCCCGTCGTCAACGAAGACGGCACGCCTTACGGGCTTATCAACGGCTTCAGCCTGTTCAAGTATTTTTCCGAAACGCTGGGTCCGCAACCCGGGGACGCCACCGCGCGCGAGATGATGTCCGCGCCGTGCAAGGATGCGGCGAACACGAGTATTCCAAAGTTCTCCGCCAACGCGCACATCCGCGATTCGCTCAACCGCATCCTGCGCGACGAAATTGACGATTACTGGGTGGTGGATGAAAACGGGCTGTATCTCGGCATTGCCCGCCAGCGTAACCTGCTCAACCCGCCGCGCTTGAAAATTATTCTCGTGGATCATAACGAGCCGCGCCAGGCAATTGCCGCACTCGAAGAGGCGGAACTGCTCGAAATCCTCGATCATCACCGCCTCGGAAACCCGTACACACACCAACCCATCCGCTTCAAGGTGGATGTGGTCGGCTCGACTTCGACGCTTGTGACGGAACAGACCGCCGAAGCGGGGCTCTCCGCCCCACCGGCGCTGGCAGGCGCGCTTCTTGCCGGACTTTTATCTGATACCCTTATATTGACATCTCCCACGACCACGCCGCGCGACCATGCCGCCGCCCAAAAACTTGCGCGATGGGCGTTCGTGGGCGGAAGTCCGCTTAAGGGCGAGACAATCGATTCCTACGGCAAAGCCGTGCTTTCGGCGGGCGCGGGACTCTCACATCGCAAACCGGAAGAGATCGTCAGCACGGATATCAAAGCCTACGAGGCGGGCGGCTTCAAACTCGCCATCGCCCAAGCCGAAGTGACCGACCTGATGCAGCTTTCCGAACATCTCACTCCGCTTATGAAATCCCTCGATGAATTAAGGGACAAGCGCGGGCTGGATTTTGCCATGCTGTTGGTGACCGATGTGGTGCGCGGTTCCAGCCGCCTGCTGATCTCGTCCGATCACCCGCCCATCCTCAACGACCTGCACTACCCGCCCCTGCCCGACGGCACGCGCGACGCGCCCGGCGTGGTTTCCCGGAAGAAGCAGTTGCTGCCTGTGGTGTTGGGTTTATTGGAAAGATAAAAGTAATTTTCCAACACAAGGAAAATATTATGGATACAAATCAGGCATTAATTGAAGCGCAAAGAATAGCAACGTTTGGGACATTAGCTGGAGCGCTTGTTGGCGGAGTAATTGGATTTCTTGGGAGTTGGATAGTTACGCATATAAATGCAAAAGCGGAATGGAAAAGACAACTGCTTCAACTCGGACATGAGCTAGGCATCAAACAGTGGGAAAGCACACTCAGCATTCTTCAGAGGCATGCCGACCAAGGTAGAAAGATAAAAATGGTTCCAACTTTTGTTTATGTAAACTTTAATGTGCGAGTCCTAGAGTTATTGGCAGACGGAAAACTCACCCCAGAATCTCTACAAAAATTGCACGCTGAAAACAACAAAATAATTCAAGTAATTGATGAAAATTCTAAAATTTCATGAATTCAATCTACCAAGCCCTCTCCGAAATCGAAAAGAACAACGGTTCCGCCGCGTTATGCACAGTGGTGAAGAGCGAAGGCTCCACGCCGCGGCACGTGGGCAGCAAAATGCTGGTGTATCCCGACGGCAAATTCATCGGCACGGTCGGCGGCGGGGATTTGGAGCATCGCGTCCTCGATGAGGCTTGGATGGCGATGAGCGACGGCGAGCCGCGCCTGCTGCATTACAACATGGCTGATCCCTCGCGCGGCGATCCCGGCGTGTGCGGCGGTCAGGTGGAGGTGTTTGTGGAACCGATCCTTCCGACCCCAACGGTGGTCGTCATCGGCGCGGGACACGTGGGCAAGGCTGTCGCGCATTTGGCGAAGTGGCTGGGATTCCGCGTGGCGGTCTGCGATGACCGCGAGGAATTCTGCACGCCCGAAGTCGTCCCCGGCGCGGATTCGTATCACGCTGTTCCGATGGAGAAACTCGGCGAGCATATTTCCATCAACAAGCGGACGTTCCTGATTCTGACGACACGCGGCTCGAACGTGGATGCGGCAGGACTGCCCGCGCTTCTAGATTCCCCCGCCGCCTACATCGGCGTGATCGGCTCGAAGCGCCGCTGGGCAACGACCACCAAAGCATTGAAGGAAAAGGGAGTTTCCGAGGAAAGAATCGCGCGAGTCCATTCGCCGATGGGAATCGAACTCGAGGCGGAGACGCCCGAAGAGATCGCGGTCAGCATTATGGCGGAGGTGTTGATGGTCCGCGACAAGGGATCGGGGAAACCGATGAAGGGGTGAGGCAGTGGGGATGAGGCGTGAAACGAAACGGTTTGAATATCGTAGGGAAATAGGATAAACGGTTCTTGACCAGCCGTCCAGTTGGACTATAATCAAACCGTTATTGCGAAAAAGGAGAAAAAAATATGGCCAGGATTTTTGACGTCATTGAATATGCAAATGAGATGTCGGATGAGATCGTCCATCGCTTTCCAGAGGAGGGCATCGGCGATTTCCGCGTCGGTTCGCAGGTGATCGTGCGCGAAAGCCAGTGGGCGGTGTTCTTCCGCGACGGCAACGCGCTGGATGTTTTCAAAGCCGGGCGACACACCATCGCCACAGCGAACATCCCGTTGTTGATCGATCTGATCGGCAAGGCATTCAACGACCGCACGCCGTTCCCCGCGGAAGTGTATTTCGTTTCCAAAAAGGAATTTGCAAACAAGAAGTGGGGCACGCCGCAGCCGATCATCGTCCGCAACCCGGGCATGGGCTTGGGCGTGGCGCTGCTGCAGGGATTTGGCACCTACTCGTTCCAAGTGAAGGACCCGCAGCAATTCGTGACGCAGATCGTGGGCGTGCAACACACCTACCGAACGACTGACATCGAAGAGCGGCTGCGCACCATGCTGCTTTCCAAATTGCAGGATGCGCTCGGCGAAACCGCCGCAAAGAATTCCGTGCCAGAGATGATCGGTCTGACCGAGGAATTGGGCGCGGCTGTGCGGGCGAAGGCGCAGGATGATTTCGACGCGCTCGGGCTGACGCTCAAGACTTTCTACATCGGCAACCTGAAACCGAGCGACAAATCCGCCCAGGAACTGCGCGACATGGGCATGCTGGACATGGCGACCTACACCCAACTGCAAGCCGCGGACGCGATGCGCGATGCGGCTCAGAACGAAGGCGGCGGCGCGGGATTGACCGCCGGTATCGGCGCGGGGATGGGGATCGGCAATATCATGGGGCAGGCATTGCAGGGCGGGTATCAGACTCCGGGCGGCGCCCCTGCCGCCGGCGCGAAGATGCCCGACATCATGACTCCCGCCGAGGCGGCGCAGTTCATGAAAGTGACCGAGGAAGATATCCTGGCAGCCATCGAGGATGGAAGCCTGAAGGCGAAGAAGGTCGGCAAGGCGTTCCGCATCAGCAAGGATAATCTTGAAGCGTTTATGAATAGTTAGCGGTTGGCTGTTAGCGGTTGGCGGTTAGGAGAAGAGGCTTTCCATGTGGAAGCCTCTTTTTATTCCAAAGACTCGCTACCGTACAAACGCACAAAATCGAACCGCCAAGTGCGCCAAAGCCGCCAAGAAAACCTTGAAAACTTGGCGTACTTGGCATCTTGGCGGTAA
>JAGUZU010000109.1 GCA_020060625.1 Anaerolineales bacterium | reverse complement strand
TTCTGCCCAAATGTGGAAATCCATATATGGGCAGTAAGGCGCAATTACGGCAATGATGCCCATATATAGGGTGTCAAAATTTAGATGCGATTGCCCTGATGGGTTCTCTGGGAGTTGCCGTGATTCTGTACATGGACGACACGGATACTTCGACAGGCTCAGTACAAGTCTCACGGATTCACACAGAAAAAACCTTTAGAAATCCGTGCAATCCGTGTCCAAAAAGGTTTTAATCACGGCGATTCCCAGTGAGTCATAGTATGTTCATGCGCGCAACCTGCCTAATTTGTTGTCTTCTCCCGCTCCGTCAAATTCACCACGATGGCATTGCTCGCCTTTACCAGATTTTCCGGCGTGATCATGATCTCCTCGCCCCATTGACCCGCGCCCGTGCCGAGGATGGGTTCCTTCATCAGCGTCGCTTCGAGGAAAGTGCGGAAGCCCTCCGGCTGCCAGCCGAAGGCAGGGATCGAACCGATGACGTACCCCGTCACTTCCTTCACGACTTCGGGCGGCGCCATCTGGATATTGCGCGAGCCGATTGCCCGTTTCAAATTCCCTGAAATCGCGTTCTGGTCGCCGCCGAGCATCACAAGCGCGCATTCGCCCGTATCCACCACGCGGAAGATGAGTGTCTTCACCGCCTGCCGTTCGGGGAAGCCCAAAACCCTGGCGACGTTCGCCGCGCCTTTTTCGGTCTCCGGCGAAAAACTGCGGGCTTCGTAGGGGATGTTATATGTTTCAAGATGCAGATGAGATTGAAGTTTCACGCATTCCTCCTCGACGCGAGATAGATTCCCGTCAAAATAAAAACACCGCCGACGATGACCGTCAGGGTTGGGGTTTCATCCAGGATAAAGAACGCCAGAACTGCCGAGCCGATCGGTTCGCCGAGCGTGGTCACCGCCACAAGCGCGGCGGACAGGTATTTCAACGCCCAATTATATGTGGAATGTCCGATCAACTGCGGGAGCGCGGCAAGTAAAAGAATCCAGATGTAGGTTTGGGGCGCGAAGCCAAACGGCGAATCTCCCGCTGCGACCATGATGCCAATCAGCACGAGCGCCGCCATCCCGTATACCAAAAAGATATACGGCATCAGTGACATGCCCGCCCGCAGTTTCCTGCCGATGATGAGATAGCCCGTCACCGCCCAAGCTCCAGCCAGCGCGAGGAAGTTTCCCCACATGGCGCGACCTTTCAGGACGCCCGCGAGCGCGGGGCAGGCGAGACCGTGTTCCCAGGCACACGCATCGGACAACCCGATCACTGTCCCGCCGACCAGAGCCAGCGCCAACCCGACAATGGCGGTGCGCGAGACGTGTTCCTTCAACAGCATCGGCGAAAGCAGCGCCACCCACAGCGGACCCGTGCTGACGAATACCACTGAACTCGCCACGCTGGTGAATTCCAACGAGCTGATCCACGTGGCAAAGTGAACGGCGAGGAAAATGCCCGAGAAAACGCCGAGCAGGATTTCGGTCCGGGTGAAGCGGCGAATTTCGTCCGAATGGCGGGCAAGCGCGACGGGCGCGATCAGCAGTGTGGCAAACGTCAATCGCAGCGCGGCAATCACGAGCGAAGGCGCGCCATCGTTCTGCGCGAAGCGGATAAAAATGCTCGCGGTCGAAACCGCGAGGATGGCGATGGTGATGGCAAAGGGGAGCAGGAGTCGCGCGCGCGTGTCGGTCATGTGGTCGCCTCAATTTATATGATATTTGTATAAAAATTGTCCAAAATCTTGCGGGCTTGCGAGGTTCAAGGTAAAATCGAATTATACCCATTGAAAAACGCCCTGCATTCGGTGTGGCAATTTCTTTTTGCGGGGCAGTCTGTGTAAACCAACCAACTTAAGGAGAGACTCTCATGGCTTTTGAACTTCCCAAACTTAATTATGCGTATGACGCCCTCGAACCGCATATCGACGCTCGCACGATGGAGATCCATCACACCAAGCATCATCAGGCGTACATCACCAATTTGAATGGCGCCATCGAAAAGACGCCCGAACTGGCTGGCAAATCGCTTGTGGAATTGCTCAGCGGCTTGAACGCCGTTCCCGAAGGCGTGCGAGGTGTTGTTCGCAATCATGGCGGCGGCACGTACAACCACAATTTGTTCTGGGAGATCATGGCTCCCAATGCGGGCGGCGCGCCGAAAGGTGAACTGCTGAAAGCCATCGAGGCTTCTTTTAAATCCTTCGACGATTTCAAGGCGGAATTCAACAATGCCGCCGCGACCCGCTTCGGCTCCGGCTGGGCTTGGCTCGTCAAGAAGGGCAGTGGACTGGCTGTGGTTTCCACCCCCAATCAGGATAATCCGCTTTCCGACGGCTTGATCCCCATCCTCGGCATCGACGTCTGGGAACATGCCTACTACCTGAACTATCAGAACCGCCGCCCTGATTACATCGCCGCCTGGTGGAACGTGGTCAACTGGGATGCGGTGGCTGAAAAATTCGCCGCGAAGTAAACTTGAAGTTTTCGCCCCTGCAAGAAATGCGGGGGCGTTTGCCATCACGAATCCTGACTTTGAGAAAAAGCGCGCTGTGACTGCTGTGACTTTTTACACCTTGTCATGCCGATAAACAACGATATAATAGGTGCGTCTCGTTTGTTTATAATCTCACAAGGAGAAGAAAACCCATGACCCACATTATCACCAGTCTTTGCGTTCGTGACCGCGGCTGCATCGAAGTATGCCCGGTTGAATGTATGATTCCCGGTCAGCCCGTTGCGGAATGGCCCTGGATTTATATCGACCCGGACACCTGCATCGACTGCGGCGCTTGCGTTCCCGAGTGCCCGTTTGCCGCCATCTTCCCCGAAGATGAAGTTCCCTCCGCTTACACCGCCAAGGGCGGCGAATACATCAGCAAGGTTGGTCTCACCGGTCACTACGAAGGCACCAATCACCACGGCAAGCAGGTCGTGTTGGAAACCGCCAAACAACTTGAAGCCGGCGAAGTGGTTGACCTCACTCCGGACATCCAGCCGAACTATGACTTCTTCAAGAGCGGTCCCGGATATGCCGCAAAAGACACCGACGACGGCATGTAAAGGACAAATCAAAAAGATCAGGCGAGCGCCTGATCTTTTTGATTCTGGTCATTGATTCAGTACCGTGTCAAGAAGATTCTCGCCGATATAATTTGCCAGCGGGATATTATTTTCCTCCAGCGCAATAACCAGCGCCAGCGGGGCGCCTTTCCAGTCCGGTAACGTGCCTGCCAGCAGCCAGGTAACGATGGTCTTGTCCAGGCTTGCCTGTCCAACGTGACTCCAATATGGTCTTCCCGGTTGAATGAACGCAAGCGCCGCCTCGTCCGCCGCCCTGGGTTGGATCGCCTCAAAGGGCTGACTCAACACCGGAAGCACCACCCATCCCTGTTCAGGCGTATTCACTGCGGTTGCGATCCGTGGCGCGGGCGCAACTCCTCTATGGCTGAGCGCCGCCGCTGCAAGACTCATCTGCAATGGACTTGCCCTTAACGTTTGCGGATCTTCATTACCCGCATCGGATGCCGTTGGAATATTTAAAACGGGGGAGTTGTACAGCCCGAGTTTCCCGTAATAAGCCCGCAGTTCCTCATCGGTTGGCTGGTCTTCTCCAAACCTCGCGCGGACCATCGGCAGGGTTGCCGTGCCGATGGGATAAAGACCCAGCGTGGCGCGATTCAGGAGCGGTGAGTGCGGATTTTGTGCCAGTGCCTCGCCCTCTTCGCTGAGTTTATTGGGGTCATAGGTTGGGTGAGATGCCATGACGAGGATTTCGCCCGTATCCGCATTAATTAAGAGGATTGCGCCGCGATGTCCGCCCAGCAGTTGGTTTGCTGTGGTTTGGAGGGACAAGTCGAGGCTCAGGCGCACGTCCAGCCCGGAGGGAGGCGTTCCATAGATCAATTGATGCCAAAGGATCATGCTGGCAGGGTTGCCTTGCAAGCCGCGCAGGTAGGCATCGAGGCTGGCTTCCAACCCGGCTTGCCCATAGACGGGATGCGTATAGCCAGTTATTGGTCCGAGTTCGGGGTAAAGATAAACGCGGGTGTAGGTACCGCTTTTTCCCTCCGTTACATTAATGGGCAGGTTGTTTTTGTCCACCAATTTTCCCCGGGGGACGAATCGGTCTGCAATGGAGCGGCGGGGATTGTCGGTGCGGGTGAGCAGGTCGGGTCCGCGCACGATTGTCCACCAGGCTGTTGTCAGGGCGCTGAGCGCCAGTCCGAGCGCGAGCATACCCGCCAGAAATGTATAAGGCTTTGGGTCATGTAATTCGGCAGGCTCTTCGTCGTCGGTATCGCTGATGACAAGCAGGAGGAACAGGGCAATGAAGGAGGTCAGCAGGGAGGAGCCGCCGTAGGAAACGAAAGGCAGGGTGACGCCTGTGAGCGGAAGCATTCGCACGTTGCCCCCGATGATGAGCAGGCTCTGGACTCCCAGATAGGTTGCCACACCCGCCGCAAGATAACGCCGAAACCTGTCCGATGCGCGGAGGGAGATGATCAAGCCCCGGGCGAGGATCAGCCAGATGGTGGCGATCAGCCCCAAGGTCCCGGCGAGACCCGTTTCTTCCGCTATCGCCGTGAAAATAAAATCGGAGATGGCGACGGGTACGAGAAGGGGGCTTCCAATGCCGAGTCCCCTGCCGATGGTGCCTCCGTTCGCAACCGCAAGCAGGGATTGGACGATCTGGTACGAGTTGCCGGTGGGGTCGTCCCATGGGTTGAGCCAGCCGGTCACGCGGACGTGGATGATGTCTATGAAAAAATAGCCGAGCAGAAGCACGAGCGATAGAAAGAAGGTGGAACTTAATAGGATGCGCCTTTTGCCGGTTGCAATGAAGATGATGACGGTAAATATGCAGATGAAGATGGACGCTGTTCCGAGGTCGCGCTGGACCAGGAGCAGGAGCAGGGCGACTCCTGTGAGCGCGAGCGTGGGAACCAGGAGCGGAAACGAAAATAGTTTAATGCTGGCGCGGTCGGCGAGATAGGCGGAAAGGTAGATGACCAAAAGGATTTTCAATGGTTCGGACGGCTGGAAATACACCCCGCAGCATCCCAGCCACAAGCGTGGACCGAAGCCGAGCGGGTTTGTCCCAAAGATGAGAGTCAACGCGGTGATGAGCAAGCCGCCGCTCAGTATGATGTATTTGTACCTTCGCAGAATGGTCAGGTTTGGAAGGAAGCGCAGCGCGAGGATGAACGCGAGAATGCTGACGCCGACCCAGATGCTCTGGCGTATGCCGAAGGTTTCATCCAGCCGCCAGATCGTGAGCATGCCCCAGCCGCTGAGCAGCATCGCCGCCGGCAGGAGATATGGGTCGCGGTCGGGCAGGTATTTTATGGCGGCGCGGTGTGCGAGAAATGTTAGCGCCCCCCATGCAAGAAATCCGATCCAGTGCGAAAGCCTGTAGTCCACGTCCCAGGCGCGTTCGCGCACTGCCGGAGAGAGAGTGAGGATGACGGACTGGAGAAAAAGAAATAAAGCCGCCCACCTTAACAAGCGGCTTTGCGTTTGGTCGTTCATTATTACTTGTAATATTTTCCGACGAGCAGGTCCAGTTTTTTGCGGGTTGATTCTGGAATGACCTTTGGGTCGGTTATCAAGGCTGTGGACAACGCAGTTTCGCAATTACAGGCGCGTTCGGGTTTTATATCGCGCGCGAGATTTCGAATGGCTTCCTGCGCAACCTCGGTGTTCTTGTTAAGGGTCTGGATGACCATTTCAACCGTCACCGGCGATTCGCTTACGTGCCAGACGTCGTAATCGGTGACGTGCGCCATCGTGGCGTAGCATATCTCCGCTTCGCGCGCCAGGAACGCCTCCGGGGAGGCGGTCATGCCGATGATGGACATGCCCCACGAGCGATAGGTATTCGATTCTGCTTTTGTGGAGAAGCGCGGTCCTTCGATGGTGATGAATCCGCCGCCGTGATGCGTCTTCGCTCCGGTCGCGCGGACGGCTGCCTCGAGCTGCCCGGACAGGTCTTCGCAGAACGGGTCTGCCACACTGATGTGGGCGACCAGCCCCTCGCCGAAGAAGGAACGCGCGCGGTCTTTTGTGAAATCAAAGATATTATCGGGGATGACGATGTCGCCAGGCGCGTAGTCTTCCCGCAGGGAGCCGCAGGCGCTGATGCTGATGATGCGTTCCACTCCCAGCGATTTCAGCGCATGGATATTGGCACGGTAGGGGACTTCGGTGGGGGTGATGAAATGCCCGATGCCATGGCGGGCGAGGAATGCGACGCGTTCTCCCTCCAACGTGCCGATGGTAATGGGCGCGCTGGGTTTTCCGAAAGGCGTATCCATGGCGAGTTCTTCCGTGGATTCAAGCCCTTTCATGCGGTACAAGCCTGAGCCGCCGATGATCGCGATCTTCGCTTTATCCATTTTCGTTTTTTCCTATTCTTTGGGTGGGTTCTATAAGCACGTCTTCCGCGAGGTTGACTGTCAGCCGCGTGGCGCCGCAGCGGATTTCGTCGCCGGAGGTGATGACAGTCGGCATGGTGATGGGCGTCTCGTTCAGAAGGGTTCCGTTTGTGGAGGAAAGGTCTTCCAGCCACCATTGACCGTGGTGATAGGTCAATTCCGCGTGTCTCGTGGAGACGGTGTCATCCATGAGCGGGATGTCGCAGCCCGGGTCGCGCCCGAGGGTGATCTCAGGCTGGGCGAAATGTTTGTACAAGGACCCCCCGCCTCCATGCTTGACCGTGAAACTGATTCCCGGCGTTCGGCGTCCAGCCAGCGCCTGGCTTTGCCGCTGTACTTCGTGGTAAAGATAGTACAGCGCCCAGCCGAGAAATCCATATAACGCCAGCGCTGTCGCCAGCCGTAACGCCAATACAATCGACCCGCTCATTTTTTCTTCAATTTGGCTGTGGAATGGTCTTTGATCAGGGCGGTCGGGCGGTCGGATGCGGCGCCGGGTGTCGAAGCAGTATCCGTACCGGCGCTGGGGGGAGGCGCGTCCTGTCCGAAAATGAGCGCCACACCCGCCAGCGAGATCACATCCCCCGGATAGAGTACGCTTTGGCTGGTGCGCTGCCCGTTGACGAACGTGCCGCCGGTCGAGTTCAGGTCGAACAGCACATAACGTCCCTTGATGGCGCGTAATTGGGCGTGGTTGCGGGACACGCGCGGATCATCTATGATCAATTGATTATCCAGCCTGCGTCCCATGTTTACGACCGGCACGGTAAGCGGAAAGACCTTTACCCCCTCTACGATCAAAAACGCGTTTTCGGGGATTTTTTCGCTGTCGTTCAAGTTGCCGGTTTCGAGCGGGGAGGGGGATGCGTTTGTCTCTGCCATGGTTTCGATTCTATTGGACACCACGATCTGGGCGTCGTTGACGGGAACTTTCTCATCTGAAGTGACGGTGATGGTCGGCGATATTGTAAATTCAAACCCTGCTTCCTGCGCGACCGTTGTGATCGAATGCAGCAGGATCGCAAGCAACTTCTCGTTTTGCCAGAGCGGTGATGTTTCCGGGTGCATGATGAGCGTGTACATATCCGGTACGGCTGTTTTGCCGTCGTCCGTTGTCATTGTGTTTTGATGGATCGCTGCCGCCAGTTTTTGGACGATAACATCCTCCACCTTTCTGCCCGGCAGGACACTCAGCAGGTCGATCTCGATCAGGTTTTGAAGGCGAGCCTCGAGGTCTCTTAAGTTCATGATTGCCAATCCTGGGCATTATAGAATGCGCCCATCAATTTCGCAAGACCGGTGACAACCGCGCGGCGGAGATTAGATCAACTGTCCGCAATTGGGGCATGTTTTTTCCCCAGCCTTTAGGACAAACCCGCATTTTTTACAGGCGACAGGCTGCGCCCTGCCAAGCGGCGCTCCACAAGCAATACACGCCGGGGCGCCGACCGGATTCGCCACATGGCAATACTCGCAGGTTGTGCGCTTAAGGTTTTCGGAAAGTTCGGCAGACGCTCCCGCCGCCCGCGCCGTTTTTGAAATGACCTGCCATACGCGTTCCCGAAGCTGGAGGTTTTCGATGTCCTGGGCAATGTCGTCGAGGCGTCCCAGCAAACTGAACGGATTCTTCAGGGCGGAAAGCGCGCTCACGCCGAGGCTTGCGGCAACTCCAAGCCAGGCTTGCTGTCCCAATTCCACCATGACGCCTTCTTCCAGCGTCTGGACGGTTACGGTCATTGCTGTCTGCCCGCCGGACGCCGCGCCCGGGCGCGTTCCCACCTGCACGATGATTTTATCGCTCTGTCCGAAGGTTTGCGCGCGAAGATTTCCCCGGTTGAATTCGCCGATCAACGCCTGCGCAACATCCAGCGGATCGATCCTGCCATGAAAGATTCGTCGCTCCATAAACTCGATTATAATCGCCTTTGCGATTCTCCTTGGAAAATAATACGAAATGACGCAAACCCGGTTTCAGCCCATCATCTTTATACTATTGATCGCGCTTCTTATCGTTGGATCATCCGCCGCCTCTCCTTCGACCCTTGTCCTGGCTCAAGGACCCACAACCGATTCCACGCCGGAAGCGGGCATCTTCATCACGGTATTGTATGATGAACCCCAAATAAATATTCGCATGGGTCCGAGTTCCACAATTTACCCGGTGGTAGGGACCATGGTCTCCGGCGCCACCGCCCGGGCGTTGGGCAGGTCGCCCGGCGGCGATTGGATACAGATCGAGTTCCCGTCTGCTCCCGGCGGAAAAGGCTGGGTATATTCTCCGCTTGTTCAGCTTTCTCCAGGGACGCTGCAGATTGTCGAGCCGCCGCCAACCCCGGCGCCCCCCGCCACATCCACCATTGACCCGACGCTTGCCGCGCAGTTCGTCATCCAGCCGACAAGCACGCGCCTGCCCACCTTTACCCCGCCTCCAACCTTGGAAGTCAGCCCGACTTTTACCCAGCCATCCTCCTTTTATACGGATGATTCCGTCCCGCTTGCCGCCATCATTGCCGCCCTGGCGGTTTTAGGCTTACTCGGCTTTTTGCTTTCCCTCATCCGCCGATAACGTTCGAATGAGTGACTTTAAAGCGCGGCTGGCATTTATTCTCCTGCTGATATTCCTGGGAATGGGAATGTTGGTGTCTTTGTCTTCCCCCTCGGATGTTTCTGCTCAACAGCCGACCGGTTCGATCCCAACGGTGACCGGGACTCCATCCGGCATGATCGTCCGCGTCAACCTGGATTTGAACGTGATCAGCGTGTACTCCGGTCCCAGTTCCTATCTATACCCTGCGATTGGCGTTCTCTTGAAGGGGCAGCAAGTCCCTGCTTTTGGCATCTCCGAAGACGGCAACTGGATTCAAGTCTATTACCCCGGCGTCCCCGATTCGGTTGCCTGGGTATATGGACCGTACGTCACCATCATCAAAACGGGACGCCTGCCCGTGCTGGACGCTCCCGCCACGCCGACTCCTGCTTCCACGCCCACAATCAACCCCACGCTGGCGGCGGCATTCATTGCTCCCGTCACGCCGACCCGTTTGCCGACATTTACTCCTCCTGCGCCTCTGATTGTCCCCACATTTCTCCCAGACACTTCCGCGATCAGCCGCGTGCCTATGGGTCTGTTGATTTTAGGGCTTGGATTTATCGGAATTTTTGGAACGATCATTTCCTTCCTGCGTGGGCGCTGATAATCAGTAGATCACAAAAACCTTGCGTAGTCTGCGCTCTCTAGCGCGAATCGGGCGTTCGAGAGCGCCAATTACGGGCTTTCGTGAAGTACTGATAATTTTCTATGAAGAATCAAACATGATTAACCCCGAATTTAATCTGGGACGCTGACGAGCGCAGATAAACGCGGAAACCCCATGAAAAATCCGCGTATTCAGCGTTTTTCAGCGTCC
>JAGUZU010000014.1 GCA_020060625.1 Anaerolineales bacterium | reverse complement strand
TTCTGCCCAAATGTGGAAATCCATATATGGGCAGTAAGGCGCAATTACGGCAATGATGCCCATATATAGGGTGTCAAAATTTAGATGCGATTGCCCTGTGCGCTTGACTCATATTTCTTTAACCAGTAGACTCACGGTTAAGTTTTTCATAAAATGAAAACAATCACCTCCGTCAACTCCTTCGACAAAATAAAGCTGCTCGCGGATTCACGCCGCATGGATATCCTGCGCCTGTTGATGGCTGCCCCCGCCACACTCACGCATCTCGCGCGGACCTTGAAACAGTCTCCCGCGTGGGTGCGGCATCATATTCTGACGCTTGAATCTGCCAACCTCATCGAAGTTAGCGAGATTCGCCGCACGGGCAAGGTGATGGAAAAATTCTACCGCGCCAAAGCCGATGCCCTGCTGTTGCAGGAGATCGTCCTGCCCAAGAGCAAAAAGCCGTCGGTTATTTTTTCAGGCAGTCACGACCTCGCGTTGGAATCCATTGCGGAGCATCTCGCCAAACACTTGAACATTCTCAGCCTGCCCGTCGGCTCGCTGGATGGACTGGTCAACTTACGCCAGGGACTGTGCCAAATTTCAGGCTCGCATCTGCTGGATGAAAACGGCGAGTACAACACGCCCTTCGTCAAACATCTTTTTCCCGACCGCAATGTCGAAGTCATCACGCTTGCCTACCGCACACAGGGATTGATGCTCGCCGGCGGCAACCCGAAAGGGATTAAGAAGATCGCAGACATTGCCAGACCGAACGTCCGCTTTACGAATCGCAACGCAGGTTCGGGGACACGTCTGTGGCTGGATGCTGAATTACGAAGACAAAAACTTCCAGTGGAAAAAATACTCGGGTACGAGAATCAGGTCAAAACACATAGTGAAGCGGCGAATTTAATTTCCCAAAACAAAGCGGATGTTTCCCTCGGTCTGCAAGCCGCCGCACAACAGCACGGGCTCGATTTTATTCCGCTCTTCGAGGAACGCTACGATCTCGTCCTGCCGCGTGAAGAGGAGCAGCAATTGAACCCGCTGCTCGACTACATCCAAACCGCTGACTTCCGCGCGATGCTTAGTTCGCTCGGCGGCTACAACCCTCTGCACAGCGGGGAACAAGTCGGTTTCTAGGTTATTGGTTTTTTATTTTTAAATTTACAATTAAGTTTTATCTTAATTGATAAATCAAAACATCACTGAAAGGATAAGCCCATGAAATACACTTCACGAACGTTTCTTCTCTCTTTGTTGCTCGTCCTCGCCATCTTTATGACAGCCTGCGGCGCTTCAGCCACGCCGACAACTGCCCCTGTTGTCGAAGAGCCTGTCGCCACCGAAGCGCCTGCCACCGAAGCCCCCACCGAGGTTGCAGCGCCTGCCAACCCGAATATCATTCTCGCCACAACCACCTCCACACAGGATTCGGGTTTGCTGGATGTGCTCGTGCCCTTGTTCGAAGAACAGACTGGCTACACCGTCCAGACGATTGCGGTGGGTTCAGGTCAGGCAATGACGATGGGACAGGAAGGTAACGCCGATGTCCTGCTCGTTCATGCGCCTGCATCCGAGGTCAAATTCATGGACGAGGGCTTCGGCGCCGACCGTTTTCTCGTCATGCACAATGACTTTGTTCTCGTCGGTCCCGCCGCCGACCCTGCTGGTGTGAAGGGCAAAGCGACCACCGTGGAAGCCTTCAAAGCGATCTTTGAAGCAGGCGCGCAATTCATCACGCGCGGCGATGATTCGGGTACACACAAGAAAGAATTGGAATTGTGGAAAGCCGCCGAACTCGACCCCGCTGGGCAGGCATGGTACGTCGAAACAGGTCAGGGTATGGGCGCTTCGATGACTGTCGCATCTGAAAAAGAAGCCTACATTCTCACCGACCGCGCCACGTATCTTGCAAACAAGGACACATATCAACTCGAGATATTGCTTGAAGGCGATGCGAAATTATTGAATGTGTATCACGTTATCACGGTTAATCCAGAGCTATGGACCAAGGCGAATTACGACGGCGCGCTCGCTTTTGCCAACTTTATGATTGCTCCTGAAACTCAGGCGGTCATTGGCGAATTCGGCGTGGATAAGTTCGGCGCGCCGCTCTTCTTCCCCGATGCGGATAAGACCGACGCAGATTTGGGTTTGGACTAAAATAGGTTGAAACACGTAATGCGTAACTCGTACTCATACGTTTTACGCATTACGTGTCATTTCACCATGAATGAAATTCTCCAAATCACCACCCTTTCGTTACAAGTTTCCGCCATTGCAACCATCATCAGCCTGCTGATTGGTTTGCCGTTTGGCACATGGCTGGCGCTCGGGAATTTCCCGGGGCGTTCCGTTATCTTGAGCATCGTCAACACAGGCATGGCATTGCCGCCTGTGGTGGTCGGGCTTGTCGTCGCCATGTCGCTTTGGCGCAGCGGACCGTTCGGTGATTTGCGTCTCATCTACACTCCATGGGCGATCATCATCGCGCAGACGATCATCGCCGCGCCTGTGGTGACGGGGTTGACCGCCGCCGCCCTCGCCGCGCTGGACCCGCGCCTGCAACAACAACTATTGGGACTGGGCGCTTCGCGACTCCAGATGATCTGGCACCTGTGGCGGGAAGCTCGTCTTCCGCTGTTGGCGGCGCTGATGGCGGGCTTCGGCTCGGTCATTTCGGAAGTGGGCGCATCCATGATGGTGGGCGGAAACATCAAAGGGCAGACGCGTGTGCTGACGACTGCCATCGTGCTTGAAACATCGAAAGGCGAGTTCGAAAACGCATTAGCCCTCTCAGCCCTTTTGCTGATCATTACTTATCTCATCAACCTTGGCTTGACCTGGGTTCAGCAAAAGGGGGCGCGGAAATGATCTCGATAAAAAATCTACTCATCCGGCGCAATGGACGGGATGCGCTCAAAGTTGATTCGTTGTCCATTCAAAAAGGGGAGACGCTTGCGGTGGTGGGTCCCAATGGCGCGGGCAAAAGCACCTTCCTGCTGGCGCTGGCGCATTTGCTCAAGTCGTCAAAAGGTGAAATTACTTTACACGGAAAACCGCAAAAGGAATGGAACGACCTCGAATACCGCCGGCGAATCGCATTCGTCTTTCAAGATCCATTATTAATGGATATGTCTGTCCGTGAAAATATCGCGTTGGGATTGAAATTCCGCAAGATGGATAAAGAGGAAACACAGGCACGGGTTAGTAAGTGGGCAAAAGCCATGGGCGTGGATAAACTTCTGGAGCGTCGCGCAGGTCAACTTTCAGGCGGTGAGGCGCAGAGGGTCAGTCTGGCGCGGGCGTTCGTTCTCGATCCTGAATTGTTATTGATGGATGAACCATTCTCCGCTGTCGATCCGCAGACGCGCGAAAATTTGCTCGAAGACCTTTCACGGGTTTTGGCGGAAGATCATCGCACCACCATCTTTGTGACACACAATTTGAAGGAAGCCGCCCAATTTGGCGACCGTGTGGCGGTAATCATTGGCGGCGAGTTGAAACAGGCGGGAAAGCCGCAACAGGTGAAACAAAATCCCGCCGACAAGATCGTGCGGGATTTTGTGCGCGGGTTGTGATTATGTCGTTGCGAGGGCAAAGCCCGAAGCGTCGCTCGCAATGACATGGCGATTAACGGCGTACGCCGCGTTCTCACGCGGCGCAGCCTTAAGACCAACTCAGAGGGAGGAGAGAGTTTGTTTTCAGAGCAACTTGCGATGCCCGATTACACAAGGTCGAGGTCAGGATTTGTTCCACACAAAGAGCAGGCGGGTTGTTCCATCATGTTGCATTCGATGCCGTGAGAACAACGGCGCGCCAACACTCGCGGGGGCTGGTCTGGCAGAAACTCGGCGGGGAGGACAACTTCATTCTCGATGAAAACTTCCTCGCCGACGTGTTCGCAGTACTTGATTTTTTCAACCTGCCAAATCTTTTCTGCCATACGTGCCTCCTGACTCTGATGTTTGTAGTTTAAAAGAAAAGCGCCTGCCAGACCAGTGACAGGCGTCACAAAGTTGTATGACAAACCACCTATTTAGGACGTGATATGTCCTTATTTTTTTGCAAGGATATAAACGCCGCCGTCATCGCTTGCAAGATATAACTCGCCGGATTCATCCTCGCCGAATGACGTGATTCTCAAACCCGCTTCAAACAGGACTTGAGACTGCCACTGACCATTCGACAGGATCAACCCCCAGATTTTTCCCGAGCAATAATCTCCGTAAAGATAAACACCATTCCATTCGGGCATCGCACCGCGATAGACGTATCCACCCGTGACGGAACAGCCGAAGTCATGGCTGTATTCAGCGGCAGGAAGCAACATGCCGTCCTGAAGCAGCCCGTCATAGCCATGCCCGCCTTCCGTGATACTCCAGCCGAAGTTCGCACCGCCGGGCGAGCCTGCTGGAAGGTAATCAATCTCCTCCCATTGACCCTGCCCCACGTCCCCGATCCACAAATCGCCCGTGGCGCGGTCGAAGGATATACGCCAGGGGTTGCGAAGCCCGTACACCCAGACTTCATTGCCAAAGGGATTATCCGCAGGGATGGAATACGGGTCGCCGCTGTTCACGTCGATGCGGAGAATTGCGCCAAGCAGGGTGTTTTGATTTTGCCCGTTTTTAAAAGGATCGCCCGCCGCGCCACCGTCGCCGAGTCCGAGATATAGATAACCGTCCGATCCGAACGCAACCGCACCGCCGTTGTGATTGGAAAACGGCTGGTTGACGATCATGAGAATTTTTTCGCTGGCAGGGTCGGCGGTATCTCCGCCGGCTTGGAAGCGCGAAATACGGGTATGCCCGCCGTTGCCGGTGTAATTGACGTAGAACCAGCCATTCTGCTCGAAATCCGGGTGAAAAGCGAGACCCAGCAGCCCCATTTCATTGCCGCTGTCATCCACACGGTCGGCAATATCGAGGAAGGGTTGGTCGAGCAGTTGTCCGTCCTGGTAAATGCGGATGACGCCGTACTTTTCGAGGATGAACAGCCTGCCCGAACCGTCATGCGCGGATTGGATATCCACCGGGCGGTTCAGTCCGCTGGCGATGAGGCGCCATTCGTAGTCCGCAGGGTTTGGGAATGCGCCCGCGCTGGGGGCTTGTGTCTGCGGGACGGCGGGGGATTCAGGCTGGGGCTGGGATTCGGTCTGGGGGGGCGAAACAACCGTCAGCGGGGGAAGAAGCGTGGCAGTTGGGAAAACAGAATCCGCTGATCCGCCGCAGGCAACGATCGGCATGGTCAATAAAACGATGAGAAGCCGTTTCATTACTCGTTTACGTCGGTGGTTTCCGCATCCACCACGTCATCCCCTAATCCCGATTGCAGGTTGCTGGTGAGCGCCTTCATGTGTTCCTCCACCACATCGGGCGGGCAGAGTTCGGTAAAGACATAGGATCCCAGCCAGAGAATGGCGGCATCGTCCACCGCGCCGATGATCGGGATGGAAATCGCGTCAATCGGGGAGACGAGGTAGATCAGCGCGCCGATGGGAATGAGTTTTGCAAAGAAATTCACGCGACGGTCTCCCATGAGACGGAAGATGAGTTTGAGTTGATTGAGGATGTTCCGAATCACGCCGCCTTCCTGAGTCACGGTGATATCTGTCCTATTTTTTGCCATGTGATACTCCTTTTGAGATGTGAGTTCATTATATTCGATTTGCATTTTTGTTTAATTTATATAGCCCAAGTTGCCGCCATATCTAATTTTTACCGCAGAGTCGCGGAGAACGCAGAGAAAATCAGGCTCTTTGGGATTCTCCGTGATTCGTACACGGATTGCACGGACTTTCACGGAGAAAACCTAAAAAAAATCCGTGCTTTTTCCGTGTTTTCCGTGAAATCCGTGTACCTAAAGGTTTTAACCACACCAATTCCCAATGAGCCGAAAATCATGAAAAACTCCGCGATCTCTGCGCCTCGGCGGTCCAAAATATGCGAACCTCCTCTTTCTTTTTGACGGTGGCAACTTACGTTATATACGAATCTTTGAAAAAGATCGGTGCAGGCGGGTAATATCCGGCTCTTTCGCGCTGTCACAAATTCATGACAAATTTCATTTTTTTGGAGGGCTTCTCATGGAGATGCTAATTGACTTCCCTGGCGGATTACGGGTGGATGCCCACTTTAGAGGGCATACACTGGCAACAGACCAGCCACCCGCAGATTCCGCCCCAATGCCGTTCGAGGTGTTCCTTGCGTCCATTGGAACGTGCGCGGGCATTTACGTGCTTGGTTTCTGCAAACAGCGCAACCTTCCCACTGATGGCATCCGCATCATTCAGCGTCATTACCCGAATATGATGACGGGACTGATGGACAGGATCGAACTCGAAATCCAGGTTCCGCCCACCTTCCCTGAGCAGTATCACGCCGCGCTGATCCGCTCGGCGGAGTTGTGCAAGGTGAAGAAGACGCTGGAAAACCCGCCCGTCTTCGATGTGAAGACGACTGTGGCAGAAGTCGCATAAGAAAAGAGACGGTCATGCAAGGTGACCGTCTCTTTTTATGATGTACAATCGCGCCATGCCCTATCTGATCGACGGTCATAATCTGATCCCCAAACTGGGGTTGCGCCTCGATGACCCCGACGATGAGTTGGAACTTGGGCGCATTTTGCAGGATTTCGCGCGGATCAAACGTCATCAAGTAGAAGTTTACTTCGACGGCGCGCCGGCGGGTCAGGCTGGGATGCGAAAGCTGGGGACTGTGCGGGCGCATTTCGTCCCGCTCGGGCAAACGGCTGATTCAGCCATCCGCGCGAGATTGAACCGCATGGGAAAGTCCGCAAAGAACTGGACGGTTGTTTCATCCGACCGCGAAGTGCAAGGCGCGGCAAAACTCAGTCAGGCGCAGGTTATGTCCGCTGAGACGTTCGCACACCTGTTGAGAAATACATTAGCCGCTTCGGTAAAAACCGGCACAGACGATAAAAAACTTTCGGCAGGCGAAGTGGACGAATGGCTGAAGATTTTCAGGGGAGACAAGCAGTAATTCAGATAAAACAACTCCGGTTTCTTATCGTTTTTTAATGTATTGGGGACAAAACGGGTGTATATTCTCCACATAGACACCTGCCCTCCCTTTTACTGGTATTTTGGTGTCCCTCCGCCGCCTGGCTAGCATGTCCCCCCCATGTTAGCGGGCGGCGGAACCTTTTAAAAAGTGGCTCTTTGGTATTTGGTGGGGTTCCCTTTTTTTCACCACAGAGATCACGGAGTCCACAGAGAAAAACCTTTAAAAAATCTCCGTGCTCTCTGTGCGCT
>JAGUZU010000110.1 GCA_020060625.1 Anaerolineales bacterium | reverse complement strand
TTCTGCCCAAATGTGGAAATCCATATATGGGCAGTAAGGCGCAATTACGGCAATGATGCCCATATATAGGGTGTCAAAATTTAGATGCGATTGCCCTGCGTAATTTTATGGAATTTTCAAATACCCTCTAGTATTACAACGAGATTTCGCATTACTACGAGATTTTAAGGTTTACACTCATTGGCGAGCTAAAGAAATGAAAGGAGATCGTCATGAGTGCAAAGACCCGACACGTAAACGACCACCGCCACACAAAAACCAATGATCACAACCCACCTCATCCTCTATGTCCAAGACCAGACCCGCAGCGCGGAATTCTACTCCCGCGTCTTCGACTGCGAGCCGACCCTCAACGTCCCTGGCATGACGGAGTTCCCCCTCTCCGAAACCTGCGTGCTGGGACTCATGCCCGAAGCGGGGATCAAACGCCTGCTCGGAGACCGCCTCCCCGACCCCGCAAGCGCGAATGGGATTCCACGCGCCGAACTTTACCTGCGTGTCACGAATCCGCCGGAGTATCATCGCCGCGCGCTCGATGCAGGCGCGACCGAGTTGAGCGAACTGAAAGACCGCGACTGGGGCGACCGTGCCGCATACTCGCTTGATCCTGACGGTCATGTGCTGGCGTTTGCGGAAAAGATTGGATAATCTTGCGTCCTTTTGATCGTTCCCGCGTCTATATTTATGGAGAAAAACATGTCGAACCTCAACCAGCAATTTCAACTGCCTGGCGGCCGCAAACTCGGCTACGACGAACATGGCGCGCCCGACGGCAAGCCTGTCTTTTACCTGCACGGCTCGCCGAGTTCGCGCCTGGAAGCCAGACTATATCTCAGCGAAGACTTGCTGCAATCGCTTGGCGTCCGTCTGATCGCGGTGGATCGTCCAGGCATGGGGCTTTCCGATTTCCAACCCAACCGCCGCATGTTGGATTTTCCCAATGACCTGCTCGCGCTTGCCGACCATTTGAAGATCGAGCGTTTCGCCATTCTTGCCTACTCGCTTGGAGGTCCCTACGGACTGGCTTGCGCTTTTGCCATCCCCGAACACCTGCATAAAGTGGGCATCGTCAGCGGCGCGGCGTTGTTCACCGAACCCGAATTGATGACGAACGTCAACGAAGGGACGCGCAAATTCCTGACCATGCCGCGTGAAAAGCCGCTCCTCGCGCGTTTGTTCTTGTGGATGATGTTGGGCGTCATGCCGCGCGTTGCGCCGAAGAAATTTATTGCAGGCGCGGCGGCAGTCTTGCCCGAAGCGGATCGCGCGGTGGTGTCCGACCCCGAAGTTCAGCGGGGATTCATCAACGCAATGTACGAAGCCATGCGGCAGGGGACGCGCGGCGCGTTCCACGAATCCCTGCTCGCGATCACGGACTACGGCTTTCGCTTGCAGGACATTCAAACGCCGATCCAACTCTGGCACGGCGAAGCGGATCAAAACGTCCCTGTGGAAATGGCTCGTTTCGCTGAATCCGCCCTTCCGAAGTGCGAAGCGGGGTTTTATCCCAACGAAGGGCATTTGTCGTTATTCAAGAAACATGCCGCGGAGATTATCCGCGCGCTGGTTTAGTAACGCAATATTCATATTGCGTGGGATTGCAAAATAAATTTTGCGGTACATAAGGAGAAACATGAATAAATCTGTCGCGCAACTTGGATTTTGGTCGTCGCTGGTCGTTACGTTCCTGACCGCGCTGTTTTTTGTCTCGCTCGTTATTCCGAGTCAGAACCTGATGTTCGCTTCATCCTTCCTGCTCGCGCCCGCCTTTGTGGCGGTGATGACCAGCATTCATCACTACGCGCCCGCTGAAAAGAAAGTGTGGAGCCAGCTCGGGCTTTTGTTCGCCGTCATCTACGCGGTGCTGTGCGCGTTGACCTATTACATCCAGTTGACCTTCGTCGCCAACAACTACCTGCCCATCGCGGACGAAGCGGTCTCGCCGTTCGTTTTCATCCCTGGCACGCCGCTCTTCGCGCAGGACATGCTCGGCTACGTGTTCTTCTGCCTTGCCACGCTCGCGGCGGGATTCGTCTTCACGGGCGGCAAACTCGAAGCGTGGATCAAGTGGCTGTTTATTTTGAATGGCGTCTTGTTTGCCGTCCCCACGTTGATTCTCCCCACGCTGACCATGCCCACAAATGCGGCTGGCACGGGAGTCGGGAATCAGGTCGGCGATTATGCCAACATCGTCTGGTCGTTCTATGTCGCGGCGGCGACGGGATTGACGGCAGTGTTGTTCAAGCGGGTAAAATATACGGAACCATGAACGCGACTCTCGAATCCATCTACACCGACTTCCACTCCAAACTGCATCGCTTCATCGCGGGGCGCGTCTCCGACCCCGACACCGCCGAAGATATTTTGCAGGATGTCTATCTCAAGATTCACGCGAAGATGGATGGCTTGCGCGAAGAAGACCGTCTCGAAAGTTGGGTTTATCAGATCACGCGCAACGCCATCATTGACTACTACCGCCGCGCGCGCCCGAAGGGGCAGGATGAACTCTCCGAATCGCTCGCCTCTCCCCCCGACGATGAGCCTGACGCGGTGTCCCAACTCGCATCCTCCGTCAAGGGGATGCTCGGCTGTCTCGATGACAAATACCGCGAAGCGCTGGAGCTAACCGATCTGCAGGGACTCTCCCAGGTCGAGCTGGCGACCAGACTCGATATAACGGTATCAGGCGCCAAGTCACGCGTGCAGCGGGCGCGGGAAAAACTCAAAGAGGCGTTCCTCGATTGCTGTCACTTCGAGTTCGATAGATCGGGTCACGTCGTGGACTATCATCCCAACTGCGAAAAGTGCGCGCATCCCAATTACCCCAACAACTGCGGCGATTCGGACGATGAATGTTAATCGTGCGGCGTTCCCTGCGCCAGGTGAATTCTTGCTCATCGAAAAACAACGGAGAGCATTGCCATGAAAGTGTATTCAACGGAATTCGCTTCGAAAATGCGGTACAACTTTCGAACGGTCTGGTTGGCATGGATCTATTGTCATAACCAAAAGGAGACTTAATCATGATTGCAAGACTCTGGCACGGAGCAACCCCCAAATCAAAAGCCGATGAATATCTCGAATACTTGAATCGGACGGGCGTGAGTGATTATCGAGCCGTTGAGGGCAATCTCGGCGTGCATGTCCTGCGCAGGATTGAAGACGAACAGGCTCACTTCCTGATCCTGACGTTCTGGGATTCATTCGAAGCGATCAGGAAGTTTGCAGGGGATGATTACGAGAAAGCCCGCTATTACCCTGAAGACGGGGATTATCTGCTGGAATTCGAGGAGAAGGTCGTTCATTACGAAGTAATGCCTGGCAGGGAAGGACAATAACGCTCGATTCGCCAAAACCCATTTCTGAATACGATCTGACCAAGACTGCGCCAATCTCGGCGCAGTTTTTTTTGCGTCCATTTGCAAATCATTGCGTCTACTTGGGTGAAACAGAAAGGAGATGCAACCATGTTTACTCATACCGATTGGCTGATTCATCTGGAACATCACAAAGACTTGCTGCGGGAAGCCGAAAAGGAACGGCTGGCAAAGACCG
This sequence comes from Anaerolineales bacterium, assembly GCA_020060625.1. Taxonomy (GTDB): domain Bacteria; phylum Chloroflexota; class Anaerolineae; order Anaerolineales; family Villigracilaceae; genus Villigracilis. Next base: position 32,672 of record JAGUZU010000110.1, on the reverse strand, counting down.
CCCTATCCGCCCTGCGCGCACGCAAAGCGGAAAAGAAAGCCAACCCCCAGCAGATCGAAAGGTCTAAATCCCAGACAGCCCGCTGTTGCAAAACTGTGGCTGTCTAAACCAGGAAAAACAAAAATGACTCTACTCATCGAACTATTCTCGAAAACCCTCTTGCAAGTCTGGCACACGCTGTCGGTCAACTGGATCTTCCTCGCCGCCAGCGCGGTTATTGCAGCAGCGCTGAAACTGTACGTGGACCAGGACCGCGTTGCCGCGTTCCTCAAACGCAACCGCAAATCGGGCATGCTTGCCGCCACCCTCGCCTCCGTCGCCACGCCGCTTTGTTCGTGCGGCACGACCGCCGTCATCCTCGGCATGATGGCGGGAAGCATGCCCTGGGCGCCCATCGTCGCGTTCATGGTCGCTTCGCCGCTGACCTCGCCGCAGGAACTCATCTTCAGCGCAGGACTGTTCGGCTGGAACTTCGCGCTCGCCTTCTTCATCGCTTCGATTGCGCTCGGTCTGCTCGGCGGCGCGCTCGCGCAGATATTTGAATCACGCGGCTGGCTTGCAAATCAAGGGCGCTTCAAACCCATCTCTGGCGCATCGGGCTTGATCATTTCCGCCGAGTCAATCCAATCAAAACCGCGCGTTACGTGGACTCAATTCATGCACGAGACCTGGCTGGCGGGCAAACGCCTCGCGCTCTTTTTCCTTGGCTTTGCCTTCATCGGCTACCTGCTCAACAACCTCATCCCTTCGCAATGGATTTCATCGCTGTTCGGCGAAGGGCAGGTCTATGGCGTGCCGCTTGCCGCACTACTCGGCGTCCCGTTCTATTTCAACACCGAAGCATCCCTGCCTCTCGCCCGCGCCCTCCTCGACGCGGGCATGAGTCACGGTGCAGTCCTCGCCTTCCTCATCACGGGCGCAGGCACATCCATCGGCGCGATTGCGGGCGCGCTGACCATCGCCAAATGGCGCATCGTCGGCTTGGTGATTGGCACGCTGTTCATCGGCGCAGTCGTGTTCGGATACGGCTACGACTTCCTCCTCCTGGCAGGCGCGTTATGAAAGACCAGTTCCGTCTCGAATACGATCTTGCCTTCTTGACCAGCCCCGCCGCGGCTGGGCGACTCTCTGGAACGAAAGACGCGCGCAAAGTTGCAGATTATCTGCTCGCGGAACTGGACTCACTCGGATTCGACTCTGCCTTCCAACCTGTGACTGTCCCAGCGGCTCGCCTCACTTCGACCCCGCGCCTGATCGCTGGAACCCAAGCCTTCTCTCCCCGCCGCGACTTCGCCGAACTGACAGCATTCTCCGCAGGCGGACGCGTGACAGGTCAACTGCTCGTCGTCCGCGAAGATGATTTGCTCCGCCCCGAAGATTTCAACGGGCGCGTCATCCTCCTCCCCGAACGCCCGCAGGGATTCAATCTTGCGGAAACAGTCAAGACCGCCGTTGAGATGGGAGTCGCCGCGTTGCTCGTCGAACACGGCGAACCCGAATGGTTTCATAAAACGGTTTACACAGGCAACGGACGGATTCCCGTTTTGCGAGTCAAAAAATCCGTTGCTGAAAAACTCTCCAATATGAACGACGCAAACGTGGAATTGGAGTTGCCCCTGCAACATGGGACTCTTCCCTGTAACAACGTCCTCGGCTTCCTGCACGGCGCGTCCGACGATTTCACCCTCGCCCTCACCGCGCATTACGACCATCTGGGGGATGACCCAGGCGGAGTCCGTTTCCTTGGTGCGTTCGACAACGCTTCGGGTGTTGTGACAGTTCTTTCCGTGGCACGCGAACTCGCCAAAGAAAAAATGCCATTCAATCTGCTGGTCGCGTTTTTGACGGGCGAAGAATCAGGCTTGTGGGGCGCGAAACAACTCATTGCCAATCCGCCCGCGCCGCTTTCGGCGGTCATCAACCTCGATGGGATCGGCAGTGAATCCAAACTCAACGCGCTGAGACTCGGACACCGTCAACGCGGGGATCCGCTGGCGGAACTTGGAGAAGAGATTTTATCCAAGCACGGCATACAGGGGCAATGGGTCGGCGGCAGCGACGACTCGTCCGCGTTTATCTCGAAGGGAATCCCCACGCTCGGGTTGGGGCAACAGCCCACAGGTCAGGCGCGAAGCGTCATGCACACCCCGCTCGATACGCGCGAGTCGCTTTACATCGAAACAATCCGCGACGGAGTCGAAGTCCTCGTGGAGATTGTCAAAACGGTAGACCCTAAAGGTCTTCGCAGATCTTTAGGGTCTCAAATTCAACTCAAGGAGAAAAATCATGTCCACACAAAATGAAAACCTGTTCGTAAAGTTGGTCAAAAAATCGGTGGGACTGCCGACGGGCAAATCCGATTGTTGCGGCGCGCCCGAGGGACAATCGAGCGACTGCTGTGGTTCGAGCGGATCCAGTGATTGCTGTGGCGAGTCGTCGGGGTGCGGCTGCGGAAGCGAAGGCTGTGGCGGTGATTGCTGCGGCGCGAAAGATGAAATAGAATCCGATTCACCGAATCTCGTCGGCGCATCTGCGATTTAGTTTTAAAGACCTTTTTTCTACCGTACAAACGAGCAAAATCGAACCGCCAAGGTCGCCAAGAAAACCCCGAAAACTTGGCGTACTTGGCGTCTTGGCGGTTAAAAATACTGGATGTACGGTAGCGAAAAGACCTTTAGGGTCTCCGAGACCCTAAAGGTCTTGCATAAAGGATCAACCCATGTTCCACTCTATCCCTCCCGCCATGCTTGAACGAATGCGCTTTCTCGAAGCGCGCGATATGGAAGATCGAACCGACGGTACGCCGCGAATGCAAAGGCTGAGACAAATTCCGCCCGAAACGGGAAAATTCCTTGCATTGCTCGCGGTGGGCGCACCCGAAGGTTGCATCATCGAGATTGGGACGAGCGCGGGATATTCCACCCTCTGGCTCGCACTCGCCGCGGAATCTTTGGGTCGGCGCGTGACGACGTTCGAAGTCCTGCCAGAAAAAGTTGAACTTGCCCGCGAGACATTTCGCCTCGCGGACGTTGACTCCATCGTTGAATTGATTGCTGACGACGCGCGTAAACACATCGAAAGATTCGACGACATCGCATTTTGCTTTCTGGATGCCGAAAAAGAAATCTATGGCGAGATTTACGAGATGGCGGTTCCCCGACTGGTAAAGGGAGGATTGCTTGTGACAGACAATGCCATCAATCATCGCGAAGCGTTGCAGCCCATGCTGGAGCGCGCGCTAAACGATGAACGCATGGACGCGCTGATTGTCCTGATTGGCAAGGGGAAGTTGGTGTGCAGGAAGATTTGACGATGTACCTCTGATGGGGAAATAACGCTTTCAGGTGGATTGCAGCGGAATTGACCCTTCCCGCCAGCCGGAGTGCGAACTGTACCTCGCCAACACGCGCGACGTCGTTTACCCGTTCTATCGCCAACTCACCGGCGTCTCGCTCGCCAACTGCTATGACGCGGTCTATTACCGCATCGTCCCAAATGAAGCCTTGACCGAACGCCAGGGCGAATCCAGCGACAACCACATCACCTACGCCCTGCGTTCCACGCTCGATCTCAATGCCGCGCCGCTCTACGACTCGCACGAGATCCTGCACGTCATCGGGTTCTGCAACGGCGCGCTGGATCAACACGTCTTTCACGGCGCGCTCGAAGCCCACATAGACTTGACCCTCACCGGGGCCAGGTGGCAGTCCCCGGACCGCGAACTCATCGTTAATTGGCTGGAGACCAAACTCATCCCCGACCTCGATCAATTGGGGGTGGGAACGGAAATCGCCACGCCGGGTCCCAACCAGGGCGTGATGCAAACGGATTTGTTCAACGCCTGCAATGAAATTTTCAACGATCTCGTCACCGTCCTTTATTACGACGCGGGCATCGAAACCATCCAGCAGGTTTATCGCGACACCATCAACCCCGCGCCTGGAATCGTCCCCAGCCCAACGCTGACGCGCATCTACGGAGATAACTTGGGACGCCAGTTTCAGGCGGTTGCAAACGCGCTCAAGCAAAACCCTGTGTTTCAAATCAACGTGCCGCAATGCGGCATCGAATGACTCGAAGCGAACAATAGATTGGAGAGACCCATGAATAAAACTCCCGCCTCCCAGCGCGCCGCCGTCCGGTTCCGCGCCGACACTGAAAGCTGACAAAGAAGCCTGCGCTGTAAACGAAGAATGTCAATCGGGCAACTGCCCGGCGGGATACTGCGCCCCGGCAACGCGCGGGGCACAGGGCACGAGCTGTTTCGCCAATTCGCAATGCATGAGTGGGCTGTGCCAATGTCTCGCGCCGGATGGGCGTAACATTCCCTGCCAAGTTTTGCAGACCTGACTGCCATGATAGACAGCCATCAAAATACAACAGTTCGATCTTCATGGAGAATTCCTCTAGCCCGACTTTTGCAAATACTGGCGCATCATCAAAGCCACAGTGGCTCCCTCGCCCGCCGCGGAGGCTGCCTGCTTGGTGGAGCCTGCGCGTACATCTCCCGCGGCAAAAAGACCCGGAACCGAGGTCATCAACATGCCATCGGTCACCACCCCTCCCGACGGATCGACCTCCGCCTTGTTTTTCACCAGATCGCTGTTCGGCGAGAGACCGATGAAGACAAATACGCCGTCGTATTGCCATTCTTTTTGTTCACCGGTAGCCCGGTCTTCCACGATGACAGCATCCAATTTACCATTTTTCGCGCGCAATTCCTTGACGGCATGGTTTGCCGTCACCGACATGTTCTCCTTTTTTGCGACCTTGTCCTGCAAAATTCTGCTGGCTTTTACCTCAGGCAGAAACTCAACGATGTCCACGCGGCTTGCAAATTTGGTCAGGAACAGCCCCTCCTCAAATCCGCTGTTGCCGCCGCCCACCACCAATACCTTCTTCCCCCTGTAAAAGGCTCCATCGCAGGTGGCACAAAAATGGACATTCGAACCGATCAGATCGTCCTCGCCAGGAATTCCTAATCTGCGATACCGCGCGCCTGTGGCAAGCAGTACCGCAGTTGCGCCATACTCCGATCCATCAGCAGTACGCACACACTGGTACTGTCCATCCTGCTCGATGGATACCACGTCCTGCGCTTGAAGGATCTCCGCGCCGAATTTCTGCGCCTGACGGGTCAAACGGGCGGCAAATTCTGCGCCAGGGATTCCCTCATCGAAACCAGGGAAGTTATCCAGGGTCTGTGTAATGCCCGCCTGACCACCCAGACCAGCCCTTTCGATTACGAGCGTTTCCACACCCTCGCGTGCCAGGTAGGTCGCCGCAGTCAGACCCGTGGGTCCGCCGCCGATGATAATGGCATCATAAAAGGCACGCCTGGCGCGAGTCTGCATGCCCAGTTTTTCTGCAAGTTGCGCATTGGATGGTTCGACCAGCACGCTGCCATCAGGAAACACGATGGTTGGAATGCTGCGAAAACCCTTGTTGACTTCCTCGACGAAAGCCGTCGCTTCAGAGTCATTGTCAATATCCACGTAATGATAGGGAACACGCTGTTCGCCAAAGAATTGCTTGGAGCGTTTGCAGTCGGGGCACCAGCCCGTTCCGTAAAGAGTGATCAGGTCAGGGGTCAAGCGAGAGTCGGTCATGGAGAAAGATTCCTTTCAAGATTTTGTGCCGTGTCGCAAGCGTAGTTGGCGTTCTCCAACGCCAACTATGTCAACGGGCGCGTAAGAGAACGCGCCCTACGCGCCCGTTGTTCGCTACAGCGCCGCATACACCAGCGCAATCACAACACCAAAGATCATGTGACCGACCAACCCGCCCATGAAAGCCATGATTCCGCCACTGTTGGTCATCCATAAGCCAGGGGCTTGCACCGCGCCACTTTTGATCCCAACGTGCATCATGGGGATCATCGCCATGACCACGCCAACGACCAGCCAATGAACCGCGCCGAAGATCAGCCCGCCCGTCCATGTAGCCGCGCCGATTCCGTTCGACCAGAGGAAGGCATAGATCAGGGCGAAGACCACGCCCATCATCAGGTGCATCGTCCAGCCCAGCGCCTGGTTCGGTTTGCCGAACATCGAACCGAGCAGGCTGACGATGTCCATGTTCGGCATTCCCATTTTAGGCGCCATCATCAAGACCATGGTGAATACGATGGTTGCGATAATACCTGCGATGACCGAATTGAGAATATCCATTTGTTGCTCCTTTTGAATTTGATTTCATACTCACCTGATAGCAAAGCGCCTGATTTCCCTTACCCACTTTCAGAAACCGACGGATTTGAAATGTCAACACCATTGCATATCCAATTTGCCTGCATCATTAACTCACCTTACGCAGAACCTCCTGAAGGCTCTTGAAAATCAAGTTTACTTTTGGGCGGAACCTTCGGGACGGTACATAGCAACAGTCCTTAAATCAAAAAGCCGCCATCTACAACAAATTGGATGGCGGCGCTTTTTACTTTACCGCGCTCTTCAATAGCACATCGCTTTACGCCGCGCCATACAAAATACTCTTCAACACCTTGTATTCCTCCCGACAATCATCACACATATCCAGGTGATGTTGCACCAACGGCATCAACTTTGCAACATCCTCTCCCTGCGCCGCGAGTTCGGTAAATTGATCGAGCAGGGCAAAGACTTCGTCGCAGGTCAATTCTTCCTCGCGTGTGGCGGAAAGCATTGCCATCATCTTTTGCATCTTTTCGGATGGGTTCGCCGAAGTTCCTCCTGATGACGGTTTTCGTTGTTTGGAGCCAAACAGCCTCTGGATGAACTGCTTTATTTTCATTCTAATAAAGTCCTTCCACAAATGGATAGTAATGCCTGTCGAATCTCTTACCTGCCAGCCTGCTCGAAAACGGACAAAACTTCCTGCGGCGTCAAGCCTTCCTTCTCCAATCGTTTTTTCAGCCGCAGCCGCGCATCGTGCAGCATTTTGTATAGCGCATTCCGATTCGTGCCCAGTCGTCCCGCGGCTTCCTCCAAGGGGAAGCCCTCCATGATCGCCGTCAACGCCTGACGCTGTTTATCGGTCAATTCTTCCATAATGATGCGGTTGACCCGCTTCATCATTTCAGCCTGAGCCACTTGCTCCTCAGGACTCGCCTGCTCGTCTGGCGCTTCACGGTACGAAGCATCCATGTCGTCGTCTACATCCATTTCGGGCAGGGGGACTTCCCGCCAGCGCACGCGGCGTAGTTCGGTCAACGCGGCGCGCACCGCGATCTTGTGCGCCCAGGTGGTAAACTGACTGCGTCCCTCGAAAGTGTCCAGATATTCCAACACGCGCATCAATGTCTCCTGAACGACTTCCTCGGTCAGCGCTTCGGATTGTGGGCTGTTGGGATCCAGCCTCCCCGCAATGGCATACGGCAATCCCCGCAAAATGATGGCGCGCAAATCCTCCAACGCCCCTGTCTGCCTGTCCCCGCCCGCGCGTAAATCTGCAACCCATTCTTCGTTGGTGCGTTTGTCCATGTCGGCGATTATAAAGCAGAGTAAGCAATTCGGCGTTGTTTTTATCTATTCGTCAGGAGTACAACATGATTCCATCTCTCACCACCGCCCAGATGATCGAAGTGGACCGCGCCATGATCGAAGACTATCACATCGAGTTGATCCAGATGATGGAAAATGCGGGGCGCAATTTTGCGGAACTGGCGCGCCAAACCGCAGCGAGTAAGAACGTCGGCGCTGCCAATATCTTTAGTGGTAACTTTATTCAGCAGCGCGGGACAACAGAAAGGAGTGAACGATAGAAACGAAAAGAGTGACGCTGGTCATCGTGGATATCAGCGGTTACACCCAATTTATCCGCTCGCACGAGATGAGCGCGATCCACGCCGAAGAGATCATCTTTGACCTGCTCGAAACGGTCATTGACTGCGCCGACTATCCGTTGACATTGAACAAACTGGAAGGCGACGCGGCGTTCCTGTACGCCGAAATGGGCGATGGCACCGACGCGGAAGTCGCGCGTGATGTGGCGTGCCAGGCACAGGGCTTCTTCAATGCCTTTTACGCGCGCGCCCAGGCGCTATCCCGCGAGCGGGCAGACTGCGACTGTAACGCCTGCCAGCGCATCCTCGACTTGAAACTGAAAGCCGTCCTGCATTCGGGCGAGGCGGTCTTCAAAACGATTCGTCAATTCGAAGAACTGGCGGGAGAAGATGTCATCCTCGTTCACCAACTGTTGAAAAACTCGATCCCCTCCGATGAGTACATCCTGGCGACTGAAGCGTTTTACGCGCTGGTCGGTCGCCTGCCTGAGATGACCTACAGCGCAAGGGTGGAGCAAATTGGATATTTTGGCGCGGTGACTACGCACGTTTTCACCCCTCATGCCGACCCTGTATGAATGATTTTGTTACGCTCTGTTTTTCCAGACCCATCGTCAAGCGCGCCACCCTGACCGCGTTGCTGGTCGGCGCGATCTTGACCGTCGTTAATCATGGCGACGCGTTATTGCACGGTCAGGTGGATGGCGTTCGCCTGTTCAAAATCATCCTGACCATTTGCGTGCCGTATATCGTTTCCACAGTTTCCAGCGCATCCACCATCCTGGGTATGAGAGGAGAGAAGTCGTAACTGCCCAGGTAATTCTGCAACCAAAATGGGTAAGAGATTCTTACAGGTTGCTCTCTTTATGTCTGAAGAAAAGGAGCAACCAATGAAAACACCCATTCATGTCAACGATAATGAGTTTGAGAATACAGTCTTGAAATCGTCCACACCCGTAGTGGTGGACTTCTGGGCGCCGTGGTGCCAGCCATGCAGGATGATCGCGCCTGTTCTCGAAAATCTCGCAGCGGAGTACGCAGACAAAGTAACCATCGCCAAAGTCAACACGGACGAAAATCAGCGGTGGGCAAATACTTATGGCGTGCAGGGCATCCCCACCCTGCTCTTTATCAGGGATGGGCAGGTGCAGGACACCATTGTGGGCGTTGCGCCAATCTCCCTGCTCAAATCCAAAATGGACGGGTTGTTGAAAATCCCGGCGGGAGCCTGATTACATGGCAAACGAACAAAAGAAATTCGATGCCGCCATCATCGGTTCTGGCATCGGCGGTTCGACCCTGGCGGGCGTGTTGGCTCGCCAGGGTTTGTCTGTGATCGTCTTTGAGGGCGGCACACACCCAAAATTTGCAGTGGGCGAATCGATGATCCTCGAAACATCCGAGATGATGCGCGCTCTGGCGGAGTTCTACGACGTGCCAGAGTTGGCATATTTCAGTTCGGAAAATTATTTCAAATATGCGGGGGGATCGCATGGGGTCAAACGGCATTTTAGTTTTGTTCATCACAGCCCTGGTCAGGAACAGGATATTAAGTTGAGCCTGCAAGCGGTGATTCCCAAACAGCCTTACGGTCACGAGATGCACCTGTATCGCCAGGATACGGATTACTTCCTGACCTCGCTCGCCATCTCCTACGGCGCGACGGTTTTGCAAAACACGCTGGTCGCCGATGTGGACATCCAGCCCGACGGCGTGACCATCTCCACAAAAAACGGACAAGCCTACCACGCCGACTACCTCGTGGACGCGGGCGGCTTTCGTTCGCTGGTAGCGGATAAACTCGGCTGGCGGCATCACGATTTGCAGACGCATACCCGCTCGATCTTTACGCACATGATTGATGTGCCGTGCTACAACGACGTCAGCGCGCCGCCGCAAGCCTTCGACGTTCCCTTTCGCTGGTCGGAAGGAACTCTGCATCACATCTTCAAAGGCGGCTGGTTGTGGATCATCCCCTTCAACAATCACGCCGATTCGACCAATCCGCTGTGCAGTATCGGCTTGCAACTCGACCCGCGCGTCCACCCCGCCCGCCCCGACCTCAGCCCCGAAGCCGAGTTCAACGAATTCATCGAACGATTCCCAAAGATGAAGGAACAGCTCCAGAACGCCAAAGCAGTTCGCGGCTGGGTCCGAGCCGAGCGGCTGCAATTTTCATCGCGCCATGTTGTCGGTGATCGTTTTGCATTGCTCGGTCACGCGGCGGGATTCATCGATCCGCTGTATTCCAAAGGGCTGTACGTCACGCACATCAGCGTGATGGTTATCGCAGACTTGCTGCTCAAGGCAAAAAAGACGAACGACTATTCCGCGCAAGCCTTTCAGCCGCTGGAAAAACTTACCCTGAATTACGTCGCCATGCACGACAGGCTGGTCGCCAACTCAATCAAGTCGTGGTCGCATTATGAACTGTGGCGCGTTTACGCCGTGCTGTGGCTGCTGGGCGCGTATCTCGAATATCTGATGTTGAGCATCACGCGTATGCGTTCCAAAAATCGCGGCGAATATATTTCGCTTCTCAAAGACAACCGACTCGCAGGCGGTGGCTTCAAGCGCTTCTTTGAAATTCAGGAAAAGATAGACGCGCTGTTCGAGCAGGTCAATCCCGAAGATGAAGCGGATGTCGCCCGCGTCGTCGCCGAAGCGCGCGCCTTGTTCGCGTCCTTTCGTTGGCTTCCCAAACCCTTCCAAGCCGTTCTCGACGGCAAGACCCACCTGCCGAAAAATAAATTCCGTCTGTCACTCTTCAACCAGCGCGACGGTTTCATGGGCGATGGCGAATACCGCAAACATTTCTTCGGCGGCATGTCCCTGCTCGACCTCGGCATCAAAGGCGCGATTGATGCAATCCGCTATTCCAAACCATATTTGAATTGGAAGCGCCGTTCGCAGAATCGGCTGGCGTGGAAAAAATCCCTCATCCCCAACCCTTCCCCCGAAGGGGGAAGGGAGTCCCCTCTCCCTTCGGGAGAGGGTTAGGGTGAGGGCGCATGTTCGACGCACCCCTCCGTCAATTCAAAGACCGCGTCGGCGCGCCCCTGGCAATACGCATGAGCCGCGTTTCGCCGACTCTTATTTCCATCCTTGCGCTGGCAGTCGGCTTGCTTGCAACGTTTGCAGCATTCAAAGGACAATATCTCTGGGCGCTCGCCCTTTGGATTCTCAACCGCGTCCTCGATGGACTCGACGGCTTGCTCGCCCGCCTGCACAACGGACAAAGCGACTTCGGCGGATACGTGGACATCCTGACCGATTTCATCGTCTACGCCGCGCTTCCCATCGGACTTGTGGCTGGGTCGCCGTCAAATGAGCATTACCTCGCCTTAGCCTTTCTGCTGGCATCCTTCTACGTCAACGCTGCCTCGTGGATGTACCTCGCCGCCATCCTCGAAAAACGCGCCGCCCATGCTCCCGACCCTTCGATACGCCCTATCGGGCAGTCAGGGCAAGCCCAAACCACCATCGTCATGCCCGCAGGTCTCATCGGCGGATTTGAAACCATCGTAGCGTACGGAATCTTTCTGCTCTTCCCCACACACATCATAATACTGTTTTCCATCTTTGCCGCGCTGGTTTTCGTCACCACGCTTCAACGCTTGTTATGGGCGCGTAAAAACGTAGACAGGTAAACACGTACACACGTACAGGTAGACACGCACACAACGGAACACGCAACACGCTTATTCACCTGACACCTGAAACCTGACACCTGAAACTTGACACCTGGAACTTGACACCTGAAACATGAAACTCAACTCCCCCGCCCCCGCTTTCACCCTCACTTCCACAAACGGCGAACAAGTCACCCTCGGCGAAGTCCTCAAAAGCGGAAACGCCCTGCTGGTCTTCCTCCGTCACCTTGGCTGAATACCCTGCCGCGAACATGCCGCACAGTTGTGCGCTCACCAGGAAGAATTTGCCAAACTAAACACCCGCGTCTTCATCATTTCGTTCGGAACACCCCCCGCCCTCCAACAATGGATGAACGAAGTCTGCGGCACGTTCACTGTCCTGCTCGACCGTGACCGTGCCGTCTATAAAGCCTATCAACTCGAACGCTCGCGCCTGCGATCACGGCATCCGCGCGTGGTGTGGATGTACATCAAACGGTGGTTTCAACGCGGTCAATTCTTTGATTCGCACGGCGACGACACTTCCCAACTCGGTGGCGACTTTATCGTGGATAAAAACGGCATTCTGCGATTGGCGCATCCAAGCCAAGATCCAACAGACAGACCTTCAGTGGATGAGTTGCTGAAAATCCTGAAAAAACTTTGAACACCCTCCCCTCCCACCTTGTCATCAACGCCGCCATTGAAAAGAAATTTGGCGCAAAATACAAACTTGCCAAGTCTGCTTTTTTATGGGGTTCCATATTGCCCGACCTGCCTTTTGGCGCGCTTTCGTGGGGAACGCTGGCGTATTATCGTTTCATCTTACAGCAGGATACCAGTTCCTTAATGGAAGATGTTATCCACCCTGCATATTTCAACAACCCTTTGTGGATTGCCGCGCATAACTTCCTGCACTCACCCACCGCGCTCGTCATCTACGTCATCCTCCTCTGGCGCTTCGTGGACAAAGTCGGCACACGCGGGCATGGGTGGCTGTCTTTCGTCTTCGGCTGCATGGTTCACTCCGTCATAGACATCCTCACCCACCATGACGATGGTCCCGTGCTGTTCTTCCCCTTCAACTGGCACACGCGCTTTTCCAGCCCCGTCAGTTACTGGGACAGGGCGCACTACGCCGATCAATTCTTCTGGGTGGAGTTGGGGATCAATCTTGTGTTGTTGGGGTATTTGTTTTTGCCGAAGTTGATTCAGCACCTCAAAAAAACTTAATTCCCTATCACTTCAAATAAATATTCTTTCGGAAACTTCACAAACACCTGCGCGCCATGCGGGAACATCGGCGCGGGCATGGACATGCGTGCGCGCACGCTCGTTTCGCCCACCGCCACCAGATATTCCACGTACTCGCCGCGAAAGACGCAATCGCTGACGACGCCAGGCAGGGATTGGCCACAGCCGTCTTTCTGCACGCGGATATGTTCAGGACGAATTGCAAATATTTTTTCGTAGGTCGGATTGGCAATCCGACTTACAAATCCACCCGCTTCATCCTGGACTTTGAGCGGGTTGCCACTTAAAAAAGTGGATACACCCATAAACCTTGCCGCCGCCAAACTGCGCGGACGGTGGAACAGGTTCTCAGGCTTATCCAACGCGACAACTTCGCCGTTCAACAACAATGCCATGCGGTCAGACATTGCCATTGCTTCTCCCAGATCGTGCGTCACAAAAATAGTGGTCACACCCAACTCACGTTGAATCGTGCGAATGGCTTCCTGCAAATTCATCCGCGCCTCGGTATCGAGGCTGCTCAGCGGTTCATCCAGCAAAAGCAATTTGGGGTTGGTGACCAACGCCCGTGCCAATGCCACTCTTTGCTGTTCGCCACCAGATAACCGCCCAGGTTTACGGCGCTCGATGCCAAGCAAGCCGATCAAATCCAACATGCGTTTGACTTCGGTGCGGATCGTTTGAGATGAAGTCCTCTGCACTTTGAGCCCAAAGCCGATATTTTCTTCCACCGTCAGGAATGGAAATAGATACGATTTCTGGAACATCAACACCGCACCGCGTTTATTCGGGTCAATGTTCAGGATGGATGAACCATCAAACTGGATGTCGCCGCTGTCGGGACGTTCAATGCCCGTGATGAGTTTTAGCAGCGTGGACTTCCCCATCCCTGAGGGACCCAGCAAAGCAACCATCTCCCCATCCCGAATGGACAGCGAAAAATCCTTCAACACGGGCATGGGTTTATTCGGGTAGGTCTTGTTTAAGGAGATGATATTTACAGTTGTCATTAATATTGCTCTCTTATCTCATTGCCGTGTTGATTCAATTGCCGCGCAGTGATGGCAATCACCAGCACAGGCGGTGCGATAAATAAAAGTGACAATGCCGCAATCGTGGAGGGATTGCCACCCGAAGCGGCAGAGAAAAGCAGAACGGGCAGGGTGATGACCTGTCCGCCGCCGATCAATAAAGTGAGAAGATATTGGCTCCATGAGATCAAAAACGCGAACAGAGTAGCAACAACAAGACTGGGTGCCAGCATTCGCAGTGTCACCGTGAAAAAGATATGCCAGGGACTGGCTCCCAGCGCGAGCGCCTGGAATTCGTAATTTTCATCAAAGCGGGCAAAGGCGCTGGATAGGGTAAAGATGGTATAGGGAAGCGTCGGGATGATGTGTGCCAACACCACACCTGTGATCGTCCCTGCCAACCCGATTCGCAGAAACAGGATATTCAGCCCCATGCCAATTGCCAATGGAGGAATGACCGTCGGCAGAAAAAAGATCAGCCAAACCAGTTGACGTCCGCGAAATTTTCGCAGTCCAAGTACGCGTGCGGCGGGAAAACCTAACAACAAAGAAACCCCACTCACCAGAATGGAGATCATGAGACCCTGAGAAATGCTGGAAAAGGTGCGTGAATCATGGATGACTCGCTGGAATGTATTCGCTGTCCATTCAACAGGGAAAGGTTGAGGGAAAAACCAGCGTGTGGAAAAGGCGTAGGCAATGAACAACAATATCGGAGCGACGAGAATCAGGTACAAGATGAAGCGGAGCGAATAAGTGACAATGTACTTCATTCAACCTCTAATGCGTCATTGAAAGGAGATTGCTTCGGGCGGAAAAACACCGCCCTCGCAATGACATAACATGTTTTCATTCCCGTCGTTCTCCGATGCGTAAACTGATCACGGCAACCATTGTGACGATCAGGGTAATGATGAGGCTGATGACCATGCCTTCGGAGCGGGCACGCAGATCCGGGTCAAGGAAGAAGCGCAGAGCCAGCACAGGCAGGGCGCGCGGGTAACCAACTCCCAGCAATGCGGGAACTTCGTAGCTGCTGAAAATAAATCCAAACACCAATAAATCACCAGCAAGCAAAGCAGGCAAGACCTGAGGGATGGTCACGTAGCGGAGTCTCTGCCAACGGCTTGCGCCCAGATTTTCCGCGACGACATCATAGCCAACCGCTTGCGAACGCAGAACCGAAAGAACGATGATCGTGAGAAACGGAATCTCCTTGCCGACATAACTGAGAATAATTCCGATACCGAAACGATCCCGCACAAGGACGGGGAATTGGTCTGTGGTGGTAATGAAGCCAATCGACGCCGCCCACCGTGCAAACAACCCGCTTTGGGAAAGGAATAACAATAATGCTACCGACCAGACCAGATGCGGGAAAGCCAGATTCCAATTGAGTGCGAGCGTGTCCATATTTCCGCGGCGTTCAGAAAGCCAGACCGCCAATGCGAGCGCAAGCGCCGATGAAACTGCTGTCGATGCAATGCTGATCCACAAAGAAAACCCAAGCGATATCCAAAACTCTGAATTGAAAGCAAGGGTTTCCCGATAGGCGTCGAAACTTACGTTTGTCTGACCGATCACATTGATGTAGCCGACACTCTCGGCAATGGCATAGAAAAGACTCGCGCCCAGCAAGACCAAAATAATGATCAAGGCTGAGGCGAGGGAAATCCAGGGGGAATAGATGAATTTATCGCGCATGAGAGGCTGGTTGAAAGTTGCAGGTTGGAAAGTTGGAAGGTTAAACAACAACCTGCAACCTGTAACTTTCCAACCTTTCACTATTTCTGCAGCACAAACGTCAACCAATCCTGTTCGAGCAAGCCTTGGTATTCGGCGGCAGAGTCACCGACGAGCGATTTGGCAAGGTCAGATGCCGGGGTGGCGGCATCACCCAATTGGGAGGCGGCAGTTTCGAGCGCGGAAAGAGCCGATGTGTCCGTCACGCGAGTTACGTCAATGGCGTAACCGAGTCCGAATCCGTTTTCGGGCAGAATCTGCGCGGCTTGGAATTCAGGTTCGAGCAGGAGATTCGCCAGCACGAGCGCGGCGGCTTTGTTCGGTGCGTTGAGCGGAATGGCGACGTAGTTGAAATCGCCGATCATGTAATTGTCGAAAACAAAGGCACGAGCGGTTTCGGGCATGCGACCATCGGAGATCCAGCGACCAGCGCCAGTGATGTCGTTGGTCATGCTCAAATCCACTTCGCTGTTGGCGAAGAGATTGACGAGTTCCGATTCATCTTTGGGATAGGTCTCGCCATTGCGCCATAGGCAGGGTTCGAGATCGCTGAGGTAAGCCCAGAGCGCGGGCGAATGTTGATCCCAAAGCGCCTGATCAAACTTTTGCCATTGTTCCGCGCCGCCGCTGATTTCATACAACGCGCCCTTGATGAAGCGTACACCGAGGAAACCGCCTGAGCCGCTGGGGTCAATGTAAGTGAAGCGACCAGGATGCGTACATGCCCAATCTTTGAGTTCAGCATACGAATGAGGTAATTCGTCTTTATTTGTGCGAGCCGAATCATGGATGAATTGAAATTGCGCCGAAGACCAAGGGCTTTCCTGGTTGTCCACAGGATGACCGAAGTCAAGGTTGATGGCGGGATTTTCCCAATTCACCAATTTGGCGTTGGGAATTTTTTGCGCCCAATCCTTGTAGAGCATGTCGGCTTGTTTGAGCGTGAAAAAGTTTTCACCGTTGATCCAGATCAGATCCACCGAGCCAGGGTCGGTACCTGCCTGCTTCTCGCTCAGCACCTGATTGACCGCGTCGGCGGTATCCGCAAGCGGAACGCGATTGAGCGTGATGCCGTAACGTTCCTTCAATGCTTTGCCGTAGAAATTATCCACGTAGGCGTTGATGCTATCCGACCCGCCCCAGATATACCAGTTGATGGTCTGACCTTTGGCGGTGGCGAGGACGCTGTCCCAGTTGTTGAGGTCGAACTCACCCGCGACAATCGGCGCGTCAGTCGCGACGGGCGGGTTGGTTGCCGCTGGTTGGCTACCCTCACCCTGACCCTCTCCCGAGGGGAGAGGGGATGCGGGAGCGCAAGCCGCCAATAATAAGGTAAATACAACGAGCAGAAATACGATGCGTTTCATTTTTTCTCCTGAATTTTTATGTCATTGCGAGCCGCACGCTTTTTGCGGCGAAGAAATCTCCGATTAAGTGGCAAATGCTTTTCGATAAGATTTTCCCGTTTCACTGGGGGTTGCTTCGTCGCAAAGACCAAGAGCGCTCCTCGCAACGACATGAATTAACTGGGTTTCGCAAAGCGATATTTCAAATACGCCGCCAGTTCTTTTCCAAGATTGGTCAGCGTCTCGCGCATGAAGAAATCCGCCACTTTCAAAATGCCGCTTGAGAATGTCGGGTACGGATAGACCAGCCGATAAATTTTGTACAACGAAATCCTTTGGCTGATCGCCAGCGTGAAGAACGAGATCATCTCCGAGGCGGATGGTCCCACAATCGTGGCGTGTAAAATCTGTCCCGTGAGTCGCACCGCGTCCACGACGATGAAGCCGTTCTCGATGCCGTCGGTGTAGCCTCTATCGGTGTGGTCTTTGAAGTCCACGCGGATGCGCCTGATGATCCCAGGATGGCAATATTCGGCGAGTTGCTTCTCGCTCAATCCAACTGCTGCCACTTCGGGATCGCTGAACGTTGCATTCGGGAACAACGGTTCCTTCTTTACGAGCGGCAGATAAGGGAAGGCAATTCGCTGAACCACGCGCCGTCCCTGAGCATTTGCCGAATGTGTAAAAGCGGACGTGGGAGTTACATCCCCAATCGCGTACACACTCTTCACATTCGTCTCCCCAAACGAGTTGACCAGCACCCCAAGCCTCGGGTCAACCTTGACCCCAGCCCTTCGACCTCGCTCAGGATAAACCTGCTCCAGTCCGAGCGAGTCGAAATTTCGCACCCGACCGATTGCCACTAAAACCTTGTCTACGTTATGCAGTGTAATAAAGCCATCGCCTTGTTTGATCGTGAGCGTGCGCTTGGATTCATCGAATCCCTGCGCGGTTGCGTTGTAGTGGGTGGAAATTCGCCGCCTGTCAAGTTCCTTTTGAATCACCTCCGACGCTTCAGGGATGGCGGTCATCAGCGGGCGAGAATCGAGCGCGAACATCGTCACCTGCGAACCGAGTTTCTGGAAGGCAAACGCCATCTCCAGCGCGATGATCCCCGCGCCGACGATGACCAGGTGCTTCGGCAAGTTCATCAGATCGAACAGCGACTCATTCGTCAGCGTCCGCTCTTTTGTCAAACCTGGAATGTCCAGCAAGCGGGGGCGCGCACCTGTGGCGATGACGATGTTGTCTGCCGTGAGTTTGCGCGTCGAGCCGTCTTTCAACGCCACTTCGATCTCCTTCGGCGCAGTGAACTTTGCCCAGCCTTCGATGAAGGTGACGTTCTTCAAATGCTTTACTTCTTCGGTCTCTTTGTCGCGCAACGCATCGCGTTTGCAGGTTACTTCGCGCAGGGCGTCATCGGGATTCATCCCAGGTTTGAAATTCTTCGCCAGATGAATCAGCGTCTTCGACGGCACACAGCCCACGTTGGTGCAGTCGCCGCCGACATGATTCCCTTCGATGAGGGCAACTTTGCGCCCCAAACCCGCCATACCGATGGCAACGGTCATACCGCCCGAGCCAGCCCCGATTACCACTGTCTGATAATGATCTGTCATGAAAAGTCCTTTTGGAAAGCCCTCATCCCCAGCCCTTCCCCCACTGGGGGAAGAGGGCAAGAGTCCCCTCTCCCTGTGGGAGAGGATTAGGGTGAGGGTATGTTTTCCCGTTTCTTGAAAATGCGCGAAAGCAAAATGCTCACGATAAAAATCGCCACAGAAAAACCGAGGGTGATAGGATTCAATTTTGGCAGTGCCCCGTCAAAAGTCTCGATGGAAGCGCCGAAACCGATAAACGCCATCGTCCCAGGAATGGAGCCGAGCGCCGTCGCCAGAATGAATGGCAGGTACTTGATCCGCAAAAATCCCGCCAGATAACTGACCGCGTCATACGGCAGGAAGATGAAGCGCATGATCATCACCGTCTCGAAACTGTTTTCGCGCATCCGTTGCGCGTACTTATCCAAGACCCTAAAGGTCTCGGAGACCTTTAGGGTCTTTTCTTCAAACATCCCCTCGCCGAAATAGCGCCCCACATAAAACGCAATGGTGGATGAAATATTGCTGGCGATGATTGTGTAAATGACGCCGAGAACGGGACCAAAGACGAAACCGCCCGCCACGCTGAGAAAGGTTGCAGGAAATAAAATCAACGGGCGCACAGCGTAAAGAATCACATAGATCAAAACTCCCCACACGCCGTTTTGCATGAACGCCAGTATTCGTTGAACCGCCTGCAACGGCGAGAGTTGATTTGAAATTGCATACCATTGATAAGCGGCAATCAGCAGAATCCAGAAGAACAACGCGCCGATCTTTTGCGCATGTTCTTGAAGCCAGGTTTTTGATTGCAGGACGCGATTCGATGTTTCCATTTGGAAGTTTCCTCCCCCAATAGAGGAACACCTTCGAATATTTCTTACCCTTTTTCAAGCGCAAATTCCGACCTTGTAAGAAATCAGCGGGTGTAGAATTCAGTAAATGAAAACCATGAATATTGACAAACCCCTCCTCAAATCCCTGCTCATCATGGCGGACATCATCGAAGCGCGCGATCCCTACACGGGCGGGCACGTCTGGCGCGTCTCCCAGTTCGCCAAATTGCTGGCGACCAAAATCGGTCTGCCTGAAGAAGAAATCATCAAGATCAGCGTCGCCGCCTACCTGCACGATCTGGGCAAGGTCGGCATTCCCGACGATATCTTGAAAAAAGAGGCGGCGCTCACAGAAGCGGAATATGCCATTATCAAAACGCACCCATCGATAGGAAGCAGGTTGCTTGGCGGTCATCCGTTGGCGGAAATGGTTTCCTCTGCCGCCAACGATCATCACGAACGCATGGACGGAAAAGGCTACCCGCGCGGGTTGAGCGGCGGACAAATCTCACTGACCGCGCGCATCATCAGCGTTGCGGATGCTTTCGACGCCATGACCAGCGTCCGCCCCTATCGCAAGGGCATGTCGGTCGAACACGCTTTGTGCCGCCTCGAGGAAGGCGCTGGAACCCAATTCGATTCAGCACTGGTCGGTCATATATGCGAATTGGGTCGCGCGGGCGACCTGACTCACATCGTCGGTCACACGGCAGATGGCATTCCCGCGGTCACCTGCCCTCACTGCGGACCCGTTATTGCGATTCCACGCAACACAAAAGACGGCGATGTTATTTACTGCCGCGCCTGTCACAGCCAATTGGAATTGCTTCGCGTCGGAAACACATTCGAAGCGGAAATGACAGGCATGACCGACGATCCCCGCAACCTGGAACCACGCGCAAATGAAGATGCTGTGGAGGATATTCTCTCGCAAATTGGGTAAGGGAAATCGGGCGATTCTCCTCTAACCGAATAAAGGAGCGCCCATGTTTAGAAATTGGATGATATGGATTCTCGCGGCGGGCTGGCTTTTATCCGCCTGCGCCGCTTCCCAAGCGACCGACTCCGCTTCGGACTCACCCGTGCCTGATTCTCCCCAACCAGCCTTAACCTTGCTTCCAGCCGAATCGCCCCCACGCGGCGCCGAAAACGAATTCACCACCGACTTCAGCAAACATTCGATTCCCTACAGCGAAATCCTTTCGGGAGGTCCGCCCAAAGATGGAATCCCTGCGATTGACACGCCCAAGTTCATCTCGGTCAGCGAAGCGAATGAATGGCTCAAAGACCGCGAACCCGTTGTCTTCGTCCAGGCTTGCGCTGAGGGAAATCGAAGCGTCTGCGAAGTGAAAGCCTATCCCATCCAAATCCTGATGTGGCATGAGATCGTCAACGACACGGTCGGGAATGAACCGCTACTCGTGACGTTCTGTCCGCTGTGCAACACAGCAATTGCCTTCAAACGAACATTTGATAATCAGGTTTTCGATTTCGGCACAACGGGCAGGTTGCGCTATAGCAACCTGATCATGTACGACCGCCAAACCGAAACCTGGTGGCAGCAAGCCACAGGCGACGCCATCGCTGGCGAACACACGGGCGCGCAACTGGAGTTTTATCCCGCCTCCATGATCTCCTGGGTGGATTTCAAAGAATTGCATCCTGACGGCAAAGTCCTTTCCCGCGACACAGGGCATCCTCGCAACTATGGCAAGAATCCGTATTTCGGATACGATGACATTAACCAAACGCCGTTCCTGTTCAACGGTACAACGCCCGACCAACTCCCACCAATGGCGCGTGTACTAACCATTGATTTGAACGGTGAGGCAGTTGCCTATCCATATGATGTGTTAAGCGAATTGAATATCATCAATGATACAGTCGGCGAAAACGATGTGGTGCTCTTCTGGACGGAAGGCACTGCCTCCGCACTGGACACAAGCAACATCCCCGAAGGTCGTGAAGTCGGCTCGGCAGTGGCGTATGCAAGAGTGTTGGATGGTACACCTCTCGATTTCGAATTCAAAGATGGGAAAATCCTCGACACGCAGACAGGCAGTGAATGGAACATTTTTGGGTTGGCAATTGGGGGTAAGTTGAAAGGTAAACAACTCAATCCTGTGGTGTCCATCAACCACTTCTGGTTTTCATGGGCGGCATTCAAGCCCGAGACGAGGGTCTATCAGCCATAACAAAAACGTCCCGAAGGTTTATATGCTCAACAAGGCTCTGTCCAGAAAGCCTTCGGGACGTTCTGCGTATTTCAAAAATTACATCCTCCTCCACTCGATGAATTGCAGGGTGGCAAAGACATCCACAATGGCGGCGACGATGCCGACTGCCCATTTGCCTTCGGTGGCGAAAGGCACCCAGTTTGTGATAAGCAGAATAATGCTCAACAAAACCCAGATCGAATCTAAAACGACGGCGGTGAGGACAAAGGCTTTTGAAATTTCACTGCGGGAGGCGTTTTGGTATAGCAGGAAGGCGTAGCCTGCCAGTCCGATACCAATGAGCAGAATGATGATGGAAGCGTCAATGCCGAGAAAGCGGGCAACGGAGGCTGATGCAAAGGTGAAGAGCAATCCGCTGACGCCTGAGAAGATGGCGTTGCCAAGCAGGATGCGACGAATGGCAGTTTGGTTATTTGTGTTCATTTTGTGGTTCCTTTGATTGTAGAGTTCTCGTAGTAGTTCTTGTGAAAGATGGTGTACCAGTATTGCCCTGTCAAGAAATAAATGACCAGCAATACCAAGGCGCCTGTAAAAATGCCATTATCCAGTAGTTTCTCCATCCCGTACTTATACAGAAACAATCCTACGGACAGGATTAAATTCAGCAAGCCGTACAGGATGTTCTGGAGGTCGCCAAATCCGAAGGCGCTCAACATGCGACCCTTCCATGTGCCTAACACAAAATGAGGCATGGAATTCATAAGGGTCATTCCGATCAGAAAATCAATGATGGTCATAGTGTCTCCTTTGCCCCCAGTGTAGGACAGGCGAGACTGCCATGTCCACGAAAAAGACTGCCAAGTACTGCCAGTTTTATAACCTGGCTCTCAATTCATCGGCAATCAGTTTTGCAGCGGCGTTTTGCCAGTTATGTAGCGTGCGCTCAGGCACGGAAGATTGGAACCATTCAAGCGCCAGGCAGGAGGTCTCGTCGAGGGTGTCTTTGTCCATGCGGCGGGTGTAGGGTTTTAGCCCCAGCACGTAGGGGAAATAGAGCGAGTTGTAGTAACGCCATTCATCGGTTGTTCCAAAGTCATCCTTCCCTTGTGGCTTGAGTCTCTGAATGCTTTGGGTGAGCAAGGCTTTTAGCGCATGAACGCGGTCTAGTGGATTGTCAGGGTTGTTCGCAATAACAGCAGGCAGGTTCATCAACGGGCTGGTGGAGAGTTTGGGAAGATCGCCCAAATTACTGATGGCGCGACGCGTCAGACGCGCGAAATGCTCTTCGTCCATTGAGGCAGGTTCGAGCGTGGAGAGACGCGGGAGCGCATCCGCAGTTTGACGCAATATCTCGCGCTGATCGTTCAAGGCAGGGTCGTGCGGCAAAGTCAAGCGATCCAAAATGGTTTGGATTGAGTCGGAAAAGGTCTGTGTCAGAATTCCAAAGGCGATCACACCGACAAGAGCGATTAATTTGCCGAGGGTGATTTGCCCGTCTATGGCAATCGCGATGACGACGAACACGGCAAGCGCGCCTGCGTAATAGAACGATGAGACGAAGGAACGGAGAATGTGGGAACGGATCGATTCGCCTTCGTCGAACGCATCCCAGAGAGTGATCGCGACACCCATCAGAACAAGGTCAAGCCCCAGCGCGGGGATCATCCATGAACGTGGAATCCAATTCAGCGGCAGGACGAGCAAACCTGTGCCGAGTGAAAAGAACAATCCAATAACAACCAGAAGCGCGTAAGATGGTCTGGCTTGACTTTGCGGCTTGAATTTGACAATCAACACAAGGCAGGCAAACAGGGCAAGGACGGCAATCAGTGAGAACCATGTGTTGAGGAGAGTCAATATGAAGATGGGGATGGAGATCAACAACCAGGTACGGATCACTGCTTGCCGCCAGGGCATTTCTTCAGGCACGAGATATAACGCCGCGCCGATCCAGAACAAAGCGGGAATGAGCAGGAGTCCGTTGGGTTGTTGTCCCCAGATGATTTCGAGCGCGAGGGCAACGGCATAAAACAGAACACCCCAACCCGTGAGGCGGACGGTCATCTTTTGGGAGTTACGGGCAAGGAGATAGGCTCCCAGCCAGAGAGTGAAGCTGAAGAAGAACAGGTTGACGATCAAAGAGAGTGTGAGAGGCACGGATTGATTCTACATCATGCCATGTGTGAAAGTCCAATGGCGCGCCGATGCTTTGTCTCGCGTATGTTTCATACGCTATCGCTGCGCGGTCTATTCGGCAAGGTTAGGACTGCCGCGGGCATCGGTTTGCGTTATGACCGCATGATGGAGTTCATTGACCCGCAACTGGCAAACCTGTTCGAGACCTCCCTGAAAGCCGCAGCAGATAAGTCCGTCTCCAATATCGTGGATTGGAGTATTCTCGATGCCGACGATGGGCAGTCTGGCGAGCCTGCCAACGTCTTCGATGAGCGCGCGGAAACGTTCTTCACCCGCCGACGATGTCTCTTCGGCATGATTGCGCGCGGCGAATTCGTTTGGAACCGCGCTGAAGCCGGATCGCGCATATCCGCGGCGGCGGGAAAAATCGAGGAGCGCAAGCAGGGCAACCAACAACAGAATGCCCTGAATTGCAAATCTCAGGAATTCGTTCATTGTGGCAGTTTATCTCTCTCGAATGGCGGAAACGAAAACTTGTTCGTAATTGGATATTATATATCCTAAATATGCTTTCGTCGAAAATACATGCTGCATTGCGGATTTGACTGGGAGTGAAGAGATTCAGTCACCGCATCTGGCGGAAACGCTGTAACACTGTCCGAAGTTGATGAGTGGCGCCATGCGAGGAGATGATACCAAGCCAATCGAGCAGGGAGCGGCGGCTAACCGCCCCCTCTCAATCAACCCGCCCCGCCAGAAGACTGGCGGGGCGGGTTTGTTTTACAAGAGATGTATAATGCTGGCAATCAGTCCGCATTACATCGGGAAATACCATGTCCACCACCACCTCCTCCTCCATCCTCCAACAAACTTTTGGCTACGACACGTTTCGCCCCCTCCAGCGCGAGGTGATCGAAAACGTATTGGCGCGGCGCGACACGCTGGCAGTCATGCCAACAGGCGGAGGTAAGTCGCTGTGTTATCAAATTCCATCATTGTTGTTTGAAGGACTCACCGTCGTCATCTCTCCGCTTATCTCGTTGATGAAAGACCAGGTGGAACAATTGCGCGCCTTCGGTGTGCCGTCGCTGTTTCTCAACAGCACACTTTCGCCGCAGGCATACCAAGAGAACATGGAATACGTCCGCAACGGCGAAGTGAAACTGCTTTACGTTGCGCCCGAAACACTCCTCACGGGGCGCATCCTTTCGCTTCTCGATTCTGTCCAGGTCGATTGCATCACCATAGATGAAGCCCACTGCATCTCCGAATGGGGACACGACTTCCGCCCTGAATATCGCCAATTGGTTGAAGTCCGCAAGCGATTTCCCAACGCCGTTTGTCTCGCGCTAACCGCCACCGCCACCTCCCGCGTGCGGCAGGACATTCGGGCAACGCTCAAGTTCGCCACCACAAATGAATTCGTCGCCAGTTTCAACCGTGAGAATTTGTACATTGAAGTCCTACCCAAACGCGATGCCTACACCCAAACCGTTGAACTGCTCGAACGCTACAAGGACCAGTCGGGCATCATCTATTGTTTCTCGCGCCGGCAAGTGGATGAACTCGCCGCGTATCTCAAGATGCGCGGCTATTCCGCCCTCCCGTATCACGCGGGTCTCGAAGACGCCGAGCGCAAGCGGAACCAGGAAGCCTTCATCCGCGACGACACGCAAATTATCGTTGCCACCATCGCCTTTGGCATGGGCATCAACAAGCCCAACGTGCGCTTCGTCATTCACTTCGACCTGCCCAAGAGCATCGAGAGTTATTACCAGGAGATCGGGCGCGCCGGACGCGACGGTCTGCCTGCGCATTGCACACTGCTCTACAGTTATTCGGACGTTGCCAAGATCAACTATTTCATTGACCAGAAAGATGGCAACGGAAAACGTGTTGCCATTCAACATTTGGATGCAATCGTCCGTTATGCCGAGGACGAACGGACCTGCCGCCGCAAGCCGCTCCTGAACTACTTCGGCGAATCATACGAAGCCGATACCTGCTCCAACTGCGACAACTGCACCTCCGCCCCGACTCCGCTCACGGACATCACGATCTACGCCCAGAAATTCCTCTCCTGCGTCAAACGCGCGGACGAGAAATTCGGCGCTGGTCACATCGCCGACATCCTGCTCGGCTCGAAGAACGAGAAAGTCCTGCGCTGGGGACATGACAAACTTTCCACATACAACATCGGCACAGAACTGACGAAGAAACAATGGATGCACATCGCCCGTCAACTTTTGAGCATGGGCTACCTCAAGCAGGAGGGCGAGTATCACACGCTGAGTCTCACGGCGAGGGCGTTGGAGTCGCTTCGGAAACGCGAACCAGTTTTCGGCGTAGTCCAGGAGGCGGAGCGTGTCCGAGTCAAAGGGAAAAAGAAGGAGGAAGTCGAATACAACAGCGCGTTGTTTGCCATCCTGCGTCAGAAACGCAAAGATATGGCGGATGAAGCGGGTGTGCCGCCGTATGTCGTCTTCTCGGATAGGACTTTGGTGGAGATGGCAGCGTATTATCCGCAATCGAGTGAAAGTCTGTTGAAGATTTCGGGCGTGGGACAGGCAAAGTTACGGCAATATGGCGATGCGTTTTTGGAAGTCATCAGGAATTATTGCGAGAAGCACGGGTTGGAGGAACGCGCCCTCACCCCCAGCCCCTCTCCCAAAGGGAGAGGGGAGTCAGAACTCTCCCCGCGCACGCGCATCATTGCCGAAGCCTTCAACGAGGGCGCAACCATTCAAGAACTGATGGAGCGGCATGGAATTGTTGCGAGTACCATCCTCGACCATTTGACGAAATATATTTTGGCGGGGAACAAACTGAGCAACGGCAAAGGTCTGCAATCTCTCACCTCCGCCACGCCCGAACAGCAAGGCGCCGCTTTCGCCGCGTTCGATGAACTCAGCCCGACCTACCTCAAGCCCGTGTTCGACAAATTGAACGGAATGTTGAACTATGATGACTTGAAAATCCTGCGGATGATGTATTTGATCGCGCGGCAGGAGCAGCCACACCACTGATAAAAGCGCCAAATTATTCAGGTTACTTTACAACATGTCACCCTGAGTGCGGCGCGGGGTTTTGGATTCCAGTTGAGAGATGCTCACGCACTGCGGCGCATGTGTCGCTCTGCTCGGCATGACGCAGCCAAGGGCTACCCAATTAAGGTGAAGCGTATTACGAAAGAAAATAGGAGTAAAATCTGGAAGAATAATTTCCAAGCCATCTTTATCCTGAAAGTAACAATCTTTCAGGAGATAAAAATGGCAAAGTTACAGAAAGGCGAACGGGAAGAAAAGGAAAGCAAACTACACCGCCTGCTCAAAAGGCTGCGCTTTGGCGCTCGGGAGTCTGAAATCTCACAGGAACTGGGTTGGCACAGACGGACAGTGAACAATTACCTCAGGAAGTTGAAAAAGGACAATAAAGCAGACCGCGAAGGACGGTCCTGGTTCTCAAAATAGCGGAAATTGGGTCTTCGTAATTTTCCAACTGGTCAATACACTTAGGGTAAGGAGTAGTGATGGCAAGAATTGACGATGCGACCAAAAAAGACAGGTTGGACCGGATCTACCTGATCCTGTCTCGTAATCCGCGCGGACTCACCGAAGCAGAAATCGCCGCAGAGGTCAACCTCGAACGCCGCACAGCCAACAACTATCTGCGCGAGTTGGAGGAGCAAGGCAAGGCGTTCAAGGATGGGATCTATTGGTTCCCGCTTGTTCTACACGAATCCCGCCTGCGTTCTTTCGACCTTTCTCCCGAAGAAGCGGTGACCTTGTACCTGGGCGCGCGGCTTCTCGTCAAACAGCAGGATAAACGCAATGAACCCGCCGAAACCGCCTTGTTGAAATTGGCAAGCGTCCTCAAAGCGGATGCGGGTGTGGGCGACGAGATCGAGCAAGCAGCGCGGGAATTGGCGCAGCGCCCTGTACAGGAAACCTACCAGCCCATTTTTCGGGAAATCGTGCGGGGATACATCTATCGCAAAAAAGTGGAGATTACGTATCATCCACTCAACTTTTCAAAACCATTCCAGACCGTATTTTCGACCTATTTATTGGAGCCTTCCCCCATCGGTTTCGCCACGTACCTGATCGGGCATAGTTCCATCGTAAATGCGATGCGAGCCTATAAATTGGAGCGGGTTGTTTCCGCCCGCATCGTCAAGGATGATTACTCCATCCCGGCGGATTTCCCCGGGCTGGAAATTCTGCGTAATGCCTGGAACATTATCACAGGCGAAGAGACGGTCCGAGTCGTTTTGCGTTTCAGCGAGAGGGTGAAAGCCCGCGTGCTCGAAACCCGCTGGCATCCCTCCCAGCAGACACGGGAAGATACAGAAAAGCCGGGTTCCTTGTTGTGGGAAGTCCATGTCGCGGACACGCTCGATCTCACCCCATGGATTCGCTCCTGGGGCGCGGATTGTGAAGCGCTGGAGCCAAAAGATTTGCGGAACGCGCTCACTAGAGAAGCGCAGTCGCTGGCAGAGTTGTATCAGGTGGTGGAGATGAAAAAGAAACTATTTGCACATTTCCGTGAGAAAGATAAAGACCACAAAGAGCCGCAATATTTATGGACACATCTTACAGAAGCATCTGAACTTGCAAAGGGTTTTGCCAGCAAAATTGGACTATCAAAAAGCGGTGAGATTCTTGGTTTGTTGCACGATCTAGGAAAGGCAAGCAAAGAATTCCAAAACTATCTTCTTTCTGGTGAAGGATTGTTTGATCCAGATTCAGATGATTACGTTGACCATATTGCTATGAAGGGGAAGGTTGACCACAGTACGGCAGGAGCGCAAGTTATCTATAACCACTTATGGAACAAAGGCAGTGAAGGGCGAATAGTGGCACAGGTTTTATCTCTTGCCATTGCGTCCCATCATTCGGGTCTGATTGATTGCCTTTCGCCAAGTGGCGATGATAATTTCACAAGGCGCATGGAAAAGACAGAGGCAAATTCTCACGTCAATGAAGCATTTTCCAACCTTTCTGAACAGGAAAGAACGGCAATAGAAGAATTGCTTGCGGACGATTTACTAATCCACGAAGTGATGGAAAAGTTAAAGTCCATTAAAGAGGAAAACGAATCACAACAAACCCTTTGGTTTAAGTATGGTCTTTTGATTCGTTATCTGTTTAGTTGCTTGTTGGATGCTGACCGACTCAACACGGCTGATTTTGAATTTCCTGGCAACGCACGACTGAGGAATAACAATGTTTACCCAGCATGGGAAAACCTCATCAAGCGGCTGAACGCCAAAATAGATGACTTTGAAAGAAAGCCCAATAGAAACGAAGTGGATAATATACGGAGTCGGGTTTCTCAATCGTGTCTGGAGTTTTCGTCAAAGCCCAAAGGGATTTATCAATTAACTGTTCCAACTGGCGGCGGTAAAACTTTTGCAAGTCTGCGATTTGCGTTGAATCATGCCAACGAGCATTCAATGGATAGGGTCTTTTACGTCATCCCATACACATCCATTATTGACCAAAACGCAGAGGAAGCGCGAAAGGTATTGGAAGATAAGGATCGAAACGGAAATTACTTGAATAAAGTAGTTTTGGAACACCATTCCAATCTCACACCTGATGAGGAAACCCGCCGTCAAAATCTTCTGGCAGAAAATTGGGACGCGCCCATTGTGTTTACGACCCAAGTTCAATTTTTGGAAACATTGTTTGGCTCGGGTACACGTGGCGCACGGAGAATGCATCAATTGGCGAATTCCATCGTCATCTTCGATGAAATACAGACAATCCCGATTCGCGTGGTTCACATGTTCAATCTTGCAATTCGCTTTCTCGTTCAATCTTGCGGAGCAACAGTTGTTCTCTGCACGGCTACACAACCGTTGCTTGATAAGGTTGAGCCAATACAACGCGCTTTGAATATTAAGCCAGAGCAAAAAATCATCCCTTACGAAAAGGATCTCTTCCAGCAACTTAAGCGTGTTGAAGTTTATGACCGCAGAAAAATTGGCGGGTGGAACGATAAAGAAATAGCGGAGTTGGCGCTTTCGGAATTACGAGTAAAGGACAGCGTTTTGATTGTGGTCAACACAAAGAAATCTGCCTATTCGCTGTATCAAGCCATCGTTCAGGAGAGTGATATAACGCCATACCACCTTAGCACAAATATGTGCCCCGCTCACCGCCTTGATATTTTGACTGAAATCAAGAAGAAACTTGAAAACAAAGAGCCTGTGATTTGCGTCAGCACACAGTTGATCGAAGCGGGTGTGGATATTGATTTCGGCGCGGTCATTCGCTTTCTTGCAGGCATGGATTCAATTGCCCAAGCCGCTGGGCGCTGCAACCGAAACGGTGTTAGAAAAGGTGGTGGTAATGTTTGGGTTGTGAATCCAACTGAAGAAAATCTCGATAAGTTGAAAGACATAAAAATTGGAAGAGAGAAAGCGCAGGCTATTTTGGACGACTTCAACGACAACCCCGTTTCTTTTGAAAATGACAGAATTGGATTGGAAGGAATGAAGTCATATTACAAGCGCTATTTCTATGAAAGACA
The DNA here is from genome assembly GCA_020060625.1 of Anaerolineales bacterium. Taxonomy (GTDB): domain Bacteria; phylum Chloroflexota; class Anaerolineae; order Anaerolineales; family Villigracilaceae; genus Villigracilis. The sequence goes on along the minus strand of JAGUZU010000110.1, from coordinate 2,620 downwards.
AGCTGAGATGAACTATCCTGTAAATGCAGATTCCCCTGTAGGCAGGACGGATGATTTATTCACTTTGCTTTCGACGAATGAAGGCTCAATGGAGGCGCACCAGAGAGTTACAAAAGATGTTACTGCAATTACATTCAGACAGTCGTTTCAATCTGCCGCGAAAGCGTTCCGTGTGATCGACTCTTTGACGCAGGGCGTTATTGTTCCATACGGAGAAGATGGCAACAAAATCATTACCGAACTTTGCGGCGCGTATGAATTGGAAAAGCAATACGGATTAATCAAAAAAGCGCAGAGATTTTCCGTCAATTTATTCCCGCACGAGTTTAGAAAACTGGCTGATAACAACGCCATTCGAGAAGTGCAGAAAGGAGCAGGGATTTTCTATCTTGATAAACAGTATTACAGCGAAAAATTTGGCTGGAGCGATAATCCAGTCAACGGCATGGAAGACCTAATCGTGTAAAGGAGGCATGATGGAAAACATCGTAGAGTTCAAGGTCACAGGCAAATACGCCTTGTTCACCGATCCGCTGACCAAAATTGGCGGAGAGAAGTTCTCATACCAGATTCCAACTTACGAAGCCCTCAAAGGGATTCTGAGTTCGGTGTACTGGAAGCCGACCATTATCTGGGTGATTGACAAGGTTCGTGTGATGAAGCAAATCAAAACCCAAACCCGAAGCGCGAAGCCCATCAAATACAGTGGCGGAAACGACCTGTCAATTTACACCTATCTTTCCGATGTGGAATACCAAGTTCAAGCGCATTTTGAATGGAATACCCATCGCAAAGACTTGGAAAAAGACAGGAACGAAAACAAGCATTATTTTGTCGCCAAGCGCATGATCGAACGCGGCGGAAGGCGGGATGTATTTCTTGGCACGCGGGAATGTCAGGGATATGTCGAGCCTTGCAAGTTCAACTCTGGCGAAGGGTTTTACGACAAGTACGAAGAAATTCCCTTTGGCTTGATGTTTCACGGCTTTGATTATCCCGACGAATTCGGAAAGAACGAATTTCATGCCCGTTTTTGGCAGCCGAACATGGTCAAGGGCGTAATTGAATTTGTCCTGCCCGAAAAATGCACTAAGAGAAAACTTGTCAGGCAAATGCCAGCCACCCAATTGCAGACAAGCGGCACGGAAGAGGCAGGCTTGCTTGAAGGCTATTCGGAAGGGAGCGTGTAGGATGAGTTGGATTCAAAAACTACATGAGACCTACAACAATTGCCAGTCGAGCATTGGTTATTCGGGGAAGGAAGGCTCAAGACCTTTACTTCCAATTTGTCACATCACGGCTCAGGCGCATATAGAAATAGTCATTAACAAAAACGGAGATTTCCGAAGAGCCAGCCTCATTACTGAAAAAAGCAGTATGGCAACAATCATTCCCTGTACGGAGAGTTCTTCGGGCAAGGTTGGCAGTAAGCCAGTTAATCACCCACTTTGTGACAAACTACAATATGTAGCAGGAGACTTTGTAAAATATGGCGGCACGGTAACTTCTGGATTTGCAAAAGACCCAGATGAACCACACCGCAACTATGTGCAAATGCTTACAGAGTGGAATCAATCAAAATTTGGACATCCTAAAACGGCGGCAATACTGAAATATGTCGGCAAAAAAACTGTCGTCAAAGACTTGGTTGAGCAAAAAATACTCTTTGTTAGAAAAGGCAAGTTTTCGGAAAAGAGTGAGGTGGCAAGGGAGAAAAATGCAAAAGATGTTTTCTCGATTCTCAATTCTCAGGAAGACGCTTTCATTCGTTGGATAGTTGAATCTCCTGATGTCGAAGAATCTAAAACATGGAAGGACAAATCTTTGTGGGATAGTTGGATAAACTACTATCTTTCCTCCAAAGAAAAAGAACCCATATGTTTTGTTTCGGGTGAAGATGCCATTTTGACAAGCAACCATCCGAAATATATCCGCAGAGAAGGTGACGGCGCGAAACTTATCTCGTCAAATGACACAAGCGGTTTTACATACCGAGGGCGTTTTTTAACAGATGACCAAGCAGTAAATGTTGGCTTGGAAGTTTCTCAGAAAGCCCATTATGCTCTGTTATGGCTTATCAGTCTTCAGGGTTACAGGAAGGATGATTTAGCGATTGTTGCGTGGGCAACTTCAGGAGCGGAGATTCCAAGCCCTATGGACGACGCCTTTTCAATTCTTGGCGCAAATGACCTTGTAAGCGACCAAGCACCAAAGGCGTCAACCGCGCAAGACGTAGCCATAAAACTCAAAAAGAAAATTGCGGGTTACGGCAAAGAGATTGGAGACACGACGGATATTGTTGTGATGGGACTCGACTCTGCTTCCCCAGGGCGTTTGTCCATCACCTATTACCGCGAATTGAAAGGCTCTGATTTCCTGCAAAGAATTGACGATTGGCACAATTCCTGCGCGTGGCGTCATTACTACAGGTCAATCACGATTCAAGATGAAAGAACTGGCAAGCCAAAGCAAAAATTCATCCCGTTTGTTGGCGCGCCATCCCCAAGCGATATTGCCGAAGCCGCATATGGAGTCAACAGGGATGGCAAGTTTGAAGTTGATGCCAAACTTCGCAAAACAACCGTGCAAAGAATCCTTCCCTGCATTATTGACAGACAGC
>JAGUZU010000142.1 GCA_020060625.1 Anaerolineales bacterium | reverse complement strand
GGATGATTCTGCGCATACGTCAGAACACCGATCAAAACGGCGGCGAGGATCACCACCAAACCAGCCAGGATGAGAGTGGTATATTGTTTCATAAAACATTCTCCTTATTTGGTCGGATAAAGATATGAGTCTTGATAGGGCGCGCCGGAACCGCCGCGCGCGCCATGCGCCGTATTGCGGTGACAATCCCAGCAATAACGATCAAATTCCTGTTCCCCCATCACAATATCCTCCACCGCATCTTCATGGCAGTGGATGCAGTTCTCCTGCACAATCTCCTTCGTCCGCTCCTCTGCGCGCATCAGCACGGGGATATTGCCCGTTACAAAGGCATAGGTATCCTTCGCGCCCTGCCGCCCCTTCTCGGCATAATACACAACAACATTATCATGCGGCAAATGACAGTCCGTACATTTCGCCCAAGTGGAATGCCCGCCATGATACCAATTCTCGTATTGCGAATCCATCGCATGACAGTTCGCGCACGTTTCCGGCGCACTCCCCCCGTAGGCGGCGGCATCGGTCACCAACGCGAAATATCCCAGCGCAAGCGCGGCAATCACAATCGCAATCACAGGAAGTTTTGACATACGCAGACCTCACATAAGATTAACTTTCGCTTAATATACCCAATTAAACCAAGACTTATTGTAACTTTTGTCACAATTATAAGCCGCCCAAAATATCCTGATTTTGCAAAGAGCGCGCCTCTTCCCTTTCGGGACGGCTGGTCTGCCCTATCAGACAGAATCCGCCCCCAATGGAAAAACAATACCTTATAATCTGGAAAACTTCACTCATGGAGAATTATCATGACATTGGAAAACTATCTGGCAGAAGCAGGGGCGCTCGCTGGGTTGGCAGGCGTGCTGGCAGGCTTTTCACTGGCGGCAGTCGTACAATTGCTGACCGCGGGCGAAAGAACAAAATTAGAAACAGCCGAAGTTGTCATTTTTTCAGCCGCGTCCGTCATGTTCCTGTATTCCCTGATCGTGGCAGTCCTGTCGTTTTCCGCCGCCGCCGAACTGAACCGGATTCCCGGCGAATTGGATGGTTTGAATGTGGGCGGGTTTTTAATCCTGTGTGGAGCGATCTATGTCTTCCTGGCGGGTGTGGGCGTGGCGGGATGGATCCGCTCAAAAACCGCCGGCATACTCACTACGCTTCTCGCGCTCATCTCGATGTGCATGGTATCGTACGCGCTGGCAATGGTGCTTTCACTGTTTATGTAACCGATGTTACTCAGCAATGCGCCGCTCCCACCCAAACAGGAACCGCGCAAGATGACTATTTAAACCAAATTCCGCCGGGTCTTCTCCGGCGGAATTTGGTTATCAAAAGCGCTCAATATTTTTCAGGGCATGGTATGACCATCCATGCCGGAGCCGCCCATATCAGCGGCGTCCTTCACAGGGACGGTCAAGGTCAATTCCCCGTTGTTTTTGAAATGAAGCGTGAGGGTGATGCTGTCGCCGACGTTCAAATCCTGCTTGAGACCGATCAGCATGACATGATAACTTCCAGGCTTGAGTTCCAGCATCCCGCCAGCGGGAACCGCCACCGACTCCTGCTGAAGCATCTGCATCACGCCGTCCGCGCCCATCTGGCTAAGGTGAACTTCCACAGCGTTGGCTGCATCCGAAGAAGCGCCGACCAGTTCATCGTCCTGCCCCGCGCCGTTGGCGAGCATCATGTACGCGGCGCTATTGCCATCCTTCATTCCGGTACGAGCCCACGCATCTTTCGCCTCCATGGACCCTTCCATCGGCGCGCCGCACGCGCTCAACAACAACGTCCCCGCCAATACAAACATCAAAAACTTTTTCATATCGCTTTATTCCTTTGGTTTGAGATTTCTGAATCACGCGCCGCTTCCATGCGCGCGTATCATTCCATGTAAGTAACGGATGGCATCCTCCATGCTTGCCAGAGTACCGCCAAATCCTTTTTGAAATTTTTCCGCCTCCTGCGCCGACCCAAAACCAAGGATGCTCGGCACACAGCAGATGTTCAAATCGCTTCCCAGCACGTACACCGCCTGGTTTGCGCTGACGATATGACCGTGCAAATAATCGGTGGTAAAGGACTGCCAGACGTTCTCTTCACGGCTTTGCAGCATCAGCCCACAGTGGGCGCAGCAAGCCCGTTTTTCCTCTCCATTTTCCAATTTCACAAGGAAAGCAGTGCGTTCCGAGACAGGTTTGCCGCACATTTCACAACCGCGCCCACCCGCCAGGCTATTTTTTTCAGCCAGCATCACGCCGCCGTGTTTTTTCTGAACATACCCCGCTTTTTCCAGCCTGCCCAAGTCACGGTGAATGGTCATGTTGGAAACGCGAAAAATCTCCACCAGTTCCTGTATGGAGGCGTTCCCATGCTCCTGCAAATATTCCAGCAATTGCTTCTCGCGGTTTACGGATGCTTGTGACATTGTTATGTTTTGTTATCTTTCACAAGAATTTGCGTAATATAACAAAATATCCCTTATTTATCAAGGACTTTTATCACAAACTTCGATAAGATTTCTCTTGATAAGACGACCCTTTCATGTAAAATTATTCGACATATATATAAGGCTCTTTCCAAAAGAAGGGCTTTTCGCAAAACACAATTTCGGATAAAGTTCATCAACTCCCCGCATCCGAATTGGGCATTTTGTAACATAGAGCCGGTAACGATTTCTTTCAAAAAAAGGAGACACCTATGAGAAAAATGATTTATGCAAGTTTATTCGCCCTATCATTGCTGATTTTCACTGTAAATTCTGTCTTCGCCGCACCGCAGAAAGGGACCGTGATTGGGCTTGTCGAAGTCAGGAATGACAGCCAGGGAGGCGTGATTTTCGTCTTCAAAGTAAGCGGCCGCTTTCCCAAATCTGACTTAAACAACGGTTCTGTCAGCATTCAGGGCGGCGACGGCGTCTACGGATTGCATTGCAATCAAGTGGACGAGGAAACAGTCCAGTGTTCCACATCCAGAAAAACCGGCGGTCAGAATGTTGTCGTTGTCTTTGGCGGGTCGGTGTTTTTCACCAAGGTTCCTGAGAGAAGCGAGGGAAGGGGAGGCTTCTGCTATCCTGTCTATGATTGGGATTTGGGTGAACCGCCCACATTCTGGCAACACCAGGGCAATCATTGTCAGGAAGGCGCAGCCAAAGAGGGCGATCAAATTTATTTTTACAGCCCCTATTGGCAAAGTTCCTACTATTACATTTTCCATCCAAATGGCTTCGATTACAGTGGGTGGGAAAACCCCGGACAAGGTTATTATTACGAGGAGGAGGAAAACCCGGAGGGGTCACCCGAATAACAAACCCCCAGTCGAAAATACGCACAGCAAAAGGACAGTCCATTATTTGATTTAGGGCTGTCCTTTTGCTGTGTTTTCAATTAGCAGTCGGACGGTATTTTCTCCCCCGCCATGTCACTCCTTTGCCGGAAACCACTTTCCAAGCGGAAGCCAGCATCATGGCGGCAAAAATGCCCGCGCCCAGAGGGGTGGTCCAAGCGTACCAAAGGGAGATACCCATGCCGCGCGCAACACCTACCCGCGCATATAGCAAAGCGCCCCAAACAATTAACGATTTCAGAATAACAGCGAACGCCATCCATCCGCCACTTTTGAAATACCACATCAAACCAAGCAGGGGCCAGATGGGCAGGAACAACGCCGCAAGCAGGGCAAGCGTTGCGCCAAAGGCTCCCAACAGCAGCAGGGACGGATGATCGCGCAGCCCAAGATAAATATTCTTCGTCCAGCCTTCCCACATCTCCGCCAGCGACGTATACATGCGCGTGCCGATCACCTGCGAGCCGTCCGCCACGATAAGGCGATAACCGTTCCATTTGACTTGCTCGGAAAGGGCTTTATCTTCCACGATCTGATCCCTGACCTTTTCATGCCCGCCAATGGCATCATAGACCGCGCGTTTGACGAGGATGAATTGCCCGTTGGCAATCGCGTTGCGCCGCTTCGGATCGTTGACTTTGCGCGGGGGGAATCCCACCGAGAGCGCGGTCATCACGATGGGCATGATGGTCTTTTCCCAAAAGGTTTCGACGATCTGGTGATGGAGCGTTGTGAACAAATCCGCCCGGGTTTCGACGGCTTTGACGTGGCAGGATGAGATCGCAGATGGCGCAAGAAAGGTATCCGCATCCACAAAGCAGAGCCACTCGCCGCGGGCGGCTGCCGCAGCCTGGTATAAGGCATGGGGTTTGCCCGCCCAGTCGTCGGGGAGGTCTGAGCCGGTGATTGGGAGGAGACGAGAGTCGCGGGATGCGATATCCTGCAAGAGAGTCGGAGTCGCATCGGTGGAGCGGTCATCCAAAACAATGACTTCGAGATTTGGATAATCCTGCCCCAGCGCAGACTCGACGCATCTGCGAATATTTTTCTCTTCATTACGGGCGGGAATGCAAATGGAAATGGGCGGCGGATTCGCGGGCGGCGGTGTGTGCGTAACAATAATATCAAGATGGTATTGATTATGAATCCAATAAATGATAATAAGACCAAGAATACAAAGAACTGTGGAGATGACAAAACAAATCACTGAATTTTATATAACCCTGACAGCGCTCCCCCGCTCGGTCTTTTCGACTTCGATGCGATTCGGGAAGGCATCTTTAAGCTCGTCAAGATGCGTGATGACGAATATTTTTGCGAAATCGTTTTTGACGATGTTGATGGCTTCGATGAGACGCTGGCGTCCTTGCGCGTCCTGCGAGCCGAAGCCTTCGTCAACGACAAGGGTTTGCAGCCGCGCCCCTTTGCGCTGGGCAAGGATCTCGGAGAGCGCCAGCCGGATTGCAAAGTTGACGCGGAAGGCTTCGCCGCCCGAATACATTTCATAATCGCGCGTGCCGGAGGAATCGCTGATTTGGATATCGAGCGTTTCCTTTAAATCCTCGCGCTTCTTATCCTTGTATTCCGCCTGCGTGACGAAGCGAATGGACATTTGCCCGCCGCTCAAACGGTCGAGCAGGTCGTTTGCCTTTTGCTCGATCTGCGGCAGCGCCTGTTCGATGAGCAGCGCCGGCACGCCGTCCCTGCCGAAGGCGCGCTCCAGTGACTTGTGCCGCAGAATGTTTTGATTCAATTCCTCGCGCCGGGATTCATGATCCGCTTTGCGCGCGCGAAGCGTGGACAAAACCTCCACGCGTTGACGAGCCGCCCCCGCCTCGTCGCGGACGCGGTTTTCATCTTCGCGCAGCTCGAACAGTTTGCTTTCCGCATCCTGAATGTTTGGCGATAAGGTCTCCGATTCAGCCAGTTGCGCGGCGGCTTCCTTGTAACTCTTTTCCTGCTCTTCCACTTCCTCTTTCTTCTTTTCTATTTCTTTTTCCAGTTCCTGTATCTCTTTTTCGATACGCTTGCTCACGTCACGCGCCGAATTCAACTTGCGGTAATCCTCTTCGATCCCGCGCAGTTCGAGTTCCTCCCTGCGTTTGGCTTCGTGCGCGGAAACGTCATAGCCAAGCTTGGCAAGCTCCTTATCCAGTTTTGCCAGCGCCTTTTGCGCGTCGCCCGCATACTTTCCGCTTTCCAACGCCTTCTCGATCTCCTTCAAACGCTTTGCGCCCGTCCTTTCCCATTCAGCGTTTTGCGCGTTGACCGATTCAAGTTGCGTGGTCAACTGCGAGATGGATTTGGAGAAAGCCAAACGCTCGGCATCGGCGTTCGATAATTGCGTAATGCGTGACGCATAATCCGCAATTTGTTTTTCGATCTGTTCCATTTCCTTCTTATTGGAACGGAACAGGTTGCCTTTCTCTTTCCCTTCGGCTTCCAACTGCTTGAGCGTAGACTTGCGATGCGCCTCCGTCAGCGACTGTCCGCACAACGGGCATTCCGCGCCATCTGCGATCTTCAATGCGTCAATGCGGCTTTTGAGTTCGTCCATCTCGCGCCGCAAAGACTCGTTCCCGACCCTCAACGCCGCCTGCCGTTCTCGCGCTTCGTTGCGGGAAGTCTCCAGTTCGACCCGTTCCCTGACCTTTACCTCCGCTTCATCCAATGAAGATTGCGCCTTTTCCAACTGAATTTTCAATTCGGCAATCCCTGAAACCTGATCGCTAATCGCCAATTGCTGACGGCTAAGTTCCCCCATTTCCTGTTCCAGTTTCGCGCTTTCCACCTGGATCTCGCGCAAAAGCGGCTGGCGTTTCTCATCGTGTTCACGAAATTGCGCGGCAACCTGATCCATTTTTTCGACGTCCGAGCGCGCCTTTTGCCACGCTTTATATGCGGCTTCGATCTCCCCCCCACGCGCCGCCAGCATATCGTAGTCCGCCCGCTCAGCTTCCTTCTCCGCAAGACGCTTTTCAATGGACATTAGCGTCTCACGCGATCTCTCGAACTGCTTCAGATAAGCAGACACGGCCTTGCGCTGTTCGTTGACAAGCGCCGCATTCCTCTTGACGTTTTCCAACGCCGATTCCTGCGCCTCTCGCGCCGCCGACAACTGCTTCAGCGTTTCTTCCAGTTCCCCCAGCCGACGCCTTCTCTCATCCTCCTCCGCCAGTTCCGCGTCGATCTCCGCAATGCGACCGTCAATTTCATCCACATCGCGTTCGAGCAATTTGCGTTTCTCGGCGGTTCGCTCCTTATATGAATCCCAAATCTCCAATCCGAGGATCGTGCTCAGCACCGCCTTGCGTTCACTGGCTTTCTTCTGCGTAAACTGATCCGCTTTTCCCTGCAAAAAGAACGAAGCATTGATAAATGTCTCGTAATCCAATTGAAGCGTCTGCTCGATGCGGGCTTGCGTCTCGCGGGTCGTCTTCTCCGTCAAAGGTCTCCAAATCCCGCCTTCCGCGTTCCGCCTTCCGCCTTCTGTTTCCTGCCCTACATCCAAAACCTGAAACTCAAGAACCGTTGACTTTCCCCTCGGCAGAGTCCTCTGCGCGCGATAGACATTTCCCTCGTACCCAAACGTCAACGCGACTTCCGCCGCCTTCACATCCTGACTGAGATTGATCACGTCTGCGCCCCTGCCGCGCGCCTCGCCGAACAGCGCCCAAGTAAGCGCATCCAACAGCGACGATTTCCCCGCGCCGTTATGACCTGAGATACAGGCAAGTTCGAGCGCGGAAAAATCCAACTCAACCGAATCGCGATAGGACAAAAAACCTGAAATACGAAGATGAAGTGGAATCATGTAAAGTTACCCAAAACATCATGGATTATAATCGAACCACTATGCTGGATGCCGACACCCCCCGCACACGCCGCCGCATGAGATTGCTCGCGGCTGTCATCGCAACCATTCCATGTTATTGCGCCGGCTTCATCGCGCTCTCGTTCGCGCCCAACCCGCGCGCAACCCCCACCCCTACAATTACCGAAACAACCACAGCCTTCACACCCACAAACAGCGGCACTCCGCTGATCGTTACCGGAACCATCACACCGACATTCACCGAGACCCCAACCCCCACGGAAACGCCCACGTCAACGATCTCGCCCACGCCGTTCCAGCCCGCCACCGATACGCCCACGTTCACCCTCACCCCGTCTGCCACGCCAACATTTACGCCTTCCGTCACGCCATCCCCAACCCAAACGCCGTCCATCACCCCGTCCCCCACGGCAACACAGACAGCATCGAACACGCCCAATCCATCTCCCACCGCCTTTGGCGAATAAACCTCCATGAGCGATATCCTCCCATTCCTGAAATCCCTCATCTCGGCTGCGGGCGTATCGGGATATGAATCCCCTGTTGCGGACCTCATCAAGCAAAAATGGACTCCACTGGTAGATGAACTCATCCAAAGCAAACTCGGTTCGCTTCATGGACTGAAAGCTGGTTCGCTAAAGAGAAGCCTTCGCCCCGCCGACAAATCCCCCCGCCCATCTGTTATGATCGCCGCCCACATGGACGCCATCGGTCTAATGGTTTCCCGCATCGTGGACGAATTCCTTTACATCACATACATTGGTGATGCAGATACGCGCGTCCTCCCCGGCACGCCTGTCATCGTCCACGCTTCGGGAACGGGCGAGGAACTTTACGGCGTCATCGCCATGCCGCCCGCAGGTCTGTTGCCGGAAGGCAAAAACAGCGGGGTCATCTCCATCGAATATCTCGTCGTGGATATGGGACTCACCCCAAAGGAAGCCGCGAAGCGGGTCAGGATCGGGGATAGAGTCTCTTTCGGAACAGAACCAGTTGAAATGTCGGGGGGATGCGTGAGCGGTCACACGCTCGACAACCGCGCATCCGTCGCGGCGCTCACCATTTGTCTCGAAGAGATTCAATCCACATCCCATGCCTGGGATGTGTGGGCGGTTGCATCTGTGCAGGAAGAGACCGTGTTCGCGGGAGCCTACACCTCCGCCTTTCAGATCAGACCGACCATTGCCGTTGCCGTGGATATGACCTTCGGCAGGGGCGCGGGCGCAAGCGGATACCAGACCTTCGAGATCGGCAAAGGCGTAACACTCGGCATCGGACCCAGCATTCACCCGTTTTTATACAAGCGGTTCAAGGAAGTGGCGGAACGCATGGAAATCCCCGTTCACGATGATCTCATGCCTGCCGCCTCCTCCACCGATGCGGACGCCATGCAGCTCATTGCGGAGGGCATTCCGACCATGCTGGTGGGCATCCCGCAACGATACATGCACACGCCAGTGGAAGTGGTATCAATCAAAGACATCCAACGCGCGGGACGTTTGCTGGCGGAATTCATCGCTTCGCTCGAAGCGGATTTTATGGAAGGGATCACCTGGGATTAATGTCATTGCGAGTGGCGCTTTAGCGCCGCGAAGCAATCTCCATCATCGCGGGGATTGCTTCAGTCGCTTCGCTCCTTCGCTCCTTCGCAATGACATCAGTTGAGATTTTTTATGCTCTCCATCGGCTTACAACAATTCAAACTGCTCGAAAAATTATGCAACGCCATGGCGGTCTCCGGCGACGAGGGCGAAGTGCGCCGCATCGTGCTGGAGGAAGTCAAGCCGTACGCCGACGAGGTGAAAGTGGATGCGTTGGGCAGTGTGCTGGCGCGGAAGAAATCTTCTGAAAAAAAGCCCCTGCGCGTTCTGCTCGATGCCCATATAGATGAAGTCGGCTTCATGATCGTTCACGATGACGGCGACGGCTTCTTCCAGTTTGAAACCGTCGGCGGCATCGACCCGCGCCACCTGGTTGGCAAGCAGGTCATCGTCGGCAGGGAGCATACGGTCGGCGTGATCGGCGCAAAACCCGTTCACATGCTCACGGACGAAGAGAGCGAACAAACCATCGAAGTGGAATCCATGCGCATTGACTTGGGACCCGAAGGCAAAGCGAACGTCGGAGACCGCGCCACATTTGCGACGAAATTCAGGCGCGCGGGTCCATCCATCATGTCCAAGTCCATTGACGACCGCATCGGCGTGGCGATTCTCATCGAATTGCTGAAACACGCGCCGAAGCATATCGAGTTATGCCTGTCGTTCAGCGTGCAGGAAGAGATCGGTCTGCGCGGGGCGAAAGTGGCGGCGCATTATTTCAACCCCGATCTCGCCATTGCAGTTGATTCCACGCCTTCGCGCGACCTGCCCGATTACGAAGGCAGGGAAAACTACACGTACAATACAAAGCTTGGCTTGGGTCCCGCCATTTACATGGCGAATTCCTCCACCATTGATGACCCGCGCCTGGTGAAATTTTTGGCGGAAACGGCGGAAAAAAACGAAATCCCGTATCAATTCCGCCAGCCGGGCGGCGGGGGCACAAACGCGGGCGCAATTCAGAAGTCGCGCGCGGGCGTGCCGGTCGTTTCGGTCTCCGTGCCGCATCGCTACACCCATTCCCCCGTCAGCGTTTCGCGCGTGGATGACTGGAAGAACACATTGAATTTGCTTTACATGGCGCTGCAAGCAATGACACCCAATTTACTGAAGAGATAAAACCGCATGAATGGATTGATCGCTTTACTCGGTTCCGGCGAATACCTGCCAGTGATGGACGATGTGGATGCGTACCTGCTCTCCAACTGCGGAGCAAATGGACGCAAGCCGCGCGTGGTCTGTTTGCCGACGGCGGCGGGGCAGGAAGGCGATGCGAGCGTGAATCGCTGGTCGCAGATGGGCGTGGATCATTTCACACGCCTCGGCGCGGACGTTCGGGCTGTTCCTGTTACAGACGCCGAATCTGCCAGTGAGCCGGGTCATGCGTCGGCGGTGGAAGAGGCGGATGTCGTCTATTTTTCGGGCGGGAATCCAATGTATCTTCATCAAACCATGAAAGACAGCCTGGTTTGGAAGTCCGTGCAAAAGGTGTGGCAGCGCGGCGGGGTCTACGCGGGCTGCTCGGCGGGCGCGATGATCCTGGGAAGCGAAGTCCCCGATTTTCGCGCGATGGGGCTGCGTTCCATTTCCGTTTTTGGAATCGTGCCAGCCGCCTTCATCATTCCACACTTCGATGCCTTCCCGATGATATGGAAGCCGTTGTTGTTCGCGCTGCGAAAACGGCTGCGAAACGGCGAGAGGCTTTTGGGAATTGACGAGGACACGGCTGTGGTCGGAACCTTGAGGAGAAACTGGACTGTGATGGGCAAGTCGAGGGCGCATTTATTTACGAAAGACAGCGAAGAGAGTTTTTCCACTGGAGAAACATTCTCGTTAGGACAATAAAACCATGAAACAACTTCTCAAAACGCTCACGGAAACCTTCGGTCCCTCGGGCTTTGAAGACGAAGTGCGCAAGGTAATCTTGAAAGAGGTAAAACCGTTTGCCGATGAGACGCGCGTGGATGCGCTCGGTAATTTGATCGCGCGCAGGAAACCCGTAAAGAGCGCGAAGAATCCAAAAAAGATCATGCTCGCCGCGCACATGGATGAGATTGGGGTCGTCGCAAGCCACATCGATAAAAGAGGCTTCGTGCGGTTTACGAATGTCGGCGCGGCGTTCGGGAGGTATACGCTTGGGGCGCGCGTCCGTTTTATGAACGGCGTGACCGGCGTGGTCGGTTATGACCGCTTGGAAAATTTTGACGGCGTTTTGCCAATCAATAAAATGTACATTGACGTGGGCGCGACCAGCCAGAAGGATTGCCCCGTAAAAGCCGGCGACTTTGGCGCGTTCGAGCGGTCATTCATCGAAATGGGGAAACGCCTCGTTGCCAAATCCATGGACAACCGCGCGGGCGTGGCGGTTTTGATCGAAACGCTGCGAAACATCAAATCCACGCAAAACGATCTGTATTTCGTATTCACCACGCAGGAGGAAGTCGGCGTGCGCGGCGCGGGGTCGGCGGCATACAGCATCGACCCGGACATTGGAATTGCAATTGATACGACCCCCACCGGAGATACGCCCGCCTCTTTGAAGATGACGATGGAATTGGGCAAGGGTCCGTGTGTAAAGATCCGTGACGTGGGCATGCTGGCAGATCCGCGTGTGGTGGATTGGATGATCCAAACCGCCGAGAAGGCGAAGATTCCTCATCAGCGGGAAGTGCTTCTGATCGGCAGCACCGATGCGCGGGCGATCCAAATCTCGCGCGCGGGCGTCATGGCGGGGGCATTGTCCATTCCATGCAGGTACACCCACTCCGCTTCCGAGATGGTGGATTTCGATGATTTGAAGAATTCCGTAAAACTGCTCACGGCGATGTTGAACAAATCGGTTCCGCTCTAATTCAGCAAAAGGATAAGCCTCATGGGAGACTACAATCGTTCCACAAAAGAGATCGCATTCGAGAGCATACCGCCAGATGTGATGCAAAGCATCCAAACCTATATCGAAAAATACAATCTGGGGAATATCTTGAGCAATGTCTCTTTATGCATCGTTTCGACGTCTGAAAAAATCAAAAAGGGATTGTTCAGCGGACCAGGACCGAAGTCATTGGTACAGACCGCAATCCTGACTGACCGATGGTTGATCCTTGGTGACCGTGTGGACCAGAATGCGATTTACGTCAAATCCATGCAGTTGCGGGATATTACGGTGGAAGATTACGAAAAGAGTCAATTTCACGCCATGATCCCTGACACAGGCATGAACATTTCAGGCATTCTCACGGATGCCAGCGAGAAAAGCGCGATCTTCCTGCCGCTGGGCAAGGATGCGGCGGGGGAAAGGTTCAAGTCCGCGCTGATTGAGGCGGCGCAAGAAGCAAAGAAATGAGGAATCGAAAAAGTCTGGCGTTCGCGCCAGACCTTTTCGATTTTATCCTGGTTACTTCTTTGATTCTTCCGCGTCATCGCTTTTCTTCGTTGAAAAAGCCATCAGCAATGCCGCGCCTGCGCCGAGGGCGAACATGCCCATCGAACCGGGGCTGGCATATCTGGTCAAGCCGACGAGAAGAAGGAAGAACCCAACCGCCAGCGCGATCTGCGCCTGCCAGGCGGCTTTCTTGTAGGCGTCCATGGTGAAGCGCCCAACGCCAAATCCCAGCAGGGCGAATCCCAGCGCGCGTATGACAAACCCGATCACGGAAAGTACTTCTGTAAATGTACTCATTTCAAACTTCTCCTTTTTTTTTACAGCCAAGCCCACACCATCCAAAGCGCGATCATCACCACGCCAAGTCCAAGCCTGACTGCCAAAGACCAGCCCCAGCCGGTCATCCATGCCTTTGTATTGGCAAAAGCCGTCTGCTTGTCTTTAACCCTTCTCCACTCGGCAAGATACAGCCCAACGGGAGAGGCGATCATTCCAATGAGCGGGGTAAAGAACAAACTGACCACGATGCCCGCCGCGAACGCCCACAGGATCGAATTCCACGGAACATCCTTGTCGCGGACGTGTTTCGCGATGATGATGTTGTCCACAATATTACCACCAAGCATCAGCAGAGTGATAAGCCCAAAGAGAAGCCAGTCCACCCACGTCATCGCTCCCATCGTTGCTTGCACAATGGCGTAGACCAGCGTGGCGATCCACATGACCGTCAAGCCGGGGAAGACGGGAATCAATAACCCCGCCAACCCAACGAGCAGTACAAACAGGGTCAGCGTTTCCAAAGCCACCCGCGCGGCGAATTCCCAAAAGGTTGGGTCCATGGCAGTTATGAGTCTCCTTGATTAAGCGTCACACCGAAAGCGGACGAAGTTCCGATGCGACTTACGGATGAAAACCCTGAAGGTTTTATCCGGTTATGGCTCGATGACCTCGATGCCGCCCATCCACGGGCGCAGGAATTCAGGCACGAGGATCGAACCGTCTGCCTGCTGGTAATTTTCCATGATGGCGATCAGCGTGCGCGGCAAGCCCAAACCTGAGCCATTCAGGGTGTGCAGGAACTTTGCCTTCCCGCCGTCGGCAGGGCGATATTTGATATTCGCGCGGCGCGCTTGAAAATCCGTATCATTCGAGATCGACGAAACTTCCAGCCATTCATTGCATCCGGGCGCCCACAATTCGAGGTCGTAGGTCATGGTCGCGCCAAAGCCGACATCGCCCGTGCATAATTGCTTCACGCGGTAGGGAATGCCAAGCAGGGCGCAGGTCTCTTCGGCGTCCTTCAGCATCTTCTGGTGCATGGCTTCCGAATCTTCGGGCTTGCTGTAGATATACATCTCGACTTTATCAAATTGATGTCCGCGTTTGATGCCGCGCACATCGCGCCCAGCGCTCATTTTTTCGCGGCGGAAACAGGGCGTGTAAGCCGTGTACATTCGCGGCAGAGATGCGTCATCGAGAATTTCATCCATGTGCAAGCCAGTCAGCGGAATCTCCGCCGTCGGCACGAAGTACAAATCCTCTTCGTGATCCTTGTACAGGTTATCCGCAAACTTCGGCAGCTGACCCGCGCCATAGACAGTGGCTGTCCGCACCATGAAAGGCAGATATTCTTCCTGATACCCCTGACGGATGTGTAGGTCGAGCATCCATGCGATCAATGCGCGTTGCAGGCGCGCGCCAGCCTTTTGCAGCACGTAAAAGCGGGAGCCAGTCAACTTCGAGCCGCGTTCAAAGTCAATGATTCCGAGAGCAGGCCCGAGGTCCCAATGAGGAAGCGGGGTGAAATCGAATTTGCGCGGCTCACCCACCGTCTTGATGACGATGTTCTCGCTGTCATCCTTTCCGTAGGGTGTGCGTTCATCGGGGATGTTCGGCAGATTGGACATGAGATCGTTCAACTCGGTTTCGACTTTCGTAACCTGCCCATCCAACTCCGTTATTTTGTCGCCGACGATGCGCATCGCCTCGATCTTCGACTTTCGGCCTGCTTCGTCTTTCATTTTGCCGATCTCTTTCGAGACGGCGTTCCGCTCCGCCTTGAGCGTTTCCACTTGCCCAAGCAGGGTACGGCGCTTTTCGTCAAGCTCCAAAATGGAAGCCACCGGAGATGCATCCATCTGGCGGTCTGTCAGCGCCTTGCGGACAACGTCCGGCTTTTCGCGAATTAGATTGATATCCAACATGCTGCACCTCCGTGTGCTGAAAATAAAATACGCCCCCGTCCGTTTGCAGGACGAAGGGGCGTTTCGTGGTGCCACCTGCTTTCGTTATTATCCAAGTTGCGACAATAACCTCGGTTGTACTGTAACGGGTACTGCCCGATTCCCTTATGGCGAATGCCTCTGCGGGAATGACATGGCGAAGTGGATTTCGTCAATTGGCGGGTCGCCTTGCACTGCCCGGCGACTCTCTGAACCGTTGCTTGATTACTTGTCTTCGCGCGAGTCTTTTTGAATAGATTGTGCCCCCACGGAGATTCGAACTCCGGTTTTAGCCTTGAAAGGGCTGCGTCCTGGTCCACTAGACGATGGGGGCTTTTTAGAGCGGGCGAATTCTATCATCCCCTTGTATGACCGTCAAGCAATTCGACGGTTAATTTTCAGGCTTCACGCGCTGATGAAGCAGAGCCATTACGTCCACCAGCCTGCGGTTAACAAGGATGCCGGCGCTTTCCACTTTCAAATTTGGGATGAGGATCGCAGTCAGCGCGGCATTGAAAACCGGGATGAATTCGCGCGTGCCTTCTGTCATCAAGGCAGTGAAATCGAAGCGACCGGGAAGTTCCATCATCCCCTCCACTTCGAACATTTGCGTGGTAAACCGCACCGTGTACTCCGTGACGCTCGAATATCCCCCGCGAACAATCGCCTGCGGACCGAGGTCTTCGCGCCGCGCCAGGCAGACAGCGTGTATCTGCCTTTTCATCATACGCACGATCTCGAAATGATCAACCAATTTCGTGGGCATGTGCAGGCGCGCCATGCGCGCGTCGGTGACTTCGAGCGCGGAATGTGTGGGGTCGTTCAACATGCCCATCGCGCCGTGCGATGTGACCATGACCTTGCCAACCACACGATACCCGGATGTCAAAATATCGGCGGAGATCAAACGATGCGTGCGGGGAGAAGTATCAAGAGCCATCCGGGAGGCATCCTTTCATCAGGATTTTGAAATGGGGCGGCGGGCGCCGGTTTGGGGACGGGGCGGGGGCGGCGTGCGGCGCTTCGATGTGGTTGGGTTTCCAGTGTTCGGGCTGAGAAGCATATTCAACCACTGGATGGCTTTCTCATCATATTCGCGCCGCCCGCACAGGTCGCAAACCCAGGACGGGAAATGCGGGACCATGATCAACTCGCTGCCCAGCCAGGTGAAATACGTAATATGGCGCGGCTGCATGATGCCCGCGCGGCATTCATTGCATGGAATGGTTGGGAGGGAATCCAATTCAGTCATATCGAATCCTATTGCACGGCAAACACTTCCGCATGTTCGAGAACATTCCACATGGGCGGGGGCCAGTAGATCAAAACCGCCTTACCAACCACGTTCTCCGCAGGCAGAAGCCCCCAATCCTTTGAATCATTCGAATTATTCCGGTTATCACCCAGCACAAAAAGATGACCCTCCGCCACCGTCCATTCGCCCGAATACAAAGGCAGTTGGGCAATGTACGGCTCGGCAAGCGCCTGACCGTTCACATACACAAGTCCACCCCGAACTGCAATATGGTCGCCGGGCAGCCCGATCACGCGCTTGATCAATTCCTCCTCCGGGTTGAGGGGAAAATGAAAAACGATAATATCGCCGTGATCCACTTCGCCAAACACATAACTCAACTTGTTCACCAGAACGAACTCTCCATCATCCAGCGTGGGGCGCATACTAAAACCATCCACCCGCACGCGCGCAGAAACGGCATTAATCCCGACAAATAAGACCACAGCCAAAACAAGGGTTTCGATCATATCGAGCGCAAACCGCCCCCACTTCGTTTTTTCCTCCACAGGTTTGATCTCTTCCGTCTGTAATTCCTGATTGATAGTTTCCAAACATGCCTCCGCAACATGTAAAATTATACTTCCATTTCTCCGAAGCCCGCCAAAGGTCAACTCTTACCCCATGCAAAATAGGTGGGGACACGCAAGATGCGCCTGCCTTGTTTGCGCGCTTGTTCATCCAGCAGTTTCATTCTTTGGATGTCTTCCCTCGAGACCTTGCCTTCCAAATCGGCTTCGATCACCGCCCATTCCTTTTCCCACTCCCAGGCAGGACGCTTCGCCTCCGCGCTCTGAATGGGTCCTGTTTCGATGAGCCTGATTCCAGCCTGATGAAACGTCTCTGCCAGCCTGCCGCCGAAGAAAGGATCGGCTCCCTGCCCGCGCAGGGATTCAATTTGCCATTCGCCGAGCGGCTTGAGTTCTCCGGGTTCGTCCACGCGCTGGCTGTAATCCGGCTCCGCCAATGCTATCACGGTCTCCCCCACCCGCGCCATTTCGCGCGCCACCTGCAATGGATTCTCCACCCACAGCAGAAGGAAGTGACAAAATACAATATCAAAGAATCGGTTTGGATAGGGAAGGAAGTGCGCGTCGCCAAGCGTGAGCGAAGCGGCTGGGGCGTGGATTCGGCATTGGGTCAACGAAGCGGGTTCGAGGTCCAGACCATGAAGCGAGGCGGGACTGACGATTTCTTGCAAAACGGCTCCGGTTCCGCACCCCACTTCCAGCACGCGGCGCGAGTCCGCCAATCCCGCTTTATCGAACAGGTAGGTTCGCAGCGGGCGAGTCCATCCGGCTTGCTGAAGGTAACGCGTGTGCCAGTTCATCCTTCGCAGTATCGAGGTTTGGAGGGGGGAGACGGATTTTCCCACCAATTGCGAACGAATTCAAATTGCTCCTGGGTTTCGGGCGAGGTCGGCAAAAAATAGGTTTGCGGGCGTGTTTTATACAAACTGGCTACGCGCAGTAAAGCCTGTTCCGGCTCAAGACCGCGGCGAATGAAATAACAAGCCACTGCCATACCCGTGCGCCCCACCCCGCCCCAACAGTGAATGTACGCCGGGTTTCCGTTTTGAATGGACTCGTCAACCGCGTCCAGGATGTCGGTCATCACCTGTGAAGGCGGAACGCCGTGATCGCGAATCGGAAAACGCAGATGCGCAAGTTGAAGGTCGTAAATGCGCGAAAGGTCTTTCAGGATCGGTTCGTAAGGTGGAAGTTCATGCGGCTGAGTCAGGTTGATGAAGGTGCGAATGCCGGATTCAAGGAATTTTTCGAGACGGCGGCGCGCACTTTCGGGGTCGTAACTGGCAGGGTATTCGCCTGCGAGAAAGCGGTCTTCTTTCACCCAGTAGGCTTCAGAGATGGGCAGGCGGGTTTGATCGGGGCGGTTTGGGGTCATTCAGGAAATACCGCGCACAGGCTGGCAAGAATTTGGCGGCGCAATTCGACCAATTCGGGATATTCGTAGAAGAAGAGAATCTTTTGTTCGGCAATCGTATCGCCATCGGGCGCGGGGCTGAAGACAAAGAAGGAGAAGGATTCGGCGATGTCTTCGGCAATGTGGGTGACGGCGTAATCGGTGACAAATTGATCCTGGTATTCGTAATAAAAGTCGTCGAGTCGTTCGTAGTAGGCATCGTCATTTTCTTCGAGGTTGATCTCATTCCATTCGTCGTAAATACCCAGCCAGAAACGGTCATGGAATTCATTGATATACGAATCGGCGTTCGCGCAGCCTTCGCCAGGGAAGTAATTGGGACATGCGGAGAGTTCCCGCAGGTAAATATCGTTGTCCTCCGGGTTGTTGAAGACGGCTTCGCTGGGGGGAACCTGGTCGGGACCGAGAGTGAGCAGGTGGGCGAATTCGTGGACGAGGGTAAACGTCAGGTAGTGGTAATCGTACGTATCGGCAATGTCCACTTCGAGAGACCACAGATTGGGGTCGTCATACGTCTGCCCGACAGCGGCGAGGGTGTTGTCCATGCCGTCGGTCATGATGGCGAATTCGGCAAGATGGGTTCGGTATTCCCGGGGAATCAGCGCGGCAAAATAACCCCAGAGTTGTTGATGCGAAGCCGTATCGTCCTGCTCGTCCTGCAAATCCGATGGGACGTTTTCATGAAAGGGATCGCCGATCTCATCCCCGGAAACGAGGTATGTAACAAGGTACGTTGCCTCCTCCCCGCCGCGGTCGCCAAAGTTCATTTCGCCGGTTCCATCATCAGCGAACATGGTTGAATTCTTGGCAATGATCTGGTCTATGATGGCGGGGCATGTGGCGGCGGCATCCGCCGTCAGTTCTTCCACCGGGGCTTCGGTAAGGGGAATTTCGATGGGATTTTCGAATTCATCCACAGGCTCATCCAGCAGTGTGGCGCAAGCCAGAGAGGAAAGAAGCAGGGCGAAAAGGGCAAAAAGAATTCTTGTTCGGGGCATGGTTTATCCTTGTCCAAGTCTAAAAAATTTCGGCAAGGATACCATAGCGCGGCAAGCCGCAGACAAAGTAAGTCGGATTGGCAATCCGACCTACGCGCAAAATCTTCGCGGTAGGCATAGTTTTTACAGAGCAATACTATAACACGGCAAGCCGCGACCAAAGTAAGTCGGATTGGTAGGGCAATCGCATCTTGCTGTCTAAACAATCGGATATATGGGCAATTTCCCATCAAACCGATGATTCTGCCCAAATGTGGAAATCCATATATGGGC
>JAGUZU010000149.1 GCA_020060625.1 Anaerolineales bacterium | reverse complement strand
GCCCATATATGGATTTCCACATTTGGGCAGAATCATCGGTTTGATGGGAAATTGCCCATATATCCGATTGTTTAGACAGCAAGATGCGATTGCCCTAGTCAAGCGCATTTTTTATTTGACATTCACCTGTCCGCATGATATAAGCGCGGATAACTGTACTCATCCAGAGAGGCTGAGGGACCGACCCTTTGAAGCCTCGGCAACCGAGACGGTAATCAGTACATTTGTAAATTGGTACATTGGTTGGCTTTCCCAACACACACCAATTTACTGATCTACCAAATTACCAACAACGGTGCCAACTTCGGCGGACATTTGTCCGGGAGATGAGAGATGATATGTTTTCATGTCGCCTCTCGATTTGAGAGGCGTTTTATTATGTCATTGCGAGTGGCGCCTCGGCGCCACGAAGCAATCTCCCTTAATACTGGGATTGCTTTGTCGGGAAGAACGCCCTCTTCGCAATGTCGTGGAGACTCAAAATGGAAATTGGCGAAACAATTTACGTGACCACCCGCGAGGAATTCCGCGAGTGGCTGGAGAAGAACCACAAGACCAGCAAAGAGATCTGGTTGATTCAATACAAGAAGGTGACGAAGAAACCATCCATCCCTTATGCGGACGCGGTGGAGGAAGCCATCTGCTTTGGTTGGATTGACGGCTTCGAAAAAGGCATGGATGGTGACCGTTATGCCACTCGTTTTACGCGCCGCAGGCAGAAATCCCATTGGACGGATACCAATATCGAGCGCGCGCGCAGGATGATCGAAGAAGGCAAAATGACCGAAGCAGGGCGGGCATTTTTACCAAAGGGCGTCTAAAATTCGTGTTTCGTTGTTCCCGTTGGAACGCGTCGGGATAAATCCCTCGCTAAGCACATAAAAGCGCTCCGCGCTCAAGCCCAGAAAGGGCTTCTATGAAATGATGATGATTTTAGCCCTCCAAATTCCGAATCTCGCATAGGAAACCAACAATGACCTACTGGCGACTCCACTATCACCTCATCTGGTCTACTCGTGACCGCGAACCCAGCCTAACACCTGAGCGTGAAAAAATGTTCAATGGCGTACTTTACAAAAAAGCCGAGGAACTTGGCATGAAAATCCACGCGGCTGGAAATGTGGAAGACCACGTTCATGTGGTTGCATCCATCCCTCCAAAGTTAGCCATTGCGGAGTGCATCCGCCAATTGAAGGGAGCCAGTGCATTTGCCATCAATCACATGGATGGTAGCGACGGTCAGTTCAAATGGCAGGCAGGCTATGGCGCGTTGACAATTGGTGAAAGATCGTTGGAGATCGTCAAGGAATATGCTGCAAGGCAAAAGGAACATCATCAGAACGGAACATTGAACGAGTATTTTGAAAAGATGGACATGGAAGAGTGATTTTTAAAACGTATTCGCGTCGGGATAAATCCCTCGCTCAGTATATGAAAGCG
Source organism: Anaerolineales bacterium (assembly GCA_020060625.1). Classification (GTDB taxonomy): domain Bacteria; phylum Chloroflexota; class Anaerolineae; order Anaerolineales; family Villigracilaceae; genus Villigracilis. The sequence continues at coordinate 13,233 of JAGUZU010000149.1, read as the reverse complement.
CTCCGCGCTTAAGCCCCGCAGGGGCTTCCACGAACTGAGGCAGGGCTTTAGCCCGCCGAACCCTGGAAGATCTGCAAGGATTGCAAGTTTGAATATCAGTTAGAAAGCAAGGAGTAAAAGATGGACAACAAACGAGAAACACATTTATGGGAACAAATAGATAGATTAATCTTCATAATCGCCATCCTTGGATTAATCATCTTGATTGGTTCGTATTTTCTTGTTGCTAACTCTGAGCATATTGAATCTACCGTACGCAATCTTATTTTGAATATCATTACAAACATAATTCCAAATTTCTTGCTTTTTATTGGTGCATATCTGGTATTCCGCCGCATTGAGAATCTACGTTCGGAACGGGATGCCGATGAAATCGCAAATAGAGTCGTGCTCAAGGTTTTTCAAATTCTGGAGCAGATGCAAACGAATGCCGTAAATACCAGTAACGACCCTTTATCGCTAATGACGGAAGATTTCCGCGTTCCCATAGATATGAAACTAGACTTGGAACTAGAGGTTAATGCACAGCCATTCGAGCCGAAATTGAATCCACAGAAAGTAGTTATTGAATGTAATTATCGTGGAAGCAATCCAATTTACATCAAAAAGATAACTTATGGTGGGACAAACTTGAAGGCTAAAGAACATCTAAGCAATATTTACAAATTGGATGGCTTTGATGCCATAATTCTGGAAGAACAAGTGAAAGTTTCATCTGGAATTCCATACACGTTTGATTTGGTCTTGGCAAATTCAAAGAAATGGAAGAAATCCGAGATAGAAAGTTGGTATAAAAATTTGGGCTTCCTACATTTCGAGATTGAATATAACGAACAGTTAATAAAAGATTTACAAAAGAAGATTTGATGTTTACGGAGAACTTAATGACCCAACGTAAATACACCAACCGCCGTTATCTCGACGCCCTCGAAAAGAAAGTTCTCGTCTTCGATGGCGCGATGGGTACGAGCCTGCAATTGCAAAATCTCACCGCTGAACATTTCGGCGGCGAACAATACAACGGATGCAATGACTATCTCGTTATCTCGTATCCCGAAGCCGTGGAAAAAGTCCACCGCTCGTTTCTCGAAGCGGGCGTGGACGTGCTCGAAACGGACACCTTCCGCTCGAACCGTCTCACGATGGTGGAATACGGTTTGCAAGATCGCATTATTGAAATCAACAAAGCGGCGGCAAGCTTGGCAAGAAGATTAGCAGACGAATATTCGATACTCGATAATCGAAACTCGAATACCGAATCTCGAATATCGCATCTCCGTTTTGTCGCTGGCTCGATCGGACCATCGGGAAAACTTCCCTCCACCAACGACCCCGACCTCTCCAACGTCAAATACGATGAACTCATCGACACCTTCCGCGAGCAAGCCGTCGGTCTCATTCAAGGCGGCGTCGATCTTTTGCTCATCGAAACCTCGCAGGACATTCTCGAAGTCAAAGCCGCCATCACGGGCATTCATCAAGCCTTCAGCGAAACGAATGTCTACTTGCCGATTCAGGCTCAAGTCACGCTTGATACGACCGGTCGCATGTTGCTCGGCACCGACATCAACGCATCCCTCACCATCCTCGAAGGCATGGGCATAGACGTCGTCGGTCTCAACTGCTCCACCGGACCCGAACACATGCGCGAGCCGATCCGTTTCCTCGGTGAAAATTCCACGCTGCCGGTTTCATGCATTCCCAATGCGGGCTTGCCGCTCAACGTGGATGGTCAAGCCGTGTATCCGCTTGAGCCCGAGCCGTATGCCAATGATATGTATGAGTTTGTGACCAAACATAACGTCCGTGTCGTTGGCGGATGCTGCGGAACGACTCCTGAACATTTGCGACTTCTGGTTGAGCGACTCTCCAATTACCAATTACCAATTACCGACGCACCGCGTCATTCTACGCCTCAGCTTGCCTCTGCCATGTCAGCCATCGCCATGCGACAGGACCCCGCCCCGACCTTGCTTGGTGAGCGTTGCAACGCGCAAGGCTCGCGCAAGTTCAAACGCCTGCTGCTCGAAGAAGATTACGACGGCATCCTCGACATCGCGCGTGAACAAGTTGCTGGCGGCGCGCACGCTCTCGATATTTCCGTTGCTGTCACCGAACGCGCAGACGAAGCCGAGCAGATGCGCAAGGTCATCAAGAAATTGCAAATGGGCGTGGACGTTCCACTCGTGATCGACACCACCGAGTTGGACGTGCTCGAAGTTGCCCTGCAAACTGCGCCTGGACGTTGTCTCATCAACTCTACGCATCTCGAAGCGGGACGTGAAAAAGCTGATAAAGTTTTTGCGCTTGCCAAGAAATACAACGCCGCTGTGATCGTGTTGACCATTGACGAGCAAGGCATGGCGAAAACCGCGCAGCGCAAATACGAAGTTGCGCAACGGATTTATGATATTGCTGTCAACGACCACGGACTCAAGCCCGAAGACCTCGTCTTCGACGACTTGACCTTCACCCTCGCTACTGGTGACGTTGAATTTGTTGACTCTGCCAAAGAGACCATCGAAGGTATTCGCCTCATTAAACAGAAATTGCCCGGTGTGATGACTTCGCTTGGTGTGAGCAACCTCTCGTTCGGTCTTGCCCCACAAGCCCGCCCCGCGTTGAACTCGGTCATGCTTTATTACTGCGTGCAAGCAGGCTTGGACATGGCAATTGTCAACGCCGCACATGTGATGCCCTACGCCGAGATTGGAGCCGAAGAACGCGAACTGTGCGAAGACCTGATCTTCAACCGCCGTGAAGATGCGCTTCAGCGTTTCATCCAGCACTTTGAGAATGTCACAGTTTCAACCGAGTCCACGGTTGCAGACCCCACCGAAGGCATGACCCCCGAACAGCGTTTGCATTGGAAGATCCTGCACCGCGTCAAGGAAGGTGTCGAAGCCGATATTGATGAGATCATCAATCGCACCCTCACCCCTAGCCCCTCTCCCGTTGGAGAGGGGGACTCGATCCCTTCCCCTCTCGGGGGAAGGGCTGGGGATGAGGGTGAAAAGCCAATCATCCGCAACCCGCGCCTTCCCGAAGAACTCAAAGAGCGCATTCGTAAACTTCGTAAAGAATCAACAGAAGCTGAGCAACTTCTATGGAAAATTCTCCGCAACCGCGGCTTACATGACGCAAAATTTCGTCGTCAACACCCGAAAGAAGGATTTATTCTTGATTTCTACTGTCACGAAGCAAAACTGTGTGTTGAACTGGATGGTAGTCAGCATAACGAGGATGATGCAATTGTCTATGACGAAGAACGGACAAAAATTCTGCAAGAAAAACAAGGTGTGAAGGTCATTCGTTTTTGGAACAGCGACGTTCTAAATAAAACCGAAGAGGTTCTGAATATGCTTTGGAATATTTTGGATGAGCGACTTGCTCCCTCACCCCTAACCCCTCTCCCGCAGGGAGAGGGGGACTCGCACGCCCTCTCCCCTCGGGAGAGGGCTGGGGTGAGGGTAAGTACTCATGAAGTGGCTGTGGGAATATTGAACAACGTCCTGCTCCCCGCCATGAAAGAAGTCGGTGACAAGTTCGGCGCGGGTGAATTGATCCTGCCCTTCGTGCTGCAATCCGCTGAAACGATGAAGAAGACCGTTTCTCATCTTGAGAACTATCTTGAAAAGGTGGAAGGCGTCACCAAGGGAACCGTCGTCATCGCCACCGTCTATGGTGACGTGCATGACATCGGCAAAAATTTGGTGAAGACCATTCTCGCCAACAACGGCTACACCGTCATTGACCTTGGCAAGCAGGTCCCTGCGGAAACCATCATCACCGAATCGGTGAAAGCCAATGCCACTGCGATTGGCTTATCTGCTTTGCTCGTGTCCACTTCCAAACAAATGCCGCTTATCGTCAACGAAATGCAGCGCCGCGGACATAAGATTCCGATCCTCGTCGGTGGCGCCGCCATCAACCGCCGCTTTGGGCGCCGCATTCTTTTCACCGAAGGCGGCGAAGCCTACGAGCCGGGCGTCTTCTATTGTAAAGACGCCTTCGAAGGCTTGGATACGATGGATGCGCTCATTGATCCCAATCGCAAGCCCGTCATGCTCGAACAACTCCGCAAAGACGCGGATATGGAAATGGGGCGCGCCTCGCAAACTCCCGACCATCGCAAAACCGAAGGCACACGCTCGAACATCGTCCCTGCACCGATTGCCGTGCCAGCCAAATTGGGTCAGCGCATCGTCAAAGATATGCCGCTTGAAATGGTCTTGAAGCACCTCAACATAAACGAGTTGTATCGTCTCTCGTGGGGCGCGAAGAATTCGCACGGCAAGGAATGGGAAAAGCTTAAAGCCGAGTTTGATGCCCGCCTCGCCAAAATGACCAAAGACGCGCTCAAAGATGGCTGGCTCAAACCTCAAGCCGTATACGGCTACTTCGCCTGTCAAGCTGATGGCGATGACCTCATCATCTATGAGAACGCGGAGAACAAAAAAGAGATCGCGCGTTTTAACTTCCCGCGCCAGCCATACGACGATCATCTTGCCCTCTCCGATTACTACGCTTCCGTCGAGTCCGGTCAAATGGATGTGGTCGCGCTTCAAGTCGTGACTGTGGGTCAAGCCGCCAGCGACAAATTCGACAAGCTCCAAGCCGCCCACGATTACACCGAAGCCTACTTTATTCACGGACTCGCCGTCCAAACCGCCGAAGCGACCGCGAACTACCTCCACGAACACATTCGCCGTGAACTCGGTATTGGCGAAGAACAAGGCAAGCGATATTCGTGGGGCTATCCCGCCATCCCCGAACTCGAAGACCACTTCAAAGTCTTCAAGTTGCTTCCCGCTGTAGAATCAGAACTCGGCATGAGCCTTGCCACTTCCGGGCAGCTCATCCCTGAACAATCCACCGCCGCCATCATCGTTCATCACAAAGACGCCAGGTACTACTCGGTGGGTGAGAGCCGCGTCGAACAATTGATGAAGTAACATTTCCTCATGAAGCGGATACCCTTTCTGGACTCTCACACCGGCGGCGAACCCACACGATTGATCACATCGCTTCCCTTCGACCTCGGAACTGGTCCCGTTGCTGACAAATTATCCACACTGAAAACCAATCACGACGACCTGCGCCGCACCGTCTTGCTCGAACCCCGCGGCTCGGACGTCCTCGTCGGCGCATACCTCGTCCCGCCTGCCGACCCGACCTGTCAATTCGGAGTCGTTTTCTTCAACAACGTTGGCTACCTCGGCATGTGCGGACACGGCACAATTGGCTTGATCGCATCACTGGCATATCTTGGAAAAGTCCAACCTGGAATTATTCGGGTGGAGACTCCTGTTGGAGTTGTGGAAGCAACTCTCCACAGTTCCCCTCTCCCTCAGGGAGAGGGGCTAGGGGTGAGGGCGGGCGAATATCCCAACAAAGTCTCCGTCCAAAACATCCCCGCCTACCGCCACTTGACTCACATCCCTGTCACCGTCGCTGGCAAAACCATCCATGGTGACGTGGCGTGGGGCGGCAACTGGTTCTTTCTCGTCCACGATCACGGCATGGACGTGAACATGTCCAACCTCGAAGCGCTGACCGATTTCGCGTGGCGCATCCGCGAGCAGTTGAACGCGAACCGAATCACAGGCGCAAACGGCGCGGAGATTGACCATGTCGAATTATTCGCGGCAACAGATGAGGCGGACAGCAAAAGCTTCGTCCTCTGCCCCGGCAAAGCCTACGACCGTTCTCCCTGCGGCACAGGCACGAGCGCAAAGCTGGCTTGCTTGTATGGAGATGGAAAGTTGAAAGTAGGTCAAACTTGGCGGCAACAGAGTGTGGTGGGAAGCATCTTCGAGGGCAGTATCCAGATTCAGGATAACCGGATCATCCCCACCATCACGGGCGAGGCGTGGGTCATGTCCGAAGGCACGATCCTGGTTGACGAGCGCGATCCGTTTGGGAAGGGAATTTAGACGACAGACCATGGACAATAGAAGCCACGGTCAATGGTCTGTCATCCAGCGTCATTTTTATCGGTGATACAATTAATTGCGAGGTGACCCATGGAACGAATTGTTGTTAATCCGCAAATCCATTTTGGCAAACCCATTATCAAAGGGACACGCATTACCGTGCAAAATGTCCTTGAGCTGATAAATGAAGGCTTGGGTTTTGACCAGATCATCAAGGATTATTATCCTGACTTAAAGAGGGAGGATATTCGAGCCTGTCTGCAATATGCCATTGCGCTGGTGGCGGCTGAGGATATTCATATCTCCTCGGTGGCGGCATGAAATTCCTGCTCGACCAGGATGTGTACGCGCTCACGGAGCGTTTTCTGCGCGGGCTTGGGTACGATGTAATAACAGCATCTGAAGCTGAATTGTCAAAATCATTTGTAGTGGCGGAAAAAGCCCGTCATCGGATAAGAAAGATGGAATAACAAACCTCAACCTGTTTTCTTGTGAAGGCAGGTTGTTTTCTTGTTTGTGGAGAAAAAAAATGAATTCAAAACACGATGTCCTCATCATCGGCGGCGGACCTGTGGGATTAAGTTGCGCCTACTATTTGTTGAAAGCGGGGCGCAAGGTGACCATCTTCGAAGCGAACGAAATAGGCAAAGGCAGCGGCTCGGGCAATGCGGGACATATCGTGCCGAGTCACATCATTCCGCTGGCGGCGCCGGGGGTGGTGACTTCTGCCCTCAAATGGATGCTCGACCCGGCAAACAGTCCGTTTAGTTTGAAGATACGCCTTGATTTGAAATACATCTCCTGGCTGATCCAATTCGCGGCGGCGTGCAACGAATCCAACGTGAGCCGCGCGCTGGAGCCAATGAAGAATCTCGGTCAACTCAGCGCGGATAATTTTGCGAAAATCATCGCCGAGGAAAACTTCGATTGCCATTACCAGACCACGGGCTTCCTGAATTTATACAAAAATCAAGCCGCCTTCGAAGAAGGTAAACACGAAGCGGAGTTCATGCAGAAGTATGGCATTCCCGTCAGTGTGTATGAGAAAAATCAAATTGGCGATGTCGAGCCTGCCGTGCGTGTGGATGTCCTCGGCGGCGTGCATTTCACGGGGGATGCGCATCTCAACCCTGCGGTATTTCTGCAACTGCTCGGCGAACGCATCCGCGCGATGGGTGCGGAGGTTTTCGAGAATACGTCCGTCACGGGGTTTGTGTCAGCGGAGGGAAAGGTTCGGGTTGTAAAAACAAGCGTCGGCGAGTTTGAGGCGGAGCAGGTCATCCTGGCGGCGGGCGCGTGGTCGCCCATCGTCGCGCGTGATCTGCGTCTCAATATTCCCGTCCAGCCCGCGCGCGGATACAGTCTCACCGCGTCTGCGATTCAGAACATGCCGGGTCAGGCGTTGATATTGGGAGATCGCCGCGTGGCGGTTTCGCCGTTCGGGGATCAAATCCGCGTGACGGGGCGGCTCGAGGTGGGCGAGTTCAGCACCACGCCGAAGCCGATCTGGATTCAACGCCTTGAAGGGTTTGCCCGCGAATACATTCGGCTGGATGAAACACTGGATATCAAGGAGACGTGGGCTGGCTTGCGCCCCGTGACGCCCGACGGCATGCCGATCATCGGACGCTCGCCGCATCATTCCAACCTGACAGTTGCCACGGGTCACGCGATGCTTGGTCTGTCGCTGGGACCGGGTACGGGTCAGGTGGTGACAGAGTTGGTCAACGGGAAAGCGACGGCGTTTGATTTGAGTCCGTTTGGGATGGTGCGGTTTTTGTAACCCGCTTTCTTGGGTTTATAATTGCTTTTATGGATGTAAATGTAAAGACTTTGCTCAACGAACTAAAGACAGGATTGATCAAATTGTATGGTCAACGCTTGAAAGCGGTAATCCTGTTTGGTTCGTATGCGCGCGGGGATTACAACCAAAACTCCGACCTGGACGTGATGATTGTATTGGACGATTACAAAAGATACTGGGATGAACTTGTCCGTTCCGCTGAATTGGCAAGCGACCTTTCGTTGGAATACAATGTGACCATCAGTCGCACGATCATGAAGGAAGAACAATGGAAAAAAGAGGATTTACCCGTATTGCGTAATGTCCGCGCAGAGGGGATTCCCGCATGAAAGAAGCCACCCGTCAATTATTCGCACGAGCGCTTGACGCGATAGAAGCGGCTGAGATTTTAGCGACAAACGGGAAAATTGACTTCGCCGCTGGTCGCGCCTATTACGCCATGTTTTATGTTGCGGAAGCTTTATTAAATGAGAAAGGCTTCCAGTTTGGAAAACATGGAAACGTCATTGCCGCGTATGGTCAGCATTTTGCGAAGACAAAGGAATTAGACCCAAAATTTCACCGCTGGCTTTTGACATCCTTCGATCAAAGACAAATCGGTGATTATGCCTTTGACCCTGATATCGAAATTGGAATTGTCACAATAATGCTTCATCAGGCGCAGGAATTTTTAGAAGCCGCCAAGAGATATTTAGGGGAAGAATAAACGTCCCCTCTTTACTGCTGATTTCAGTTGAACCCCTCCCTCCTCTTCATCCTCATCGCTGTCTTCGTGGACATGCTCGGCTACGGCATCATGCTGCCGTTGCTGCCATTTTACGTGCAGGCACACGCGTCAGCGGGCGGCGCAGCCATCGCGGGCGGATTGATGTCGATGTACGCGTCCATCCAACTGGTATCGGGTCCCGTCCTCGGCGCGCTTTCGGATCGTTATGGACGCAAGCCGATCCTGCTCCTTTGCTTGTTAGGGACGGCTTTTGCCTATCTCCTGCTTGGGCTGGCGGATTCGCTATTCCTGATTTTTCTCGCCGTTTTCATTGACGGCTTGACCGGCTCGAACCTGACGCTCGCCCATGCCTACATCGCCGACACGACCACAGCCGAAACCCGCGCGCGCGGACTCAGTCTCGCGGGCGTGGTGTTTGGTTTGGGGATAATGTCGGGTCCTGCGCTCGGCGGTTTGTTGAGCGGATTTCACCTCAGCCTGCCGGCGTTGATCGCCGCCTCGCTTGCCTTTGGCAACACCATTTTTGGATTCTTCGTCATGCCCGAATCGCTCCCGCCCGAACGACGGGAATCCAAACCGCTTTCACACATGTTCAGTTGGCGGAGGCAATTTACGGGCATCTTCCGCCAACAAAATATTCAAAAATTTCTCGTCGCACTCTTCTTGCTCAACCTTGCCTTTGCGGGTTTGCAGACGAATTTTCCGTTGTACTCCAACGCGCGTTTTGGCTGGTCTCCTTCGCAGAACAGTTACTTTTACCTTTACGTTGGCTTGTGCGGCGTATTCATTCAGGGATATTTATTTGGCAAACTACAGGCGCGTTTCGGCGAGCGAACGCTCATCCCCGCGGGGCTATCTTTCATGGTCTTCGGCTTGGCGGCGATGGCATCCGTCCCCAACGCGTGGATGCTCTTTCCCGCTGTCGCTGTCGTTGCGCTTGGCACGGGCATCAGCATCCCGTCGCTGACGGCGTTGGTCTCGCTGCGCGTGCCGGACAGCGAGCAGGGGCGTCTGATGGGCGGCATGCAAACCCTGCTTGCGTTCACGAATATTTTTGGTCCAACCCTTGCGGGAATTTCGTTTGAAGTCATCGCCGTCTCCGCGCCTTATTGGATGGGGAGTTTGTTTGCAGTAGTGGCGTTGGGGGTGGCGGTGATGTCATTGCGAGGAGGGCGACAGCCCGACGAAGCAATCTTATGACTAGGTTGAGGATTGCTTCGGGCGGAAGAACAAGGGCGCCCTCGCAATGACATTAGAGAAACTTCCGCATCATGCTCACGGCAGCTTGAATCCCATTCTCCTGGCTTAATGCCACGCTGATTGTTTTTGCTCTCGCGTTCATCGTCTCATCTGTCAATGCCTGTGTGATGGCTTGCGATAGATTCTCCGCGTTGAGTTTTCGCTGGGGGATTGGTTTGGGTCCGACACCCAATTTGTAAATCCGCTCGCCCCAGAAGAACTGGTCAATGGCGAGGGGCAGGGCGACGGTGGGAATCCCTGCATGAAGGCTCGCGGACGTTGTCCCTGCGCCGCCGTGATGGACTGTAACTTTCACACGTTGATACAGCCAATCATGCGGGATGTATTCGATGGGGAAGATATTCTTTGATTTTATTTCACCATGCCATTTGGCAGGGATGGTCAACACCGCTTGGGCGTCTGCAAGATTCAAGGCTTCTTCAAGCATGGACAAATATCCCTGCGTGCCGGGGCTTCCAAACCCAATGGAAATGGGGTTGGGTGATGAATCAATGAATCGCTGAACTCCAAACTCGTCAACTCGTTCACTCGTTACTTTTGTTCTCCAATACCCCGTAATCACCTGCCTTTCATTCCAATCGCGCGGGCGCGGAACGACGTGTTCGCTGAATCCGTTGAGGGTCAGGGGTTGGTGAGAATCCGCTCGAAGCGAAGGGTCAAGCCAATGGGCGGGACCCAGCCCAAAGTCCGCGTGACGCGCGTGGTTGATTTCGGAGCGCCATGAAAGCCATGTCGCCTGGGTCACGATCCAATGCGAGAGCCAGTTTCCGATTTCGAAAAGAGAAAAGCGAAAAGGAAGCAGTGCGGATGGAAATTCGCGGGTGGGTGCAAGAGGCTGCAACAATGCGCGGACGGCGGGGATGCCCAGCCCTTCGGCGATGTGCGCGCCCCAGATGGTGGGCAAGCCGTGGATGATGAGGTCTGAGCCGCGGCAGGCTTCGGCGGCGGTGCGCAGCATGTGACGGTAGTGCGGGCGGGCTTTTTGGAGGAAATTGCGCGTAACTTGCAACGAACGGATTGGATTGGAGCCGATGGTGAATGGCGTGAAGTCGCCCTGTTCGATCATCAAGTCGGTGGGGTTGCCGTCGAAGGGAGCGAAGGGGATCGTTTGAGCGAGGTTCGCAAACCCGCGCGGCGCGGCAATGCGGACGTCATAGCCTGCGTCGCGCAGCCCTTCGCCGAGGGCGATGTAGGGAAGCACGTCGCCGCGTGTGCCGCTGGTGAGGAGGGTGATGATTGGACGATGGAAAAGCATGGTCAATCGTCTATCGTCCATGGTCGAACTTCTCGAATACCAGCAACCGATACTCCACCACTTTCATATACAAACACTGCTGCAATGCCATGCTCCCCAGTATGGACGGGACGATGGCGTGTTGGATGGGAAGTTTTTCGCCGAGGAAGAGCAGGGCGCTGGCAAGGAAATCTGGAAGATTGCGTAAACGAAGATATGGAGTGAGCTCGTCGTTTTTTCGGAGTTGAAGTTTATATTTGCTGGCGAAGTTTTTTGTTTGCTCCACTGTCCGCACGCCGGGGACGCGCCAGCCTTCGATGAAGGCATCCAGCCATTTTTTCTCGCGCTTCGTGAATGGACGCTGTGCTTGATAATCGTCCACGAGAATGAGTCTGCCGCCTGTGCGGAGAAGCCGGTTGGCTTCACGGAAATATTTTTCGGGGTCAACGGCATGGCAGACGGCTTCGACAGAATAGATTGCATCGAGCGTTTTACCCGGCAGCGGCACGGATGTGAAATTCCCTTCGGCAAAGCGGATTTTGTCTTGCAAGCCAAGCTGCATTGCAGATTTTCCCGCCAGTTTGGCTTGCACCGGGCTGAGAGTCAAGCCGAATGCGGGGGCGGGCTTGCGCAGGCGCGGATGGATGTAAAATAGGCTCGCGCCGACGCCGCAGCCCAGGTCCGCGATGCGGGCGTTTTGAGACGCGGCGGATTCGATCTCCGCTTTGATGAGCGCGTTCGTCGTATTGAGCGCGTCTTCGAGGGTTTTGGTATCGTTCATCCACAACGAGCGATGGATGTTTTGGGCTTTTTTGCGTCCGCTGAATTTGAGGAAGAGGCTGGTGTTCTCGTCGTAGTATGCGCGGATGGAGCCGGTGGTGATGGGCATGTGAAAATTATACATGGGCGCAGGTTCGAATCGGACGAGGCGCAGGGAAAGGCTTTGGGCAGACCGGACAGGCGCAGGTCAGGGATGAGGCGGGGATTTTCCCATTTTTTCGGTTGTGCAATTCCATCAACGGGCGTAAAATTGGCGCGGTTACAAATCATGTATCATACTGACGAGAGTGATTTAGGTTCTTCTTCTGATAATCCGCCCAGTACAGGCGGATTGCAAATGTTAATGATGATAACCGTCACGTAGGTGCGCGGCGCGCCCTTGCGTGACCTGATTTCACGCAAGGAGGCTGGCATGTTGAGCATCTACAAGACAACCGAGAACGGGCTGGAACAACTCGAAGCGATCACGAACGGCGCGTGGGTGAACGCGGTGGGACCGTCGCCCGAAGAGATCGAAAAACTGGTGAACTGGGGGATGGACATGGAATATATCAACTACTCCCTCGACCAGGACGAAATGCCGCGCATGGAACGCGATGAAGATTACACCTTCATCCTGCTCCGCATTCCCCTCCACCAGCCCGAAAGCGACATCCCCTTCAACACCGTGCCGCTGGGCATCATGATCCTGGGGAACAAGATCATCACCGTTTGCCGCTATGAAAGCGATATTTTCAAATCTCTTACGAACGGGAAATACAAACAACTCAAAACAGGAAAACGCTACCGCCTGAACCTTTACATCTTCCTTGAAACCGCTTCGCGCTATCTCACCCTTTTGCGCCAGATCAACCGCTCCATCGAGCGCGTGGAGGATCAACTGCAGCAATCCACGCAGAACCGCGAACTGCTCGAACTGCTCAAATACCAGAAAAGCCTGACCTATTTCGCCACCGCCCTGCGCTCCAACGAGGTGATGATGGAGCGCGTCCAGCGCACTCAGATATTCAATTACTATGAGGACGACCAGGACCTGCTCGAAGACGTGCTGACCGAAAACCAGCAGGCGATCCAGATGACCAGCATCAACGCCGAAATCCTTTCGAGCATGATGGACGCCTTCGCTTCGATCATCTCCAACAACCTGAACGTGGTCATGAAAGTCCTCGCCGCGCTGACGATCATCCTCAACATGCCGGTCATCGTCGCCTCGTTCTACGGCATGAACGTCCAATTGCCCGGTGAGAATCATCCGCTCGCCTTTCTTTCGATTATCGGCATCTCCGTCGGTTTGGGCGCGCTTGCCACGTTCATCTTTTACAAACGCAAGTGGTTCTAACCTTATTCGTCAGACCCTAAAGGTTTTCAAAACCTTTAGGGTCTTTGAAAAATCTGGCTCTTCAGGATTAAGTGGGGTAATACTCTATTTACCACAGAGCGCACAGAGAGCACGGAGATTTTTTAAAGGTTTTTCTCTGTGGATTCCGTGATC
>JAGUZU010000011.1 GCA_020060625.1 Anaerolineales bacterium | reverse complement strand
GCCCATATATGGATTTCCACATTTGGGCAGAATCATCGGTTTGATGGGAAATTGCCCATATATCCGATTGTTTAGACAGCAAGATGCGATTGCCCTATAAAATTACGTTTTTGCATCATGGTTAGGATGTATAATATCAAACAATCGTTATCATGCCTAAAAGTCTTCAGGGAAGATTAACCCTTCTTTTTACAGTCTTCGCCCTACTTGTGGTTGTTTCTGTAGCCGCGACATTGTGGGGGAGTGAGACACAAAGGCAAGACGCCCTTCTCGTCAACCTTTCTGGGCGTCAACGAATGTTGATTCAACAGATAACACGGCTCACGCTTCAACTGAAAAGCGGAGACAGCTCTGCGTTAGCGGACTTGCAGGAGTCGGAGCGGATATTCAGTGAAACCTTGTCTGCCTTGCAGCATGGAGGGGATGCCCCATACCTGACCGATAGTGTCGTGAATCTGCCTGCGACAAATAATACGCAAATCCTTGCTGCATTGCGCGAAGTAGAGACTGGTTGGGAGCAATATCTTTCCACATTGGATGCAATTGTCGCTGCACCCGAGACGGGTTTGTTGCAAACCAATCTTGAATCCCAATCTGAGGACTTGGTTCAAAAGGCGGATACAGTTGTACATTTATATGAATCCAATTCGATTGCCAAGGTGAATCGCTTGCGCGTGATTCAATTTATTTTTTTGATCTCTGCGCTGGCATTGCTGGCAATGGGCGCGTGGCTCACGCGTCATTCCTTGTTGAAGCCATTGCAGGCGTTGGGCGTGGCGGCAAAAAGACTCGGGGAAAATCAACTCGACGGGGCGGTGCAGGTTCAAGGTCCCGAGGAGATGCGGGCGTTGTCGCATGCATTTGATGATATGCGAATCAGTCTTCAATCCGCCCGCAGCGAACTTATCCACTGGAACGCGGAGTTGGAGCAGCGGGTCACCCAACGCACGCAAGAGTTGGAAACGCTAAATCAAGTCAGTCGTGAGATTTCGTCGCGACTCGATATTCAACAGGTGCTGAACTCTGTCACCGAAAAGGCGCGGACTTTGTTGGGCGGCGAAGTGGCTTCGTTGTGCCTTGTGGATGAGAACCAATATTGGTTGAAGCTTCAGGCACTGAGCGGACCACAAAAGGCCATTGCCCGCAAGGCGATACCAGCTAATGAGCAATTTGCACTGGCGGTTTTGGCAAGCGACCATACCATGATCTGTGGCATGGATTCGTGCAAGGGCGGGTGCCGTATGCTTTTGGATGAATATCTCGCCAGTCATCTGGCGGCGCCGTTACGCGTTGGTGACCGTGTGATTGGCGCATTGTGCGTGGGAAGCCCCTCGCAGAATCAATTTGCACATGAGTCAGCCGAGATGTTGACCAAACTGGCGAACGTCGCCGCGATTGCGCTGGAAAATGCTCGGCTGTTTGCGCAAGCCGAGCGTGTGGCAACGCTGGAAGAACGCCGCCGCGTTGCCGCAGAAATGCATGATGGTCTCGGACAGACTCTTTCCTATCTCGGTTTGATGACCGATCAGGTGGTGGAGTTCCTCGCCGATGGAAGGGAGAGCGCGGCACTGGATCATCTTGGCAAAACGCGCGAGACGATCAACATGGCCACCAGCGACGTCCGCCGCGCCATTAATCGTTTGATGGAAGATCCGCTGCCCGCTCAGAATCTGTACGACCGCTTGCGCACAACATTGGATGAGATCGCTTCACAACATGACCTTGAATTGGTCTGGCAACCCGAGCCTGATTCTGCGCCCGAATGCTCTTCCACCACCACAGAGCAGGTCATAAACATCACCCGCGAGGCGTTGATCAACACTGCCCGCCACGCTCAGGATAGAAGGGTTTTTGTGTTTGCAGGCAGGCGCGGCGAAGAAAATTTTGTGGCAGTTGAAGATCATGGTCGTGGATTTGATTCATCCCAACCCGCTCCCAACGGGCATTTTGGTTTACAGATCATGCGCGCGCGCGCCGAACACATTGGTGGACGGATCGAGATTCAATCCGCGTTGGAACAAGGTACTCGAGTTACTTTATGGTGGCAGGCAGAAAGAGGCGAACATGGAAAAAGTCCGCGTATTGTTGGTAGATGATCATGCGCTTTTCCGCGAAGGGTTGGCGGGTATCATCAGTTCGCAGCCCGATATGCAGGTAGTTGGCGAAGCCAGCGACGGACTGGAAGCCTTCGTCAAGACGAAGGAATTGAAACCAGATTTGATTCTCATGGATGTGCAAATGCCTGGCATGGATGGTATTGAAGCAGTGCGGCAGATTCGTCATGCCCAGCCAGAGACGATTATAGTCATGTTGACCATTCGCGGCGATGATTCCATGCTTTTTGATGCACTCAAGAATGGAGCGCAGGGCTATCTGTTAAAAGACATTCGCTCACAGGATTTATTGGAAATGCTACACGGCGCATTGCGTGGTGAAGCTGCGTTGTCGCCTAGCCTGGCGGGGCGTGTCCTCTCGGAGTTTCGGCGCTTGAGTGTTGGTAGTGTTTTTGAGTCGGAGGACGATGGCGGCTTGTCGGAAAGGGAGCAACAAGTATTGATGCAGGCGGCAAAAGGCGCCACAGACAAAGAGATTGCTGCCGAGTTGAATATCAGCCTAAACACGGTGAAAACCCACATGCGGAACATCCTCTCCAAACTGCACGTCCGCACGCGGCGCGAGGCGGCAAAAGCAGCCCATGCAAAGGGGATATTGTAGGCTGAAAAGAACTAATTCTTTTTGAAAAAAGAGTGATTAATTAATCACTCTTTTTTCATTCCCGAGTCAGGATGGCGGGGGATGGGAATGAGGCGGGAATTACAGTATTCTTGGAGGAGGTATTGTTCATTTTTTCACATATAGGTAAAATAACTCAAACTCTTTATAGGAGACGCCGTCCCATGCTTTGTTCCCTTCATTATCAGGAGGCTGGAACCCATGACGAATAAAAAAGGCAAATCGAAAGGGAGTATGACTCTTTTTATCGTATTGCTTTTCGCCGTTGTATTATCAGGTTGCGCGTCCGCGCCGGGGAAGGGGGCGATACCGGTCTCCACCAAAGCCATCGAGGCGGGGGATGCCGAGAACGGGCGGAAGTTATTCATGGGCTACGCCCACTTTGAGAACGAAGGTCCGCCCTGCATGGGATGTCACAGTGTTGGAGATAATGGGTTGCTTGGCGGGGGGAGTATGGGTCCCAATTTGACCGACATTTCCGAGCGCCTAACACTGGATGAGATGGCATTTCTGTTGGCGAATAGCGGATCGGAAATTTCACCTGTTATGCAGCCTATCTATACAGCGCATCCCCTGACTGTGCGTGAGCAGGCGGATTTGATCGCCTTTATGATTTCTTCCGAAGGACAATCCGAAACTGACAAAGAGATGATTGTGGTTGGCATCAGCCTTGCTGGAACTGTGGGGGCGGCTATAGCGCTCGGATTCTTGTATCGTGGACGTTTGCGCGGCGTGCGTAGACCGTTGGTCAATGAAGCGCAAAAGGAGTTGCTATGAATTGGATCGAAGAAATCGCAAACCCGCAAGCCCGTCAGTGGGAGGAGTTTTATCGGAATCGCTGGCAGCATGACCGTGTGGTGCGCAGCACGCACGGCGTCAACTGCACTGGCAGTTGTTCATGGATGATTTATGTGAAGGATGGCATTGTGACTTGGGAGTTGCAGGCAATAGACTATCCCACCCTGCAGCCAGGGCTGCCGCCGTATGAGCCGCGCGGATGTCAGCGCGGGATTTCGTTCTCGTGGTATCAGTACAGCCCGATCCGCGTGAAGTATCCGTACATGCGCGGGGTGCTGCTCGATCTGTGGCGCAAAGCCAAAGAGGAGCACAAAGACCCCGTCGAGGCGTGGACAGCCGTCATTGAGAATGAGGCGGCGCGTAAGTCGTTCCAGCAGGCGCGCGGCAAGGGCGGATTCCGACGCGTGAAGTGGGATGAGGCGTTGGAGATGATTTCCGCGTCCACGATCTACACCGTCAAAAAATATGGACCCGACCGCATCATTGGCTTCTCGCCGATTCCCGCCATGTCCATGCTGAGTTACGCGGGCGGGAGCCGCTTCATGCAGTTGCTGGGCGGCGTGAGCATGAGTTTCTACGATTGGTACAGCGACCTGCCGCCTGCCAGCCCCGAGACCTGGGGTGAACAGACCGATGTTGCCGAAAGCGCCGATTGGTACAACGCTAAATTCATCGCCTCGGTCGGATCGAACATGAGCATGACGCGCACACCCGATGTGCATTTCGCCGCGGAAGCGCGTCACAACGGGACGAAGTTGGTGGTCTTCGCGCCTGATTTTAGTCAGGTTGCCAAGTATGCCGACTGGTGGGTTCCCGTCAACGCGGGGCAGGATGGCGCGTTTTGGATGGCGGTCAATCACGTCATCATGAACGAGTTCCATTACCAGAACCCGACGCCTTACTTTTTAGATTATCTGCGCCAATATTCCGACGCGCCCTTCCTTGTGGAACTGAATGAAGTGGACGGTAAATTCGTGCCTGGGCGCATGATCCGCGCGGGGCAGGTGGAACGCACGAAAGATGTTGAAAACGGCGAATGGAAATTTTTGGTCTGGGACGAGATCAGCGCCGCGCCGCGTATGCCGCAGGGCAGTCTCGGATTCCGCTGGCAGCAGCAGAAGGGGCAATGGAATCTGGAGCCGAAGGACGGTCTGGATGGAAGCGAGATCCGCGCGCAACTGACCTTCCTGGGTTCGGCGGATCAACTCTCCGTTTCGTTTGCGGAGTTTGGCGAGAACAAATCCTTTCAGCGCAATATCCCTGTTCGATACATTGAAACAGCAAACGGCAAAACCGCTGTGGCGACCATCTACGATCTGTTGATGGCGCAGTACGGCGTGGGGCGCGGACTTGAAGGCGATTATCCCGCAAACTATGACGACGAGAATCTTTCGTACACGCCCGCATGGCAGGAACGCTACACAGGCATTGACCGCCAAACCGTGATTCAATTCGCGCGCGAATGGGCGGTGACCGCCGTCAAGACCGAAGGCAAGTGCATGGTCATCATCGGCGCGGGCGTCAATCACTGGTATCACAACAATCTCATTTATCGCGCCTGTATCGGCACGCTGATGTTGACGGGTTGTGTGGGTCGCAACGGCGGCGGGTTGAATCATTACGTCGGGCAGGAAAAACTTGCTCCCGCCGCGCCGTGGGCTTCGATTGCCTTTGCGTTGGATTGGCAGAAGCCGCCGCGCCAGATGAACACGCCCTCCTTCCATTATGTCAATACCGATCAATGGCGATACGAGCGCACCTACACCGAACCGCAGCCTGTTACTCGTCCTGACGGTGAGCAACACCGCGACATGACTCAGGAACACACGCTTGATGCAAACATCCGCGCGGTACGCATGGGATGGCTGCCGTCGTATCCGCAGTTCAATGTCAGTTCGTTGGAAATTGTCAGGATGGCAGAGCAGGCTGGGGCGAAGTCGGATGCGGAAATTCGTCAATGGGTGGTGGATCAACTCAAGTCAGGCGAACTGAAGTTTGCGGTACAGGATCCTGATGCTCCCGAAAACTGGCCTCGATTGTGGTTCATTTGGAGAGGCAATGCGTTGAACGCCAGCGCGAAGGGACAGGAATATTTCTTCAAGCATTATCTCGGCACGCATCATCAGGTGATTTCGGAAGAGGTGGATAAGAGTCACTTCAACGAAGTTGTGTACCGCGATGAAGCGCCCGAAGGCAAATTGGACCTGGTGGTGGACATCAACTTCCGCATGGATACGTCCGCGTTGTATTCGGACATTGTCCTGCCGACCGCGAGTTGGTATGAGAAGGACGACCTGAACACGACCGACATGCACTCGTTCATCCATCCGTTGCAGATGGCGGTTCCGCCTTCATGGGAGTCGAAATCGGACTGGGATATTTTCAAGATTTTGGCGGGCAAGGTCAGCGAACTGGCGCTGGTACATTTGCCTGAACCCGTGCGCGACCTGGTTGCCATGCCGCTTCAACACGACACGCCCGCTGAGATGGCGCAGGCGCACATCCGCGATTGGGCGAAGGGCGAGTGCGAACCCATCCCTGGCGTGACCATGCCCAACTTCATCGTGACCGAACGCGATTATGCCAACTTAGGCAAGCGTTTCATTTCGTACGGTCCGAAGGTGGAGAAGGAAGGCTTTGCCGTCCACGGGATTCATATCGAAGTGGGCGATCTGTATCGGCAGATGATGGAAAGCCGTCCGACCGTTTCGTGGGACGACCAGCGTTATCCGTCGCTGGAGTTTGCGCGCGAAGCCGCGAATGTGATTTTGCATTTGGCTCCCGAAACCAACGGCGAAGTTGCGTACCGCGCCTTCCAGGCGGAAGAAGAGCGCATGGGACTCAAACTGACCGACCTGGCAGAAGATACCCGCGCCACCCGCATGTCCTTCAACGACATTCTGCGCCAGCCGCACCGATTGCTCAACAGCCCGATCTGGACGGGCATTGTGTCCGATGGACGCCCGTACTCGGCGTATACGCTCAACGTGGAACGGCTCGTCCCGTGGCGCACGTTGACGGGGCGCCAGCATTTCTATCTCGACCACGAAGGCTATCTGGCGTACGGCGAACACCTGCCCACGTACAAGCCGCGCCCCGATCCATTGGCGTTTGGCGATTTGGACAAGAGCCGCAGCGAAGGCAAGACGATTCAGTTGAATTACCTGACTCCGCACGCCAAGTGGCACATCCATTCGAATTATTTCGACAACGACCGCATGTTGACTCTCTCGCGCGGTATCGAGCCGATGTGGATCAGCGAACAGGATGCGAAGGAAATCGGCATCGTGGATAACGACTGGGTCGAACTGTACAACGATCACGGCACGAGCGTGACCCGCGCCATCGTCAGCGCGCGCATCCCACCTGGAATTTGTATTGTCTATCACGCGCCCGAACGAACGGTCAGCAATCCCAAGTCGCCGATGCGCGGCAACAAACGCGCAGGCGGGCACAACAGCCCGACGCGCATCCACCTCAAGCCGTCGCTGATGGTCGGCGGGTATGGACAGTTCACCTACGGTTTCAATTACTGGGGTCCGACGGGCGTCAACCGCGATACATTCGTGCTGGTGCGTAAACTGCCTGGTAAGCCCGAGTTTTAATTGAGTTGTAGGTCACGCTTGAAGCGTGACCTACTCGTGGCGAAAAAGGATAAAACATCATGAAAATCCGCTCGCAAACCGCAATGGTATTTCATCTCGATAAGTGCATTGGCTGTCACACATGCAGTATCGCCTGCAAGAACATCTGGACCGACCGCCAGGGCGCGGAGTACATGTGGTGGAACAACGTCGAGACCAAACCTGGTACGGGCTTTCCCACTTTATGGGAAGACCAGGAAAAATATAAAGGCGGCTGGGAACTGAAGAACGGCAAAGTGGAACTGAAACTGCAAAACCGTTTGCAGACCTTTGCCAATTTGTTCTCCAACCCCGCCATGCCCACCATGGACGATTACTACGAGCCGTGGACGTACAAATACGGCGACCTGTTCAACTCTCCGCTCGGCGATGACCAGCCGACGGCGCGTCCGATTTCGCGCATTGACGGTCAGCCGATTGATATCGAATCGGGTCCCAACTGGGACGACGACCTGGGCGGCTCCAACGTGTACGCGGTCAACGATCCGCTGTTGGATGACATGAGCGAAGAGGAAAAACAGCGGCTCTTTTCCATCGAGCAACTTTTCTACTTCTACATGCCGCGCATCTGCAATCACTGTCTCAACGCGGGCTGTGTGGCGGCGTGTCCTTCGGGCGCGATCTACAAACGCGCCGAAGACGGCATCGTCCTCATCAATCAGGATAAATGCCGCGGCTGGCGCATGTGCGTCTCCGCCTGCCCGTACAAGAAGACCTTCTACAACTGGTCAACGGGCAAATCGGAAAAATGTATCCTGTGCTACCCGCGTCTCGAATCGGGACAGGCTCCCGCCTGCTTCCACTCCTGCGTGGGACGCATCCGTTATTTGGGCGTGCTGCTCTACGACGCGGATCAGATCGAAGCCGCCGTCAAAGTGCCTGACGAGCAACTCGTCCAGCGCCAGCGCGAGATGATTCTCGATCCGCACGACCCGAAAGTTGTCGCCGCCGCGAAGGAAAGCGGAATCCCCGACGGCGTGATCACCGCCGCACAGCGTTCGCCTGTCTATCGTTACGTGAAGGAATGGGAACTCGCGCTTCCGCTCCACCCCGAGTATCGCACCCTGCCCATGCTGTTCTACGTCCCGCCGCTTCTGCCCGTCCTCAATGCGACCCAGAGCAGCGGAACCCAGCTCGTGGAGACCGACCTGTTCAGTTCGCTGGAAAATGCCCGCGTGCCTGTGCGTTATATGTCGCGTACGCTGGCGGCAGGGAACGATGAACTGGTCATCAAGTCGTATCAAAAAATGATCGCTGTCCGCTTGTACAAACGCGCCCAAACCGTCGGCGATGTGACCGCGGAAGAGGCGAATGCCGCGCTCGCCAAAGCAGGCATGGGCGCGGAAGAAGCGGAAGCCATCTATCACCTGACTTCGCTTCCGTCCTATCAGGAACGCTTCATGATTCCGCCCGCCAGCCGCGAAGGCGACATCGAAGAGACGTATGATCCGCAGCAGCGCAAAGCCGAAGCGGGTTTCGGTCGCAGTCAGGGCGCGCACAGAGGTTTGTAATCATGAGCAAAGACATCACGGGTCTCCTCTACACCCAGTTCGCGGACTTGCTGGATTATCCCAGCGGCGACCTGTTCTCCATAACGGAATCCTGCCTGAGCGGGGTGCGAAGCGTGAATCCCGAATCCGCCGCGGAGTTGGAAACCTTCCGCGCCGCCATCCAAAATCTATCCGTTCAACAGGTCGAAGAGTTGTACACCACCACCTTCGACATGCAGCCCGTTTGTTATCCGTATGCGGGCTATCAATTGTTCGGCGAGAGTTACAAACGCGGCGCGTTCATGGCGCAGTTGAACGAAGCCTATCACGCCATCGGGTATTCGGCGGGCGAAGAACTGCCCGACCACCTGCCCGTCATCCTGCGCTTTCTCGGTTTGGATTCTGCCGACCGCGAAGGCGAATTTTGCCAGACCCTGCTCGTTCAGGGAGTCATCCCCGCGCTCGATAAAATGCTCAAGGCGTTTGCCGAGTCGCAGAATCCGTACGTCCGTTTGTTGAAGGCGCTGCAACTTGTCCTGACGCAAACGCCCGAAAAGGAATTGAGCCATGCTTGACAACCTGCTCTTCGTTGTATTCCCCTATGTAGCAGTCGCGGTGGCGGTCGTCGGGACGGTGTACCGCTTCCTCACCAACCAATTTTCGTTCACCAGCCTGTCTTCGCAGTTCATGGAATCAGACCTCCAGTTCTGGGGTTCGACGCTCTGGCACTACGGCATCATCCCCACGCTGGTCATCCACATGATGGGTTTTGTCTTCCCGAAATTGATGGAAGCCCTGCACGGCACGCCAGAAACGCTCTACCTCGCGGAAATCGCTGGCAAGATTTTGGGCATCATGGCGCTGGCGGGCGCATTGATTTTGTTGTATCGGCGGCTGTCGCAGAGCAAGATCCGCGTCGTCACCACGCCCGCCGACTGGTTGGTGATTGCCCTGTTAATCAACCAGGTCGTTCTCGGCTTGTGGATCGCCTTCGGCTATCGCTGGGGCGCGACGTGGTTCGTTCACACGGTCACACCCTGGACGGTCTCGCTGGCGACCTTCCAACCCGCGCCGCAGTTTGTCTCGGCTCTGCCGCTCATCCCCAAACTGCATTTCCTCAACGCGACCCTGCTGATATTGCTGTTCCCGTTTACCCGCCTCGTCCACATGATCACCGTCCCCGTGGAATATCTCTGGCGCAGTTTCCAGCGCGTCATCTGGACGCGGCGGCGCGTGGTGTAGGCAAATCTCATGGGTAAAGCGACCAGCCTGATTCAAAGCGCGATCCGCGACCTGTTCCCCGCCTACTTTGCATTGGTCATGGCGACGGGCATTGTCTCCATTGCCACGCATCTTTTGGAAATGGATTTCCTTGCCTTCCCGTTGTTTTACCTCAACCAGTTTTTCTACGTTGTGCTGTGGCTGTTGACTCTGGCGCGTCTGTTCCTTCACTTCCCGCGCTTCCTCGCCGACCTCTCGAATCACGGCGCGGGCGCGGGCTTCTTCACCCTCGTGGCAGGGACAAACGTGCTGGGCAGTCAGTTCGCCATCCTGAACGCCGACGGGCAGACCGCCACCATCCTGTGGATTCTCGGCTTGGCGCTCTGGCTCGTCTTGATTTACGCCTTCTTCGCGGTGATGACGCTCAAAGAGGAGAAACCGCCTCTCGAAAAAGGCATCAATGGCGCGTGGCTGGTGGTGGTCGTCTCAACGCAATCATTGGCTGTGCTGGGCGCGCTGATCGCCTCCCGCTTCGGCGTATGGAAAGACGCCTTCCTCTTCGCTGTGGTCTGCTTCTACCTGCTTGGCTGTATGCTCTACATCCTGATCATCTCGCTCATCTTTTACCGCTTCATGTTCTTCAAAGTGGACCCGCAGGAACTCACGCCGCCCTACTGGATCAACATGGGCGCGGTTGCCATCACCACCCTTGCGGGCGCGAACATCCTCCTCAAAGGAGACTCCGCCTTCCTCGCCGACCTGATTCCGTTTATCAAAGGCTTCACCCTCTTCTTCTGGGCGACGGGGACATGGTGGATTCCGCTCCTGCTCATCTTCGGCGCGTGGCGTCACATTTACAAACGCTTCCCGCTCACGTATCATCCCGCCTATTGGGGCTTGGTCTTCCCCATGGGCATGTACACCGTCTGCACTTTCCGCCTCGCCGAAGCCCTCCAATTGGATATCCTCAAAGTCATCCCGCAATACTTTATCTACCTTGCACTTTTCGCCTGGCTCCTCACCGCCTATGGGTTAGCCCGCCATTTGGTCATCTCATTTCGCGCCGCCAGCCAGCCCACTCCTTGAACCAGCAAGTGATTCTTGAACGCCTCTTTGACTTACATGGATGAACTGCTGAAAGCCAGCGCGGCTCAGCATCACAACCTCTGTCCTCGACAGGTGCTCGGCGTTCGCGCCGGACTTTTGGCTGGACTCCTGCTCGACCTGCCTTTACCTCAATCTGACAAACGCCTCATCGCCATCTCCGAAACGGACGGCTGCTTCATAGACGGACTCATTGCCGCGACAGGTTGTTACGTCGGCAGGCGCACCCTGCGCATCGAAGACTACGGCAAGACTGCCGCTGCTTTCGTGGACACGCTCACCGAACGAGCCGTCCGCATTCACCCCAAGATCAGCGCCCGCGACGGGGCATGGGACTACGCCCCCTCCGCGCGCAACAAATGGGAGGCGCAACTCATCGGCTACCAGCACATCCCCGACGAATTATTGTTTCACTGGCAATGGGTGGAATTGACCATCCCCGTGAAGCAAATCGTCGGTCAGGCAGGCAGGCGCGCCGAGTGTGAAATCTGCGGGGAGGAAATCATTAACCAAAGAGAGGTCATTTGCGAAGGCGCGGTAGTTTGCAGGTCGTGTGCGGGTGATTCTTATTGCCGTTCAATACAAATTGCTACATCACCCCATGCGGCTTGATACGCAGCCAGGAACCGACGACAAACAGTGTCCCTGCAACAACCTCAGCTGTTCGTCCGATCAAAACGGAAACGGGGAACCAGCATTGAAGTGCGGTAATTAAAATTCCAGCGTTGAGCAAGGCAAAAGAAAGCCAGACCAAGCCCACAGGTCCGCGCGGGGAGCCGCTACTGAAGCGTGGAATGATCCAAAACGCCACGCCCATCGCCAGTTGTACGAGCCAGCCCGCCAGCAGGAATTCCATGTGAAGGGGGAAGAGATTCCAGATGGGCGCGTAATAGGGAATCCCTTTGTGGGCGAGAATTAGCGCGCCGATGAAAAATCCCAACAAAAGATAAATCAATGAAGCGCGCACAAACCAAACGCTGAGTCGCGGCATTTACCTTTCCTTGACCCTTGCCCACGTGTTGACCACGAACAGCAGCCCCGCCACGAATTGCAGGATCGCCGAAAACACCAGCATCCAGCCGCTGAACGGATTGGACTCGGTTGATTGGATTGGTTCGGCAATCGCGCGAAGGAGCAGACCAATGTTGAGCAGGACGTACGTCCACCAGCCAAGTGTTTCACTGCCACGCGGCTGCTCGACGGAATATTTTGGAAACATCCAGAAGACCACGCCGAAGATCAACTGCGTCAGCCAGCCGAAGACGAGCAGATGAATATAGATGGGAAACAATCCGCTCGTAACGCCCGCCGCCAGCGTAATGCCGAGCGTCAGCGCCAATGTAAAACAGATCATCGCAGTTTTGATGAATGTGCGTGTGAGCAGTGGCATGGTTATTTCCCTGCCAAACTTTTGCGGATGGAGAACGCCGTCAACCCGATGAACAACAAGATGGCGATCTCGTTCAACAATCCGCCCCACATGCGGAGCGAATGCAGGTTGGCATAATCGCCGATCACGCGCAACGCCAGGGAGGCATGCAGCAAAACCAGTTGGACGTAAAACACAGGTTGGAAATTGATCGGCACGCCGAGAAGGGCGGGAAAGATGATCGGCGCATGACCGAAGATCATGGAAATGACAAAGCCTACAAAGACGACGTGCAGTACCGCGTCATATCTTGGACCCGCAACCTGCGCGCCAAACCCCAGGCTTAATCCGCCGCCGACACCGAGCCACACGAATCCCAACGCGAGACACCACGCGATGTAACGTGTGAGTGGGAGTTTGTGCCTGATGTTTCTCCACGCGATGTCATTACGAATCGACCAGAGCGCGATGGCGAGCAAGGCAAATCCGTTCAGTCGTGTACCGATCTGCAAGTTGAACAGGGTAGTAATCGTTCCACTGAGAAAGATGACGATGACCGCACCAAACAGGATTTGTTGCTGCCGCGAGGGACGCAGAACGCGGCTCAACTCCAGGCGTTCGCCCGCGATGGTTAGTACCAAAAAACCCTGCCAGAAGAAGACGACTTGAAAGATCTGCCATCCGAACAGCCAGAGTAGATTGCCTGCGAACCAGGTCAACGCGCCAAGGAGCATGGTCACGGTGTGGAGCGCGGTCTCGCGGCGTGTGATTTCGATTAGGATCATGACGCCCCCGAAGCTGGCGAGAGTGAGCAAAATCGGTCCCAGTGGAGAAGAAGGCAAAAGGAGCGTGAGCAGACCTCCCAGTCCCGCCAGTAGCGGAGGGATATACATCCATTTCTGTTTCAACGCAACGGCGCGTTCAAGCGTGATCAGAGTCCCCAAGAATCCAGAGATCATCAGTGGACCATGCGCCAATGCAAGCGAGGGAGTCAAAGTGGGGAGTCGCCAACCGAGACGCATAAGCCCCGCCCAGAGCGCGGCGAGCAGGGCAAGAATGGCGAGCGCGAGGAACGGAAGGGGGAAACGATTGGGAAGTGATTTCATGGCTTTATTCTACTTACGATTATAATTTTTATACAACCTTTTATTTCTTTCTGTGTATTAATGCCTTGTAATGGTTTGTCAATTATCATCATTCTTGAATCGAGGAATCGCAGTTGAAGATTAAATCCACCAATACGATTTTATATTGCAAGCAATGGCAGGAAACTGTTGCGTTTTACAGGGATGGCATCAAGCTATTGGCGCTTTTGTCCAATGATTGGTTCGTGGAATTCAAACTCAACGAAACGTCGCGATTGAGCGTTGCGGACGAAGCCCGCGCATCCATAAAAAGCGGCGACGGAAAAGGCATCACGATCAGCCTCCAGGTCGCGGATTTGGGACAGACGCTGGCAGAGCTGAAGGAAGCGGGAATCAATTCGTCGCCAGTCAAAGAGGTGTGGGGCGCAAAGGCGGTCTATGTGCGCGATCCCGAAGGGAATCGGCTCGAGTTTTGGGAAGGGCGGGCGAAGGCTGAGCGCCGCTCTTGAAATGGAAAGGATACAACATGGCGCGTCCAAAATCTCCCGTGCGGCTGGATTGGGTTGACCCCGCAGATTGTTCACTGGATTATCGTTTGAAGATCGTCGGGCGTTTGCCGTTCTTCAAACATTTGCCCGCCGAAGCGATTTCCAAAATCAATCTCCTTTTCCATGACCGCAATGTGCGTGCGGATGAGCGGATTTATCATGAAGGGGACGACGCGGAACGTTTATATCTCGTCGCGATGGGAAAAGTCAAACTGATTCGCAACGCCGCCTCGGGGCGCGAAGTGTTGCTGGATATTCTACGTGGCGGCGAATACTTCGGCTTGCTGACAATGTTCGGTGGGCGCGCATACGCGGAAACCGCCATCGCGCAAACCGATTGCTGCATCCTGCAAATCTCCTCTGCCGACTTCGATGCGATTCTTTCTGAACATCCCGAAGTTGCGCGGCGTGCGCTGGAAGTGGTCAGCCAGCGTCTGGCGGAATCGCAGGAAGTGGTCAAGCAATTAAGCGCCTACACCACCGAACAGCGCATTGCCGCGGCGCTGTTGCGGTTGGCGGGAAAATTGGGCGAGACGCGCGGGGAAAACGTTTTGATACAACTTCCCTTTTCGCGGCAGGACTTGGCGGCGATGACGGGCGCGACCACCGAGACGGTCAGCCGCGTGATGAGCCGCTTCGCCGAAGACAAACTGATCAAGTCGGGGCGCAAGTGGGTGACGATTACGGACGCGAAGCGTTTGAAGAAGTTGGCGGAAATGGGTGCAGTTAATTGATGCGCGTCATGTAAATTTATCAGGGGGAGGAGTACAGTAGGGGCATAATCCAAACCAAAAAGGAGATTAACCATGACCACCCTGACCCAACCCTTGCGCGATGAGCACAAAGAATTGTTCCCGTCTGTTGACCAGATCCGCCAGGCGGCGGAACGGATCGGCGACGCACCTGTTGCCGAAATTCGGCGCGGCGTGGAGGAAGTCTACGACTTTCTTGCCCATCACCTCAAGCCCCACGCCGAAGCAGAAGAAGCCGCGCTTTACCCCGTGGTGCAGAACGTGCTCGGCAGTCCCGACGTCACCAAGACCATGAGTCGCGACCACGTGGAAGTCGGTCGCTACATCGAAGAACTGGCTGCGCTGAAGAAGGACATCGGCGGCGCGACGTTGACCGCGGAGCAGGTCAAATCCCTGCGGCGTGTGTTGTACGGCGTGTACGCGCTGGTCAAAGTCCACTTTGCGAAGGAGGAGGAAGTCTACCTGCCCATTCTCGATCAGCGCCTGACGCCCGAATCCGCGCAGGAGATGTTCGAAGCGATGGAGGACGCGGCGCACAAAGCCAAACACGCCGCGCACGTGTGACGCTGAAAGATTCATTCGGCGTATAATCCGCCCACCATCTTTCAAAGGAGACACGCAATGAACATAACGACCACTCTTGACGTACGGCAGATCCCCCCACCGCAAAAACACCCGACGATCTTCCAGACCTTTGCCAGCCTGGCACCTGGACAGGGGTTTATCCTGCTCAACGATCACAATCCGAAGCCGCTGTATTACCAGTTCGTCCACGAACATGCGGGGCAGTTCACCTGGGAATATCTCGAGGAAAGTCCCGACATCTGGCGGGTGCAGATCGGGCGCACGGAGTCAAACTAAACGCCAACGCTGGGCACATCAAGAGCAGGTAATTCCCCTTGTGTGCCTGGCATCTTTTGTAGGGAGTTGCAAATGAAAATCGCAAACCTGTTGGAGAACCAGCAATTTGGAAAAGACGACTCCCACGCCGAACCGCTTCATGCCGATCCGCAAGGAAGGGCGATTCTCTATACGCTCAAGGCGGGTCAATCCATCCGTGAGCATAACGCGCCGAGTTCCACTTTCTTTATGGTCGTGCCCAAAGGCAAAGGCGTCTTTACGGAAGGCGACGGTGTCGAGCGCACATGTGGAGCAAACATGCTGCTGGTGTTCGATGCGGGCGAATCGCACACAGTCCGCGCGCCCGAGAAACTCGTCTTTGTTGGAGTTTTGCACGGCGCGCCAGACGCGCAAAAATAGGCGAGATGTTAGCGTTCTCCAAAATAACATCCAACCACCAACCCGAAGGCTTGTTTCGAGCAATTTTGACGCCTGACAGCCAGCCTTCGGACGTTTTTTTCAATTACGGGGGACAATTCCAGCGGCGGCGTTTCGTTGTATGCGGTCAGTCCGTTGAGCGTTGATGGAAACCCCTATGAAAACATCCTGCCGCCACCCGACCCCGCGGACGGGTTTGTGTTGCTGCCGAATATCCCTGTGGACCGTTTTCGTGTGCTGAAACTCGCCGCGCAAAATCCCGACCCCGAAATCGCGCTGGTCCCAAACAACTGCGCAGAGATGACTCAGCAGGGCGCGGAGTAATTCTTTTGCGCTAAAAAATCGTTCTTTTATCCGTCTGCTTGCGGGGCGTGGGGTGATTGACCTTGTCCTTGAGTGTGCTACCCTTAAATTGCCACAACTAAAGATTTTCATTGCGCGCTTTTGCTATATCGAAAAGGCTTGCGACTTTGCGTATGCAAGTTTCATTATTAAGGAGAAAAGGAGATTGCTTATTATGAAACGAAAAGCGTTTGTGTCTATTCTGGGCGGCGTATTTTTGATTTTGCTCGCGGCCACATTGGCTGCTTGCGGCGGAGAGGCGACCAAAGCGCCAAGCGTCACCGAAGCATCTACGGAGCCACCAAACGAATCCGGCGCGGCAACCTACGCCGTGGACCTGATCGCCGCGTGGGTGAATGCGGGTTCGCCTGAAACGGACGCGTTCGACTACGAAGGCGTGGACGGCAACACCTACCAAGCCACCTTCGAAGTGGACATCCTGCCGTTATTTACATCGAACAATGCCTGGTTCGAGGGATCGCAAGCCTGCGTGGGCTGTCACTTCGCGGCGAGCGAAAACTCGTATCACCAGTTGAACATGTCCACCTACGAAGGGATCATGACCGGCGCGGATTCGCTCGAGTCGCCTCCCGGCGTATCCATTCTTGGACAGGCTGAGGTCGGGGTGGGCGACTTCGACTGGGATCACTCCAAACTGCGCGAGCGGCTTCGCAACAACCGCATGCCGCCCGGCTGGGAGTTCGACATCACCGAGGAGAATCGCAACGGTCCGTGCGTGGAAGTCGGCGCGGAAGGCGTGACGGTCAAACTCGGCGAATATGGCTGTGACCTGCACGCAGTCGGCTTGATCGGCGCGTGGGTCGAAGCAGAGGCGCCGAACGGCGAGTTCACGTATGGCGACACGACGTTGACTTTCGAGCGCGACGTCCTGCCGTTCTTCACACAAGACGGCATGTGGTTCGACGGATCGCAAGCCTGCACAGGCTGTCACTTTGCCGCCAGCGAAAGTTCGTATCACCAGATGGATCTGTCCACCTACGAAGGAATCATCGCCGGCGCGGATTCGCTGGAGGAACCTCCCGGCGTGTCCATTCTCGGACAGAGCAAGCCGGGCGTCGGTCCTTTCGACTGGGATCACTCCAAACTGCGGGAGCGGCTTCGCAACAACCGCATGGCTCCAGGCTGGGAGTTCGATATCACCGAAAGCAACCGCAACGGTCCGCTGGTGATGGCGGGGAAGAAGAAGTAAATCCAGTACCGCAACATTCATGTTGCGTGGCGAGATAAATCTCGCGGCACTGTGTAAAGCAAGGAGGCAGTCACTTTTCAATGGCTGCCTCCTTCTATTTGCCAAATATACCAAAATCTTGCGACATCTTAAGATACGAATCTGATTACCTTAAACTTTTTTATTGGACGCAGATTTTTTTGAAAATTCTGCCGAGAAAACACCCAAAATCAGCGTTTTCAGCGTACACATCGCACTTGCGTTCGGTGCAAGTGTCTGCGTCCCGATTTTAAGAGTGTAGGGTAATCAAGACACGAATTATTTTACGATTGGAAGACGCAAGATAAATCTTGCGTTACTTATACCCATACACCTTCCCTTCGATATCGCCGATCACCACCCAGCCGTTTTCAATGGCGGGACCCATGCGCGCGGCGCTGACTTCGGTTTTGGATTGCCAGAGCAATTCACCTGTCGCCGCGTCAAGGGCGAAGAAGTCTCCCTGCTGGGTGAGGAAGTAGAGTTTGCCATCGCGCAGGACGGGGACGTCGAGCAGGTAGTTGAACGTGCCTTCGGGGATGTCGAATTGCCAGAGCGTTTCGCCCGTGTTGGCGTCCACCGCGAAGACCTGGGTGTTGGCGGAACTGAAATAGACCGCTTCACCCGCGCCGAGGAAGGAGGGAGTCCAGTTGCCTGTGTCGAAGCGCCAGCGCAGTTCGCCCGTTTGCGCGTCCACGCCGTTCATGAAGTCCTGGTAGGCGACGAAGACGACGGTCTCTTGTGTGGCGTAGAGTCGTTTTGGGAAACCGTCTTCGGATTCGTAATCCCAGAGGGGGGAACCGTCCGCAAGATTCAAGGCGTAGATGCGCGTGTGACCGCCTTCGTCAATGGGACGCGGGTCGTAGAAGTTGCCGCCCAGATGGAGCATGTCGCCGTGGATGGCGGGGGTTTGCAAAATGTAATTGTCTGATTCAAAGGCCCAAATCTCTTTTCCCGTTTGCGCGTCGAGGGCGAAGAGTTTGGCGCGACCGTGAACGTCGGGTGCGAGTTCAGGACCGACGAAGGCGGTGGGGACGTAGACGATTCCATCGCTGACCAGTGGCGGGACTTGCATGTTGATCCTCAAATCCTTTTGCCAGACGACCTTGCCGTCCAAAATATTCAGCGCGGCGATGGTCTTATTTTTCACGCCGATGAAGACGCGCTCCCCGTCGCTGGCGTAGGCGCGTTCCCAGATTCCTTCGGGCGGGGAAAATGCCCATTGTTCAGAACCAGTTTCAAGGTCCAGGGCGCGAAGCGGCGCGGAAGAAGGGGCGAGGAGTATCACATCCCCGACGATGAGCGGAGTCTGGTTGATGGCTCCGTCGGTTTGAATCGTCCATGCGAGGGTGATGCCGGAATCGGGCGCGGGGGGAGGGGATGCGCAGCCGACAAGGAGGAGAAGGATGAGGGGCAGGAGTTTTTTCATCGCGTTTCTGTTGTACCGCACACCTGACTTGAACGCAAGCGGCGGGAAAGGCGGGCATGGAAAATGCCTGGAAAAGAATTAGTTCCCGCGCGGAAAATATCATTCCTTTTTCATTCCATGGATTCGCTTGCGAAGGATGACATTGCACTGTCTTCTCCGTTACCCTAGAGATGGTTTTTACTTTTAATGAGAACAGGTCATGCCAAAACGACGGGTGCTGCTGGTGTGTTCGGAACATCTTTTCGGCGAGAGCATGGAGAAGATTTTGCGTGCCGAAGCGGATGTGGAACTGGTCGGACCGTGGGGCTGGGGGGAGGACATCTGCCAGAAGATAACTGAGGCAAACCCCGATGTAGTCCTGATCGCGGACGAGGATTCCCAGAGCGAGGCGGCGACACTCACATCCTCCATCATGGAGAAGAATCCGAATCTGCCCATCATCCGAGCGGGGTTGACGGAAAACGTCGTCCGCGTCCACTCCACCCATGTGCTGCCTGCCAGCGGCGCCGACCTGCTCGAAACCATTCGAAACCTGCCCGCTGTCTTTGCGGGTAAACCTTCCAACGAGAGGAGCAAATAGCAATGACCGAAGACAAAAAGCCTTCCCCCATTTTCAGGCGCATTATGCCGTTTTTGATTCTGGGGGCGGGGCTGGCGTTCATGGCAGGCACGTTTCGCGTTGTCTCCGCCATGCCGCCGAATCAGACAGACGGGGAGGCGTTGTTCACCGCAAAAGGCTGTAATGCCTGCCACACCATCGGCGGCGGCGATCTGGTGGGACCCGACCTTGCGGGCGTGACCGAGCGCCGCACGGAGGAGTGGCTCACGAACTGGCTGACCGCGCCCGACCAGATGCTGGCGAGCGACCCAGACGCCCAGGCGATGCTGGCGCAATATAACAACGTCCCCATGCCGAATTTGGGATTGACCCCCGATGAGGTGGCGGCGTTGATTGCTTACATGGGTGGCGGGGCGACGACGGGCGGCGCAACAGCAGAACTCCCCACGGGGGATGCGACGAGCGGCAAGGCGTATTTCGTGGGCGATAAACGTTTCGAGAACGGCGGACCGCAGTGCATGTCCTGTCACAGCGTTGCGGGACTCGGCGCGGCGTTGGGTGGCGGTTCGCTCGGTCCTGACCTGACGACGAGCGGCTTCGTCCAATCGGATGCGGCGTTCGCTTCGTTCATGGGCGCGCCGTCCACGCAGACGATGGGCGCGGTCTGGGCGAACACACCGTTGACCGCGCAGGAGCAAGCCGATTTGTACGCGTTCCTGAGCAAGGCTTCGGTGACGAAGCGCGACCCAAGCGCGCTGTTGCAGATCACTTTACTGAGCGTAGTCGGCGCGGCGGTGTTGATCGGACTGGCACAGGTCTATTGGGGTAAACGTTCGAAGGGTGTGCGCAAGCCGATGATCGAACGGACGCTGGCGGCGAAGAAATAAACACACACTCTCTCATCCCCAGCCCTTCCCCCGAAGGGGGAAGGGAGTTCCCTCTCCCTGCGGGAGAGGGTTAGGGTGAGGGCAAAACGGAGGCATCTAACATGAGTTGGATTCAGGATTTGATCAACCCGCAAGCCCGCCAGTGGGAGGAGTTTTATCGCAACCGCTGGCAGCACGATAACATCGTCCGCAGTACGCACGGAGTCAATTGCACGGGCGGATGTTCGTGGCAGGTCTACGTCAAGGACGGCATCATCACCTGGGAAATGCAGCAGGTGGATTATCCGTTGTTGGAGGATGGACTGCCGCCTTACGAGCCACGCGGATGCCAGCGCGGCATTTCCGCGTCGTGGTACGTCTACAGCCCGATCCGCGTCAAGTATCCGTACGCGCGCGGCGTGTTGCTGGATTTCTGGCGCGAAGCCAAGCAGAAGCACCTACATCCCGTGGACGCGTACGCTTCCATCATGGAAGATGAGGCGAAGCGGAAGCGCATCCAGAAGGCGCGCGGCAAAGGCGGATTCCGCCGCACGAACTGGGACGAAGTGTTGGAGATAGTCTCCGCTTCGATGATCTACACTGCGCGGAAGTACGGTCCCGACCGCGTCTTCGGCTTCTCGCCGATTCCCGCCATGTCGTATCTCTCGTATGGGGCTGGGTCGCGCTTCCTGCAATTGTTCGGCGGCGTGAACATGAGTTTTTACGACTGGTACGCCGACCTGCCGAACGCCTTCCCCGAAATCTGGGGCGACCAGACCGACGTGTGCGAAAGCGCGGACTGGTTCAACAGCAAATACATCGTCTCGATGGGCGCGAACCTGAACATGACGCGCACGCCTGATGTGCATTTCATTTCGGAAGCGCGGCACGAAGGCGCGAAGTTCGTCGTCATTGCGCCAGACTTCTCACAGGTGGCGAAATATTCCGATTGGTGGATCCCCGTCAAGGCGGGGCAGGATACGGCGATCTGGATGGCGGTCAATCACGTCATCATCAAGGAATATTACACGGATCGGCAGGTGCCGTACTTCATCAATTACTTGAAAGAAAATACCGACATGCCGTTCCTGATCGAGTTGGAAAAGGAAGGCGACGGTTACAAGGCGGGACGTTACATCCGCGCCAACACCGTGAAGCGATATAAAGATGTCGAGAACGGCGAATGGAAGTTCCTTGTTCACGATACGAAGGCGAACGCGCCGCGCATGCCGAAGGGCGCGGTGGGCGACCGCTGGAGCCAGGAAAAGGGCAAGTGGAATATCAAGATGGAAGACGGGTTGGATGATTCTCCCATCGAGCCGACCCTGTCGTTTCTCGGCTCGCAGGATGAGACGGTGGATGTCGCGTTCTACGAGTTCGCGGAAAAGACCACCGCCATGCGCGGCATCCCCGCGAAGTGGATCGAGACCGAGGGCGGGAAGAAACTTGTCACGACCGTCTTTGATTTGGTCGTGGCGCAGTTCGGCGTGAGCCGCGGACTGCCTGGCGATTACCCGAAGAGTTACGACGAGATCGGCGCGTACACGCCCGCGTGGCAGGAATCCTATACGGGCATCGGGCGCGACACGATCATTCGTCTCGCCCGCGAGTTTGCGTCTAACGCCGAAGCGACCAACGGCAAGTCCATGATCATCATCGGCGCGAGTATCAATCACTGGTACAACAATAATCTCGTCTATCGCGCCCCGATCTACGCGCTGATTTTGTGCGGCTGCTGCGGAGTCAACGGCGGCGGGATGAATCATTACGTCGGTCAGGAGAAACTGACTCTCGTCGCGCCGTGGACTTCTCTCGCATTCGCGCTCGACTGGCAGAAGCCGCCGCGCCGACAGCAATCCCCGACCTGGCATTACGTCAATAGCGACCAGTGGCGCTACGAAGGCGACTTTACCGATTACGCGCCCGTCCCGCCTGAGACGAAATGGGCGAAGGGTCACGCGATGGATTTGGAAGCGATGGCTGTTCGCATGGGCTGGATGCCGTACTTCCCGCAGTTCAAAACGAATTCGCTCGACCTGGTGGGTCAAGCCGAAGCCGCGGGCGCGAAGTCTGCGGATGAGGTCTCCAAATGGACGGCGAAGCAACTCAAGGATGGGAAACTCGAATTCGCGGTGGACGACCCCGACGCGGAAGAGAACTGGCCCCGCGTGTGGATCATCTGGCGCGGCAACGCCATTCAATCCAGCGCGAAGGGACACGAGTTCTTCCTGCGTCACTATCTCGGCACGCACGACAACATCATTGCCGAGGAACACGCAAGAGATAAAGTCAAGACCGTCAAGTTCCGCGAACCCGCCCCGCGCGGCAAGATGGATTTGGTGGTTGATCTCAACTTCCGCATGGACTCGTCGGCTCTCTACTCCGACATCGTCCTGCCCGCCGCGTTCTGGTACGAGAAGAACGATCTGAACTCGACCGATCTTCATTCCTTCGTTCACCCGCTCGGACAGGCTGTGCCGCCCGTGTGGGAATCGAAGACAGACTGGGAAATCT
This sequence comes from Anaerolineales bacterium, assembly GCA_020060625.1. GTDB lineage: Bacteria > Chloroflexota > Anaerolineae > Anaerolineales > Villigracilaceae > Villigracilis. Next base: position 16,900 of record JAGUZU010000011.1, on the reverse strand, counting down.
TCAAAGCCTTTGCGAAGAAAGTCAGCGAACTCGCGCCCGATATCTTCCCCGAACCGCTCAGGGACGTGGTGACGGGTCCGCTCATGCACGACACGCCCGACGAACTCTCGCAAGCCGAAGTGAAGGACTGGCGCGCGGGCGAGTGCGAAGCCATCCCTGGCAAGACCATGCCGCACATCCGCGTGGTGGAGCGCGATTACGCCAACCTGTACAACAAGTTCATCTCGCTGGGACCCAACCTTCGCACCGATGGCATCAGCGGCAACGGCGTGCAAATCCCCATCGCGGAGTTCTACGACGAGTTGCTGAAGAATCCCGTCGGAGGCTCGCCCGATCCGCGTCACATGCGATGCGTGGAATGGGGCGGGAACAAATATCCGTCGTTGGAAGATGCGCTCGACGCGGCGAACGTCCTCTTGTATCTCGCGCCCGAAACGAATGGCGAAGTCTCGTACGCGGCGTTCAAGCACGAAGAAGAAAGAGTCGGAATGCCGCTGGCAGATTTGGCTGAGGATGTGCGCGGCGTCCGCATGACGTTCTTCGATTTGACGCGGCAAGTGAGGCGCACGCTCATCAGTCCATGCTGGTCAGGCATCGTCAACGACGGACGCGCCTACTCCGCATGGTGCATGAGCGTGGAGCGCCGCGTCCCCTGGCGCACGTTGACGGGACGCCAGCACTTCTACATTGACCATCCCTATTACATGGACTTCGGCGAAAACCTACCGACGTTCAAGCCGAAACTCGTGGCGAAGCCTGGCGACTGGAAGAAGATCGGCGACATCGTGAAGAGTCAGGTGGACGACAAGAGCCTGATCCTGAACTACATCACGCCGCACGGCAAGTGGAACATCCACTCGACGTACAAGGACAACCATCGCATGTTGACGCTCTCGCGCGGCATGGATCCCGTCTGGCTGAACGACAAGGAAGCCGAAAGCGTCGGCATCGTGGACAACGACTGGGTCGAAATCCACAACGACAACGGCGTGGTCGTGACCCGCGCGGCGGTCAGCGCCCGCGTCCAGCCTGGGACGTGCCTGTACTATCACGCGGTCGAGCGCACGGTCTTCATCCCCAAGTCGCAGATACGAAAGGGCAAACGCGCGGGCGGTCACAATAGCCTGACGCGCACGCGCATCAATCCCGTCGAACTCGCGGGCGGCTATGCCCAGTTCACCTACGGCTTCAATTACTGGGGACCCATCGGCGTCTTCACGCGCGATACGTACTGCGTGGTACGGAAGATGGAAAAGTTGGAGTGGTAAAAAGGAGCTCATCATGAATAAGAAAAAACTTTCCTTCGTTATCGCGATCATCTTATTGATCTTCGCAGGCGCTTGTGGACCCTCGCCTGAGCAGATTGCCACCATGACCGCCGCCGCGTGGACGCCTACCCCACTGCCCACACCGACTGCCACACCTTTGCCGTACGATCTGACGGTCAAAGTGACGGATGCCGAGGGGAATCCAATCATGGGGGCGAATGTGCTCTTCCCCAGTGTGGGGGGAGGCAAGCCATTCACTACAAATGAAGAGGGGCAAGTCTCGTGGACAGACTTAAGCACTTCAACAGGCTCCATCACTGCCACCATGCAGGGATATTTCCCCAGTGAGCAGCCCCTCACTCTCGAACGCGGCCCGAATGAAGTTGTGTTTGCACTCAAACGCGACCCGTTCGGACTCCTGTCCTCCGCGGCTTGTACGGAAAACGAATCCCTGCTCTATGTGGAGGATTTCCAGAGGGGCAGCACGGATCAATGGGGTTCGATCGAATCTCAGATGGATGGTTGGTCGGTTGGTGAGCATCCGGAGGAGCCCGGGAATTATGTTGCGATTAACAATTCACCGGACCATATTGGCGCTAATCTCGATGGCGGGTGGCAATTTCAGGAAACCGTCTGGCGGGTGCGCTACTTTGTGATCGGGCGTCGTGGTATATCCTTCAACTGGCTCCAGAATTGGGGTATTGAGTTTGATGGGCAAGCTGCAGATGACATGCGCTATCAAATCATTGTTGGCGCGAGCAGCAATGAAGTCCATCGCCTGATTTTGCCTTCTTCGAACCGAACTGTCGATCGCGGTTACGCGGTGAAAACCCCGGGCTGGCACTTAATTGAGATCAGTCTCTTCCAAGATTCCCTTCAGATTTGGATTGACGGTGTTCTCAACATGGATCACATCGATTCCAACCCGCTCCCAGCCGGAACGATTGGCATTGAACTGTTTCCGCCGCAGGACCCCGATACCCTCGTATACTTCGACGACATCCGCGTCTGCGGACTGAACGCACCGTTCACTTCGACCTATTCTTCTACGCCTTAGAACTGCAAACTACAAGGAGTCAATTATGGATATTCGCGCACACGTTTCAATGGTCTTCCATCTCGACAAGTGCATCGGCTGTCACACGTGCAGTATCGCCTGCAAAAACATCTGGACGGATCGCAAAGGCACCGAGTACATGTGGTGGAACAACGTCGAGACCAAGCCTGGCACGGGTTATCCCACGCAATGGGAAGACCAGGAAAAATACAAAGGCGGCTGGGAAAAGAAGAACGAAGAACTCAAGTTGAAGTTGCACAGCAAACTTGGCGGGCTGGGCAACATCTTCTACAACCCCTACCTGCCCACCATTGACGATTACTACGAGCCGTGGACGTACGACTACGAGAATCTCTTCAACGCGCCCGAAGGCGACGACCAGCCCACCGCCCGCGCCATCTCGATGATCACGGGCAAGCCGATGGACTCCATCGAAGCGGGACCCAACTGGGACGACGACCTAGGCGGCTCGCCCCTCTACGCCCGCAACGACGTCAATCTCGACGAACTCACCGACGACGAGCGCGAGCAACTCAACGAACTGGAGCGCGTCGTCTTCTTCTACCTGCCGCGCATCTGCAACCACTGTCTCAACCCTGGCTGTGTCGCTGCCTGCCCCGCGGGCGCGATCTACAAACGCGGCGAAGACGGAATCGTTTTGCTCTCGCAGGAAAAATGCCGCGCCTGGCGCATGTGCATTTCGGGCTGTCCGTATAAAAAGACCTACTTCAACTGGGCGTCGGGCAAGTCCGAAAAATGTATTTTGTGCTACCCGCGTCTCGAATCGGGACAACCCCCCGCCTGCTTCCACTCCTGCGTGGGACGCATCCGTTATCTGGGAGTTTTGCTCTACGACGCGGATCAAATCGAAAAATGCGCCTCAGTCCCTGACCATGAACTGGTCGCTGCGCAACGGAACATGATCCAGGACCCGTTCGACCCCGAAGTCATCGCTGCCGCGAAGAAGAACGGAATCTCCGACGCGATGATCACCTCCGCGCAGAATTCGCCCGTCTACAAGTTCGTCAAGAAATGGCAGATCGCGCTTCCGCTTCACCCCGACTTCCGCACCCTGCCCATGCTCTACTACGTCCCGCCGATGCTGCCTGTCCTTGCCAAGACCAAGGACGGCAACTACGACGTGGACGGTTTGGAAAAGGAAGGCTTGCCCGCCATGCTCAGTTCGCTGGAGAAGGCGCGCATGCCCATCAAATACATGGCGAGCATGTTCTCGGCGGGCAATGTGCAGGAAGTGGAAGATGTGTACCGCAAACTGATCGCCGTGCGTATCTTCAAGCGCGCGCAAAAGGTCAAGGACTACCAGCAAGCCGATGTAGACGCGGCTCTTTCGCAGGGCAAGACCACTGCCGAAGAAGTCGAAGCCATCTTCCGCCTCACGGCGCTCCCGACCTACGAAGAACGCTTCGTCGTCCCGCCGCTCGGGCGTGAAGTCGCCGTCGAAGCATGGGAAGTCCCGCTCGACCACAAACGCGAAGCGGGCTTCGGCGTCCGCAACAAGATCGCGAAGAGGAAGTTCTAGGAAACGTATGTCATTGCGAGGAGGAGCGGAGCGACGACGAAGCAATCTCCAACACGACGCGGGGATTGCTTCGTCGGGAAGATCGCCCTCCTCGCAATGACATAAACGGAGACTCATTAATGTACACCGAAACCGAAATGCGAAGCCTCTACCAATGTTTTGCCCGCATGTTGGAATACCCCGCGGGCGGCACGCTCCAAGCTGCCATCAAAGCGCAGGGACTCTTGCTGGACGAAGACCCCGCTTCCGCCGCGCAGTTGAAGGAATTTCACGACTACGCCGAGTCCCTGCCGCCTGGACGACTCGAAGAAGTGTACACAGGCACATTTGATCTGGACGCGGCATGCCATCCTTACGTCGGCTATCACCTCTTCGGCGAGACCTACAAACGCAGCGTCTTTCTCGTCGAGCTGAAACAGCGCTATGCCGCCGAAGGCTTCGTCTTCCCTGAGAACGAACTGGCGGACCATCTCGCCGTCATCCTGCACTTCCTTGCCGCCACGCGCGACGAAACGCAGGCGCAGGAAATTGCCCGCGACGCCATGCTCCCAGTTCTTGACCGCATGACGGGACGCGCCAAATCCGAAGGCTTCGACGAAGACGAAAACGCGGACGCGCCCAAAGCGGAGGAAGAGTCCGAGAAGCGCACCCAGTTCCACGGCGTGTTGGAGGCGCTGCGCTCCGTTCTGCAAAATCAATTTCAAGTTTCCCGTCATTGCGAGGAGGGCGCACTTCCCGACGAAGCAATCCCCACGCAACAGGAGATTGCTTCGCTTCGCTCGCAATGACAGAATCATTCGACAAGGAGCAACCCATGTTCGATAACGCCCTGTTCATCGGCTTTCCCTATGCGGCAGTCACCATCTCGATTGCCGTCACCATCTACCGATTCTTCTTCGACCCCTATTCGGTCTCCAGCCAGTCGTCGCAGTTTCTCGAAAATCGCAAACTGTTCTTCGGCTCGGTTCCCTGGCATTACGGACTGATCACGATCCTGCTCGGACATCTCACCGCCCTGCTTTTCTCTAGGCTGTGGGGACTGTTCACCGCCAACCAGACCCGCCTCTACGTCCTTGAAATCACGGGGCTTGCGCTCGCACTGATGGCGACGGTCGGGCTTGTCATACTGTTTTACCGCCGCATGGCAGACGCCCGTTCCCAAGCCGTCACATCCGAACTCGACTGGATTCTGCTCGTCGTGCTTTTCCTGCAAGTCGGTCTCGGCTTCTGGGTCGCCTACTACTACCGCTGGGGTTCGGACTGGTACCTGCATACCGCCGTGCCGTGGCTGGTCTCGCTCCTCAAATTCCAACCCGACATCACCTACGTCACCGCCCTGCCGTTCTGGGTCAAGTTCCACTTCCTCAACGGCTTCACCATCGCCTTCCTGCTCCCCTTCACGCGCCTTGTGCATCTGCTGGTCTACCCGCTCTCGTATCTCTGGCGCGAACACCAGGTCGTGATTTGGAACAAGGCGCGGCATTAATTCGGTACACGGATTACACGGAACGCACGGAAATTTTTTAAAGAAAGTCCGTGTCCGTCCGTGTAATCCGTGTCATCCGTGTACAAAAAGATGATCTCCCTGACTGACCTCCTCGCCCTCAGTGCGACTCACCACCACCGCCTCTGCCCGCGCCAGGTGCTCGGCGCTCGCATCGGACTTTTGGCTGGACTCCTGCTCGACCTGCCTTTACCTCAGCCCGAAAAGCGTCTCATTGCCATTGCCGAAACGGACGGCTGTTTCGTAGACGGAATCTCCGCCGCGACAGGTTGCTACGTCGGCAGGCGCACCCTCCGCATCGAAGACTTCGGCAAGACCGCCGCCTCCTTCATTGACTCGCTCACCGAGCAAGCCATCCGCGTCGTCCCGCGCGCCGACATCCGCGAACTGGCATGGGACTACGCCCCGTCCGCGCGCAACCGCTGGGAGGCGCAACTCATCGGCTACCAGCACATCCCCGACGACCTCCTGCTCGACTGGCAGCACATCGAACTGACGACACCCATCAAACAGATCATCGGTCAGCCTGGCAAACGCGCCGACTGCGAAATCTGCGGCGAAGAGATCATCAACCAGCGCGAAGTCCTACGCGAAGGGACGGTGTTGTGCAAGTCCTGCGCGGAGGAGTCGTATTACAGTAGCGCAACATTCATGTTGCGAGAGTTTTCCACAAACAAGCACGCAAAATGAATTTCCCTGGCACTTGCACGCCAGGGCAAGTGTGCGGTACAGATATGTTAATCACAGATGCCCTCCTCGGCGAGCACGCCGTATTTCATCTCATGCTCGGCAGCATCGAGCAATCTCTTCCCGCGCTCGATTCCCTTTCCAACCTCCAAAACCGCATCGCCGCCTTCGCCTTCGCGCTTGAATCCCACGCGGGTCTCGAAGACGAACTGCTCTTCAACGCCCTCGAACCCCACTTCGGCACGCAAAGCGGACCTCTCGCGGTCATGCGCATGGAACACGACCAGATCACCGACCTGCTCGGCAACATCCACTCCGCGAGCGACCTCGACTCCGCCCGCGCCTTCGCCAAACAGATGATCCAAGTCACACGCGGACATTTCCAAAAGGAGGAACAAATCCTCTTCCGCATGGCGCGTCAATTTTTGAGCGAAGAGGAACTCTCTGCCCTCGGCGCGGAATGGGCAAAACAGCGAACGCCTTTGGTTGGGCTGGATATGCCGTAATCCTTGCGGCTAAGCGAGTTGCGGGGAAGACGTGAAAGGAAATCAACATGCAAAATTCACATGTGACAGATACCCTCGTACAGATTCTCTCCCTCGCCCTACGGCTGGAAAACGAAGGGCAATACAACATCGCCAAGATCGCCCGCGCCACAGCGGACTCAATCTCCCGCCGCGCCGCGTGGGAAATGAACCTGCCCAACGATAAAGAGACTCTCACCAACGCCCCCGAAAAATGTCCAACCTGCGGCGCGTGGGGCGGGACGTTCCAATGGTTCCCGCCCGTCTACTGGCTCGAAGCGCTCGACCCCGCCGAAGCGTTGGAGCGCCTGCGCAAGACTCCGCTCGAAGTCGCCGCGCTGATCGAAGGTCTGAGCGAAGAGGCGCTGACGCGTCCCGCCCCCGACGGCGGCTGGGCGATCCGCAATGTCGTCTCGCATTTGCGCGACGCGCAGGGCGTGCTTGATTTCCGAATTGACCTGTTCCTCAAAGAGAAAAATCCCGTGCTGGAGATGAAGCAAGTCTGGAAGTGGGCGAAGGACGAGACCGAACGTCCGCCCTCCACGCGCGAGATTTTCGAGACGTATCTATCCACGCGCCGCGAAGTGATCGCCAAACTCGAAACCATCCCCCTCGCCGATTGGTGGCGCACGGGACGCCATGAAGAGTTTGGGGTTGTATCCATCAAGCAACAAGCCAGTTATTTCGCGTCGCACGAGTTGACGCATCTGCCGCAGATCGAACGGTTGGTCAAGCAGGTAAAGTGAAAGGAGGCGCGTATCGGATTCAGGAATTTGCAAGAACTCACCGCGTTTTTGGAAAAGTAAATGAAGGATTCACCCGAAGAAAGTTCGCCAAAGAGGAGATGAAGCAATGAAAACAGAATCCAGCCCCAAGTCCGCGAGTGAGGCGAAGGCGTATCCAACCAGTTTTGTGGATCGGTTGATGGCGTGGATCGAGCGCCTGCCAGGTCCCGCATGGGCATTCTATGTGCTGGCTACCCTGCTATTCGTCGCGCTGGGACACGGCTTGCGCTGGCTGGACGGATCCCTGCAACCTGGGACATTCGATCCGCTGAAATTTGCCAATGATTCCCTTACGTTCTATTCTAAATTTACAGAAACAATCCTACACTACTACTAAATGTTGTGATTCGCTTGGATTTACAAAAGATTCTCGATCAAGATGCAGGTTTGGAGAACCTTAGCCCCGCGGCATATTCCAGGCGGGGCGAAATTTATACCCGTATACCAGATATGTACCCCGCAGGACAGATCCGATTGCGGTTGTGAAGCAAAATAGGATACATAACTTAATACTTGGCACCGCTGTGAATCTCGTGAGTCCCGCTGTTCCACAAGACCTTTTGTATGACGCCACCGATTTTCCATGTTTCTGTTTCTTTTACAAGGTGGAACGTATAATGGCAGTGGGTGTGAAATTCGCCCGCTGCATTCCAAAGGGTCGCATCCTTCGGAGTGTTTTGTACGCGCCAGATGAGCATGGAAGTGCGGCACAGAGCACCTTCGGCAGTGGTGAATTGAATCTCCAGCCCGCCCAGCAGGTGATGCGTGATCAGCGGGGTGAGCGCTTCCCTTCGCAAGCGAATATATTCGGCGGCGGCGAGCATTTCAGGCGGTGTGTCGCGTAGGTCGAAGTAATCGGTGAAAACTTGCGGGGCGAGACAGTCTTCCAACGCTGACCAGTTTTTCTGGTCAAAACTATTGGCGAAGCGGGCAATCACGTCCTGGATGGCGAGGACATTGTTCATGCTACTTGCGATTCCATTTTTGCCATTTGCTTCCAGACAACCCACGCCATGAGCAGCAAAATGGGCAACAATGCCACGCCAAATTCGCCGGTGAAGTAAGCGGTGTGACCGGTGTTATAGGTGATGCGTTCTAAAAAGGTTTGAATGACGCCGTTGTGTGTGGCGTGCATGATGGCAACCGGGATGATGCTGCCTGATTTCATCCGCAGCCACGCCATGACCATTCCACTGGCAAACACCATCAGGGTAAAGCAGACCAGCCTGTATGCCAGCGGAGTGCCTTGTGCGCCATACTCGCCAGAAAGGATACCCGGAAAATGCCAGGCTGCCCATATTACTCCGCTCAGCCAGGCGGCGTTGCGCACACCCAGCCACTTTGTCAGTTCGGGAACGAGAAAGCCGCGCCAGCCGATTTCTTCACCCAGACTCAACAGCATGGACGGAAGCAGGTTGATGATGGTAATGTAGAAAAACGCGGCGGGGATGAGCAGGTGTGTCGGCACATCGGGCATATTCAGCGTGAAGCGGGCGCGTTCCAGAAAGGTTGGATTGGGAACGCCGCCCAGTCCCGTCAGCCATAGGACGGCATAAGCAGGCATGGCATACAAAATGGGCAGAATCCAGCCCAGCCCCAGCCACTTGATCGGTGTCACGCGCCAGCCAATGTCTATCAACGAGTGGCGGGTAACCAGGCTTGCCAGCAGAGCTGCCAGTGCCGGGCTGGTCATCAGAATCAACCCGGCAACGGGCGAATCTGTCAGCCGGGCGGCAATGACGTTGGCAGCGATGGTTGCCAGCAGCAGGAATATAAGGTAGATGGCGATGCGCGATTGTGGAGAGAGTTGTTTCAAGGTTTTCCTTTCTTGTGTTATGAGACCTGCGCCAGCATGGGGCTGGCAACTTTGAGGTAATCATCCTTGTGGATGAAAATCGAGCGGTCGAGCCGCCCGGCGTTGAAGACCAGTTCTTCGTGTTCGAGCAGGGCGAGGTCGAGCACCAGTGTCAGGCTGGAATCGAACGTAAATGGTGGCACCGCGCCCATTTCACAACCAGTCAGTTCGCAGGCTTTTTCAGCGGGCGAAAACATGACATGCGTGCCTCCGCACAGGGCTTTGACGGCGTCCAGGTTGGCGCGGCGGTCGCCGGAGATGTTGACCAGGAAGTAGCGGCTCTCCTTTTTGCCAATTTTGACCAACACTACCAGCAATTTGACGGCTTACGACAACAGGTTGCCGCGCATCTGACTCACGAGTTCGGTTCGGCCTTCAGGAGCGTGTTCCACTATACGGTAGCGGGCGTTCGCTTGATCCAGCAGGGCAATGAGTTTTTGGCAGGTGTTTTGGGTTTCCATAAAAGATCCTTTTTGATTGGCAAACAAACATGCGGTTTGACGATATTGCGCAGTCTTTGTTCCCTGCCGAGCCGGTCAATCGCTTCTTCTGTGTTCTTGTCGGAGCGCACCTCTGCATTGCCAGCCGCAAGAATCAGTAGACTCTTGAAGGTACTCTCTACGCAGGACTTGCAGGTGGAAAATCCAAACATCGTATGAATCAAGCGCGGTGGATTCGATGTGGAAACACTGCTCACAGGCTGTCCTTGGGTGGTGAGTACGTTGCCAATTTAAGATGCAGTTCAACACGTCCGCGCAACCATCTGTTCCACAGGAAGATCAAGCCGCAACCCGCAAGCGCCCACACGAGACTGATAAGTCCGACCTCCGGTCCATAGGCTCCGCCTGTCCAGGCGTCTGGTCCCGTGATTTGGATTGAGATAAGACGGGTTCCCTGAGCGGCGCCGCTGAGGGCGAATCCGTACACGGTGGCAAGGAACAGATTCCATGTGAAGTGAAAACCGATCGGAACACCAATCTCCCCGGTCAATAGGAACGGGAGGCAGAACAATAACCCTGCGCAGATCGTGGTGAGCGTGCTGAAAACGGTCGCATTCCCATTGGCTAGATGCATCATCCCGAACAAGATGGAAGATGCGAGAAAGGTAAGCAGGATCGCGCCGCGCGGACCCACCCGTTTGTACGAGAATCCTTCAGAAAGATTTTTTAGTTGGTACCCGCGAAACGCCAGCTCCTCATTGATCGACACCACAAAATGCTTGACGACCCGCAGGAGAAATGCCAGGACAATGGGCACATCGTAGTTGGTGCTGGCAGGTCCGGTGATGACAAGCCAGCCCAGGGTTTTCATCGTAAGAAAGATGCCGGTCATCATTAAACCGCCCAGAGCCAATCCAAAACCAAGGTCCAGCCACCACTTCCGATCGAAATGGAAGCCAAAATCGGAAAATGACCGACGGTCTATGAAGCGCGCGATCAGCCAGGTCGAACCGAGACCACTCGCAAGGTAAAGCAGGTTGATGATTACCCCGGCTGCGGGCAGCGCTCCATACGTTAAATTCAGGGCATCCTGACCCACAGTAAAGAACAGGAAAACGATGAGATGGATCAACAATCGCCAGCCTGCCCGTAAGCGGTTTTCATCGGCGTTCCAAAATAGATTTTTCATTGTTTTCATGCTTGATCTCCAATTGATAGATTTCATTTCTCTGGGAAAAAATTGTCATACTTTGCATACAACATTTGCAGCTTGCTCAACTCCCTGGGAGGCCAACTCGGCTCCGATTGCGCCAGCGCCGCCAGTTCCTTGAAGTACTCCTCGAAACCGCCGGGGTAAAGAAAGGTCAGAAAGCGGGCGGGCGCTTCCTCCTGGTTCGAAAATGTGTGCAGAACGCCTGTTGGAATATAGACCATCGCCCCGGGTGTGCCTTTGAAGACCTCCTCGCCCATGCGAAAGGTCATGATGCCCTCTAAAACATAGAAGGCTTCATTGGTCACCTTATGCCAATGTAATGGCGGTCCTGCAAAGAGGGGCGGCGCAATGTATTCCAGCAAAGCCCACGCCCCGGCTGTGTCAGCGCTTTCCACCTTGAAAGACAAATTCACGCCTAAAAACGAGAGCATCGGTCCCGCACCAGGTTTGAGCAAGCGCGGTTGAAGTTGAGTTTGGTTGATCATGTTCGTCTCCTTTTGAAGAATGTCCGCATGATACGAGCTGCAGATCCAACCCGGGTGGCGGCAGGTAACACAAAAAGCGACACAATTGGGTGATACAATCCCGCCGATGAACACGGATACGTTCGGAATGTGGATCAAGGCGCGCCGTAAACAGCTCGACCTCACGCAGGAGGCGCTCGCCGAACGCATCGGTTGTTCGCTCTCAGCCATCCGTAAGATCGAGAAGGACGAGCGCCGCCCCTCGCGTCAGATCGCCGAACTGCTCGCGCTTCATTTGGAAGTCCCGCCCGAAGAGCGGACTCTCTTCCTCCAGACGGCACGTGGCGAGGGCAATCTCCGGCGTCTGGGCAACGCATCAGCCCCGACCGGGAAACTGGTCGCCGTTACTGAATCCCTTTCTCCCGCCTCGAACATTCCCGCTTCCGCCACCCCGTTCATCGGCCGCCAGCAAGAGAGCGACTCCCTCGCCCGCATGTTGACCGACCCGCGCCAGCGCCTGATCACCATCCTCGGACCAGGCGGCATCGGCAAGACGCGCCTGGCAATGGAAGCTGCCAACTTGCATCTGGCAACCTTCGATCAGCGGGTCTACTTCATCCAACTCACCGCCTTCCAGACCGCAGAGTCGATCCTGCCCGCCATCGCAGCCACGCTCAATATTCCATCTGCCAGTGCAGAGGAACTCAAAACGCGCTTGATCGATTACCTGCGCGATAAAAAAGCACTGCTGGTTCTGGATAACTTCGAGCATCTCATCGAAGGCGCGCCGCTGCTTTCCGAACTGCTGCAAAAACTGCCGCACTTGAAACTACTCGTCACCTCACGTGAACGGCTCAACCTGCAAGGCGAATGGACGTTTGAACTCGGTGGTTTGACCGTTCCGCCTCAGGCGGACGAAGGCAAAGCCGTTTACAGCGCCCTGCAACTCTTCGAACTTCACGCCCATCGCATCCGCCCTGACCTGCAACTGGTTGGATCGGAACGCGAAGCTGTCATCCGCATTTGTCAGCGGGTAGATGGGATGCCGCTCGCCATCGAACTCGCTGCGGCTTGGGTCAATGTGCTTTCATGCGAGGAAATTGCAAACGAGATTGAGCGCGGGTTCGATTTTCTCTCGTCAACGTTGCGTGATACCCCTGAACGTCATCGCAGTCTGCGCGCCGCCTTCGAGCATTCGTGGAAGCGCCTCACCGGAGCGGAACAATCCGCCTTGAGCCGGTTGACCATCTTCCAGGGTGGCTTCGACCCCGAGGCGGCAGAGGCAGTGACCGGCGCGGGAAGAGGCGTGCTGTCGAAACTGGAATCCAAATCGCTGCTGCGCCGTTCCGCAGGCGGCCGATTCGACCTGCATGAAATCATCCGCCAGTATGCAAAGAATCATCTGAAAGACGAATCCGCTTTACGTGACCGGCACAGCGAGCATTATCTCGGTCTGCTGCATCGAAGCAGTTCGGATCTATTCGGCGCGGACAAGACCATCCTGTTGGGCAGGCTGTTCGATGAGCTGGGAAATTTGAACGGAGCGTGGGAATGGGCATTGTCGCAAAAACGATTTGCGCTGATGGATGCCGCGCTCGAAAGTTTGTGGATGCTGTACGATGTGCATGGCTGGCTTGTCGACGGCATCGAACAGACACGTGAATTGATCGATGTGTTACGAGTGGAAACAGATGCACAGATTTATCTTGGACGCGCATTGACATTTCATGGCATGTTGATTTTCCGCGCAGGCGATTACATTCGGGCGCGTAAGGCATTTGAAGAAGGTATCGAGATTCTGCAGGGAATGAATGAAACCAAATATTTACCGCCTGCCCTGATTTTCAACGGCATCGTGGTTTCATTGATGGGCGATTTTTTGTATGCGCGGCGGTTGATGGATGAGGGTGTGGAACTGGCAAAAGAACACAGCGACCGCTGGTTCCTGGCGCTCGGTCAATTCGATCAGGGTTTTATCGCCGGGCAGGAGGGGAATCTTGACCACGCCTACGAGCGGATGCAGGCGGGTTTGTCCATTTGGCGCGAACTGGGGAATTCGCGTTTTATCGCTTTCGCGTTGAATTTTCTCAGTCCCATCGCGATCCAGTTGGGCAGGTTGGACGATGCGCAGGCGTACCTTGAGGAAAGTTTACGGCTCGGCACACAGATCCATGATCGCTGGGGCATGGGCACGGCACTCGGTCGCTTGGGAGGATTGGCTCTTCTAAAAAACGACCTGCCTCTCGCAAAGACCATGCTCGAAAAAAGCCTGGGCTTGTTCACCGACCTGGGCGCCCATTGGGATATTGCTTGGGCATTGACTCAGTTGGGAAAAGTCGCCATCGCGTCTGGAGCATGGGAGGAGGCAGAAGACCTGCTCAAGCGTGCCATGAAACTCTCGCTCGAAGCGGAAGCCATGCCGCAGGCAATCGATGCCGCGCTCGAACTGGCGGAATGTTTGATCCAGCAAGGCAAGTTTGAAAAAGCGGCGGAGTTGATCCTGCCTGCGACAGGTCATCCCGCCAGCACAGACTCTGCCAAACAACGTGCGGTGAAGCTGGGTGAGATCATTACGCAAAAAATGGATAGTGTCGATCTCGAGAAGATAATGGAGGGAAAAACAATGGGGGAAGTTATTGCACGTTTTGTTTATTGAAATTCAGATCGTTGTGTTGAGAAGTGCGCTTCAACAAACTCTCTGCGCGCTCAGGAGTTCAACAAGGATTATTGCTTGATCTGCGCCAAGTTCTATTTGGGTTTTCAGCACCCAATTCCCTACAATCTTTGTAGATGGAGTGCTCACATGATTGGCGGAGAGTTTGAAAGCTGGTGAGCCGATGACCAAGCCTTCGGTCTTCCATACATCATTGCCTTGCAGGTGGTCAAGAAGTTCAAGCGCATAACCTGCATATGGATGGGTAATGATGCGAGTATCTGCATCCCATAGGACAATTCCTTGCCGCTGCCAGCCTTGCTGCTGAAGTTGAACAAGCCAAGAGGGAGAGTTTGGCGGAGGAGCGAAGTGTCTTTCAAAGTTGAGATGGATTTCCCATGTGGTTTGATCTAGGATGGTCGAATGATTCTACATAGGAACCTGCCTGAAGTAATGAATTGACAGGATCAGTATAAAACAGGCAGGTTCTGGGATCAGACAATCTGTCGGTAAATAGCAAAAGTTGATTGATTGTTTACGGGAATGTTTTAAACGAAAACACCCCTATACGTGGGGTGTTTGTTCATTTCTTGGGTTTTGCTCTCTATTTGGTGGGTATAGTCCAGGCGGGCCTGAATTTATACCCGTATACCAGATATGTACCCTGCTGGGCAAATTTTGGTGGTGTTGTAATCTCAAGGTGCGATAGCAAAATGATTTGTTGTTTGCTGGAGTCGTTTTCACACATACTTCATAAACACGGCAAACAGCCCATATCCATCACTGCGAGAAGAATTACAATGAGTTGTTATCGCGTGAGATGAAATTTTGGGAAGTTAGCCAGATTCATCTATTCTGCAAGCAGCCATTCTGCCGTGGATCGTATCTGCACTGGGATGCCGTCGATCTCGAATGAATCCTCGTTGGAGTCCGACAGAATTAAGGCGCTTTGTACTTTTACAGTCCCGATAGCATCCTTAAGAGCGCGTACTTCCCGATCCCGCGTTGTAGATTGAGCCAAGTTCCCGGCAACCTGAATAAGCTGACGCTGCTCGGGCAAATAGAAATCCACCTCATACCCGCCTGGTGAGGAGAAATAATGGATCTCCTTTGTTTTTCGCCTGAGTGCCAAAAAAACAAGGTTTTCGAGGAGTTTTCCGGTGTTTGGTGAAAAACCAAACCCGATGGTGTTGATCAAACCGGTATCGATCCCATATATCTTCTTGGGCGCGATCTGTTGGCGCTTCACTGAGTAATCATAGACATTCAACGTAAAGAGCAGCCAACTGTTCTCCATGTAACCAATATAATTTTTGATTGTGTTTACGCTACCAACCCGAAACTGGTCTTTGAGTTTATTAAACGATATCAGATTGGCGGGATTGCTCATCAGAAAGAAAGCCAGTTCTTTGATGGCTGTCACCGCTTCAAGCCGGTAACGTGTTGCAATATCTCGGTATAAAACATCATCATAGAGTGTACGCAAGAGGGGGAGTTCTGGATATTTTAGCGCATCTGGAATGCCGCCGAATTGCAAATAGGATTGAAGGGAATTTTGCAAGCGGGCATGGTCCACGGTTGTCATACGGTCCAGGTCAGGCAAGGATTCTGCACGAAACAGCAAGAACTCCTTGAAAGAAAACGGAAACAGCTCGATCGGGACGTACCGGCCGGTAAGACGCGTTCCCAGCTCCCGGCTGAGCAGGGAGGCGTTTGATCCTGTAATATAAAACTTAAACCCCATATCCATAAAGCGGCGAACAAAATGTTCCCAACCATCAATATTCTGGATTTCATCAATAATGAAAATTTTGCGTTCACCAAAAACTTCGATCAGTGTCTGGTAAAGATCGTTGGCATCTTCTGCACAAAAGCCTAAAAAGCGATCATCCTCAAAATTGAGATAGTAGAATTGTTCCCGCCCTAACCGATGAGCCAATTGTAACAATAGTGTCGACTTCCCTGCCCGACGTAACCCGGAGATGATTACAGCATGGGGAACCCTGCTTGCCTGCTCCACTCCCGCGAGTTGCGTGCGTACGATTCCCAAATCAAGGCTCCAAAAGGAATCAAATTGCTCCAACAACATGGATTTGATTTGATCCTTGGTCCATCTGGATTTCCATATGTTTTCACTCATGTTGAAATAATAACTCAAGAAGTTTTCGGTGTCAATGAAGACTTTGAATAGAGAGTTTAGTGGGATCGCCGTAGTACCCTTGAACACATGGATTCATCGCGGCAACGCTCGGGAATTTCTTAGCGACACTTTGGTACCACCCATTTATTATTTTCGATATAGTTGAACTGGTAGTTCCATATTTTCTTTTTGAAGGAATTGAAATGTCTCGCAGAGCAGTGATCTACATCCGCACCTCTTCAGAATCGCAAGGGGCAAATTCCAGCCCAATTGAGCAGGAAACAGATTGTCGCCGTCTGGCAGAAGAAATGGGATTGCAAGTAGTGCGTGTTTATCGCGATGTGGAAAAATATCGCGCTGGCAATAAACTGGTCGAACCATCGGGTAGCCGCTCAGATCGACCCGGTTTGTTAGCAATGCTCAACGATGCCGCCAAAGACGAATTCGATGTCATTCTCGCCTGGCGGGAGGACAGGCTGTACCGAGGATTGCGCTCCATGTTGATGGTCTTGGAAACCGTCCAGGACTATCAGATCGAAATCCTACTGGCAAAAGAAAATTTTGATTCCAAGATCGCTCCGGTCCATGCCTGGGCAGCTCAGATGGAACTGGATGGAATGAAAGAGCGATTGGGGATGGGTGTCAAAGCTCGACTGAAAGCGGGTAAAGCAAATACCGGGCAAGATCGCTATGGGTATATTCGTGTAGGTGAAAATATCCACATTGTCGAAGAAGAAGCGAGCTGGGTCAGGAAAATCTTTGATTGGTAT
>JAGUZU010000056.1 GCA_020060625.1 Anaerolineales bacterium | reverse complement strand
TAGCGCGGCAAGCCGCAGCCAAAGTAAGTCGGATTGGCAATCCGACCTACGCGCAAAATCTTCGCGGTAGGCGTAGTTTTTACAGAGCAATACTATAATCTAAATGGTCTCATGGTCCCTTGTTCAAATTGTCAGACTACCCGACCACCGACTACTTGACTACCCGACCACCCGACTGCCCAACTATCCGACCATGACCTTCGCCCATCTCCACGTCCACACCGAATACTCCCTGCTCGACGGCTTCTCCAACATCAAGAGGCTGGTAAAGCGCGTTAAGGAAATGGATATGTCCGCCATCGCCATCACCGACCACGGCACGATGTTCGGCGTGATCGACTTCTACAAAGCCGCCAAAGCGGAAGGCGTCAAGCCCATCATCGGGCTGGAAGCGTACATGGCGGCGCGCGGCATGAAGGACAAGGACTCCAAGCTCGACCGCGCCTCCTCGCATTTACTCCTGCTTGCGGAAAACGAAACAGGATACAAGAACCTGCTCAAGATCGCCTCCGCCGCGCAGTTGGAAGGCTTCTATTATTACCCCCGCATCGACCATGACTTTTTAGCGGCTCACTCCGAAGGGCTGATCTGCACCTCCGGCTGCATGTCTGCCGAAATACCGCGCGCCCTGCTGGACGACAACCCCGAAGAAGCCGTCCGCCGCCTGAACTGGTACTACGATGTATTCGGTACCGACCGTTTCTTCGTGGAACTCCAACAGCACAACATCAAAGAGATCACAGATTTAAATAGAAAACTACTCGAGCTCGGAGCGCGGTATTCCGCGCGATACATCGCCACGAACGACGTCCATTATATCAACCAGGAAGATGCCCGTTTGCAGGATGTGCTGCTCGCCATGCAAACGCAAACCGTCTTGAGCGACCCCGAACGCATGCGCATGACGGACGATTCTTATTTCCTGCGTTCGCCCGCGGAGATGAGCCGCCTCTTCGCCGAAGTGCCGGAGTCGCTTTCCAATACCCTGCTCATCGCCGAACGATGCAATATCGACCTGGACCGCAAAGGCTATCATCTGCCTGAGTTCACCGTGCCGGATGGACACACGACGGAAACCTATCTGCGTGAGTTGTGCGAACTTGGAGCGAGGAAAAGATATGGGAACGACGCGACCAGTTCCAAGGTCCGTGAACGACTCGACTACGAGCTTAAAGTCGTCCACGAGATGGGATTCGACGCCTACTTCCTGATCGTGTGGGATCTCTGCCGCTTCGCGCGCGACAACGGAATCTGGTACAACGCCCGCGGCTCGGCAGCCGGCTCGATCATCGCCTACACGCTCGAGATCACGATGGTGGACCCGCTTGAACATGCGCTCATCTTCGAACGCTTCTTGAATCCGGGGCGCGTTTCGATGCCCGATATCGACCTCGACTTCCGCGATGACCGCCGCTCCGAAATGCTGGAATACTGCGCGCGCAAATACGGCTCGGACAAGGTCGCGCAGATCGTCACCTTCGGCACGATGGGAACGAAAGCCGCCATCCGCGACGTGGCGCGTGTGATGGAAATTCCCCTGCCCGAAGTGGACAGGGTCGCCAAACTGGTTCCGTTTGTGGCGGGCGGCACGACCATGAGCGAGGCGCTCGAAATCAGGGAGTTCAAGCAAATTTACAACACCGATCCAAAAATGCGCGAAGTGATCGACCTCGCCGCAAAAATGGAAGGGACCGTGCGCAACGCAGGCACGCACGCGGCGGGCGTGGTCATCTCGGATAAGCCCATTGTCGAATATCTGCCGCTTCACCGCCCGACCTCCAACTCGGAGGATACCCCCATCAAGTCGGTGACGCAGTTCGAAATGGGCATCCTCGATTCGCTGGGCATGTTGAAGGTGGATTTCCTGGGTCTCATCACGTTGACCGTAATGGCGCGCGCATGTGACCTGATCTACAAACGGCACGGCATCAAATACGATTTGAGCAACATCCCGATTGACGACCCCAAGGCGTTCGAACTCATGGGCGCGGGTCAAACTGCTGGTGTGTTTCAAGTGGAAGGCGGAGGCATGACGCGCTGGCTCGTCCAGATGAAGCCGAAGAGTCTCGACAACATCATCGCCATGGTGGCGCTTTACCGCCCCGGACCGATGCAGTTCATCCCCGATTACATCGCGCGCATGCACGGCGAAGCGGAAACGTCCTACCGGCACCCCGCCATGGAACCGATCTTTAAAGACACGTACGGCATCCCCGTCTATCAGGAACAATTGATGCGCGCCGCCGTTGAACTCGCAGGGTACACGCCCTCCGAATCCGATGAGCTGCGCAAGGCGATCTCGAAAAAGAAAAAAGAAGACATCGAAAAGCATCGCGCCAAGTTCGTGAAAGGCGCCGTTGAAAAAGGCATGGAACGATCCACCGCGGATGCGATCTATACCGACTGGGAAGAATTCGCGCGTTACGGCTTCAACAAATGTTTACCTGGTGATGTGGAAGTGTTGGATGCTGCTACAGGTCGGCTCGTCAAAGTGGAAGACTTGTATCGTGGCGCGGCAGAGATTCAAAAGATTCTCTCCTGCGATATTTCCGCCTTGAAATTGAAGAACCGACCCGTACTCAATGTGATGGAGAACGGCGTAAAGCCTGTCTTCCGCCTGACCACCGCGCTTGGGCGTACCATCGAAGCGACAGGCAATCATCCTTTCTACACGTATAACGGCTGGCGCAACCTCGAAGAACTTCAACCCGACGATTTCATCGCCGTTCCGCGCATTATTCCTGTAGAAGGAAAGCAGGAATGGGCTGACCATGAAGCCATTGCACTGGGACATTTGCTGGCTGAAGGCAATCTCTGCCACCCGCATTCCGTGTATTACTACAATCAGGATATGGAGCAGGTGAACGATTTCGTGCAAGCAGCCGAGTCATTCGAAAACGTCAAATGTACGATTGCCATGCACAAAGGGACATATTCCATCTACGCTGCCCGCGCCGATAAACAATATGAACCCGGTATTTTCACCTGGGCGGGCGAGTTGGGCTTGCTTGGCAAGAACGCTCGCAACAAAGAATTCCCTGCCGCCATTTTTGAGCTAAACAATCGCCAGATCGGTCTCGTTATCAGCCGCATGTGGGATGGTGACGGACACATTGATACACGCGGGCGCAACCTGTACTACGCCACCGCTTCACAACGACTTGCACAGCAACTTCAGCACCTGCTTCTGCGTTTTGGCATTATCAGCCGCCTGCGCACCGTTGAATTCCCCTACAAAGAGGGTCGCATCGGTTATCAGGTATTCATCACAGGCTATGAGAACATCAATACCTTCAAGGAAAGGATTGGTTGTTTCTCTGTCAGTGCAAAAAAGATTCATGCGCTCGAAGAACTGACCGCCTCCATCCCTCCTGTTGCAGTTGGCACAAAGGATATTGTCCCTGCTGCGGTCAAAGAACATATTCGCGCGGCGAAAGATTCATCCGGGCTGACTTGGAAAGAGATCACCGCCACCACTGGAATTGCCCCACGCGAATTCTCTCCCACCAATTCGGCAGGCAAAGTCGGTTTCGGGCGCACTACCCTGCAGCGACTCGGTAATTATTTTGATGACCCCATCATCAAGCGCTACGCCGAAAGTGACATCTACTGGGATCGTATTGCTTACATCGAATACGTCGGTGAAAAGCAAACGTACGACCTTGAAGTTGAAGAAACGCACAATTTTGTTGCTAACGACATCCTCGTTCACAATAGCCACGCCGCCGACTACGGCGTGATCGCCGTGCAAACCGCCTTCCTCAAGGCGCATTACCCCGCTGAATACATGACCGCGCTCATGTCCGCCTCTGCCAGCGAAACGGAGAAAGTCGCCTTCTACGTCGCGGATGCGCGCAGCATGGGCATCCCCGTTTTGCAGCCCGACATCAACGCCTCCGAATGGGACTTCAGCATCGAAAATACCGAAGGAAAACCCAACGTCCGTTTTGGCATGGGCGCAATCAAGAATGTCGGGCAGAACGCCGTCCAACCCATTATCGAAGAACGCATCGCCAACGGAAAGTTCACCGACCTGAACGACTTCGCCCGCCGCGTGGACTTGCGCGGCGTCGGCAAACGCGCATTGGAATGTCTCATCAAAGTCGGCGCGATGGATTCATTCGGCAACCGCGCCTCGCTCCTCGCCTCGCTCGACCGCATCGTCGCCATCTCCAGCGCCCACTTCCGCGCCGCCGACGCCGGGCAAATGAGTCTCTTCGGCGCGGAAACGGGCATCATCGAAGAAATTCACCTGCCCGAAGTCAAAGACGTCGACAAGCGCGAAATGCTCAACTGGGAGCGCGAACTGATCGGCTTGTACATCTCCGACCACCCGCTCAACGAATTCCAGGCGCAGCTTGCGCACATCGTCAGTTATTTCTCCGGTCAACTCCCCGAAGCCAGTCACGAAGAAAAAGTCCGCGTGGCGGGGCTCATCACCAACGTCCGCCCGTACACCACCAAAACCGGCAAACCAATGGGCTTCGTCACCATCGAAGACATTCAAGGAAGCATCGAACTCCTGCTCTTCCCCAAAACATGGGACCAGCACCGCGCGGAAATGAACATCGGTCAAATCATCATCGTCGAAGGCAAGGTGGACCAGACCAGCGCCCCGCCCAAGATTCTGGTGGACACGGTCAAAACCGAGATCAAGATGACGACAGCGGCGGATGACTCGATCTCCAAACCGGATTCAACACCCAAGCCGCTCCTCGCGCGGACAGAGGAGCAATCTCCCCGCCGCCCGGCTCAAACCAAGCCGACAGTTGCTCCACCACCCAAACCGAATCCCACGCCGAAAATGACTCCCGCCGTCGCCGAACCGGAAGCGGAATATTCCACCGACGACATGCCTCCGCCGCCCGACAACTTTCCCGAAGGCTGGGACACCGAATGGCAGCCATCCTTCGATGACGCCGCATTGGCAGCCAAGCCTGCGCCGAAGTTCAAGAAAAACGAAGAAGTGACCCCGCCGCTCGTAACGCGCGCCGTGTCGGCGTTGGCTCAGGTCGATGGGGCGGAACAGGTTGAAGTTCCGAGTGAGGCGGTTATTCCGTCTTTGTATGTTCCGCTGGCAAAAGAGAACAAGGACAAGGACCATCCGCCGCGACAGATCACCGTCCTGCTGCGACCCACCGGAGACAGGGAACGCGACAAGCGGCGCATCAAGACCCTGCATGGCAATCTCACCCGCTATCACGGACGAGACCGGTTTAGTTTTCAGATCTTCGAAAACAACAAGGGACACCTGATTGATTTTCCCAACGACACCACGCGCATCTGCCCCGAACTGCTCGACAGCCTGCGCAAACTGATGGGCGAAGAAAGCTGGCGCGTGGAAGAGATTACGTTTCAGTAGGGCGACTCGACGGGTCGCCCTACTTTTTATTTTGGAGGATTATGAATTTATTGGAACTCGCCCGCACAAACGGAAACCCAATCATCGAAGGAAACCGTGTCACCTTCGCGTGGAAGGGGAAGTCCGCGCCGCGCTTCATTGATGACATTCACATGTGGGAAGACAATCTGCAGAAGATGAAGCGCATTGCTCGCGGTTTGTGGGCATATTCCATCGAACTCGATTCCGCCGCCTATCTCGAGTATTCCTTTTACAACCCGCGCACGAAGAAGCGCGTCAAAGACCCGTTGAGTAAACGACCACCGCCAAAGGCGGTGGCTTTAGAGCCATTACGCCTGGAAGGCGTGCTACTACTGTAGATTGTAATCAAATAACTTTCCTTGCACTGCCTCCGCTAGCTTTTCCTGCTTCTCCTGCCATTGGACATACTTGCGGATTTTCTCCTCATCCAGTCCAAT
>JAGUZU010000010.1 GCA_020060625.1 Anaerolineales bacterium | reverse complement strand
TCTGCGTGCAGGGTTGGCATCGGCGACCTCTTGGTGGAGTGTTTGCCTTAGCTTACCCTGCTTTCTGTTAATGTTCAAATGGATAAAGTCCAGCTAAGAGACTGTTTCTTAAGTACACGGATTTGACGGATAACACGGATAAACGCGGGTTGTTCAAAGGTTTTTCCGTGAAAATCAGTGTAATCCGCGTAATCCGTGTCTAAAAAAGGAGTTAAGGACGCGGCGTCGCCGTGTCCTTAGGATTTCTACGCGGGGGACGCCTCCATCTCTTCCTGCTTCTTGAACTGGCTCATATACAGGTCGCAATAAAAGCCTCGCTTTGCAAGCAGGTCGTCGTGTTTGCCGCGTTCGATGATCTGACCGTCCTTCAAAACCAAAATCATATCGGCATTGCGGATGGTGGACAAGCGGTGCGCGATGACAAACGCCGTGCGGTCTTCGAGGAGTTGATCGAACGCTTTCTGGATGAGACGCTCGGTTCGCGTGTCTACGCTGGAGGTTGCTTCGTCCAAAATAAGTATTTTCGGGTCCGACAACGCCGCCCGCGCAATGGACAGTAACTGGCGCTGCCCCTGGCTCAAACCTGAGCCGCGTTCACCCAGCACTGTTTCATATTTCTCCGGCAGGCGTTCGATGAATGAATCAGCGTTCGCCAATTTGATTGCAGCCAT
The DNA here is from genome assembly GCA_020060625.1 of Anaerolineales bacterium. Lineage (GTDB taxonomy): Bacteria > Chloroflexota > Anaerolineae > Anaerolineales > Villigracilaceae > Villigracilis. Next base: position 36,819 of record JAGUZU010000010.1, on the reverse strand, counting down.
CACTTCTTCGTCTGTGGCATCCGGTCTCCCAAAGCGGACGTTGTCCATCACGCTCTGGCTGAACAGGAAGGTATCCTGCAGCACGATCCCGATCTGCTCGCGCAATGACTTCATGCTGACATCACGGACATCAATGCCGTCAATCCGCACCGCGCCGCTGGTCACATCGTAGAAGCGCGGGATGAGGTTGATGATGGTCGTCTTGCCCGCGCCGGTGGGACCGACAATCGCGATGGTCTGCCCAGGCTCGGCGGTGAAGGAGACGTCCTTCAAGACGGGCACGCCGTCTTCGTAGGAGTGAGTCGCTTTATCGAATTCGACCCATCCCTTGATCGCTGGCATCTTCCGCGCTTCAGGCTTGTTGAACACGGACGGTTTCTCATCGAGAATGCCAAAAATGCGTTCCGCGCCTGCAATGGCGTTCTGAATATTCGTCCACAAAACAGCGATCTGCTGGATCGGCTGGTTGAAGCGCTGGACATAGGCAAGGAAGGTGACGACCAAGCCAAGCGTAACCGTTGTGCCAAAAAGAGTCTGCCCCTTGAGCAGGTACCATCCGCCCACGCCTGTAACGATGGCGAGCGCCACATAGGATAGGGCTTCCAATGCGGGGGCAAGCGCGGAGGTGTACGCCACAGCGCGGACGTTGGCGTCGCGGTTGGCGGCGTTGACTTCCTTGAACTGCTCGATGTTCTCGCCCGCGCGGTTGAACGCCTGCACCTCACGGACGGCGGCGATGCTTTCCTGCAATTCCGCGTTGACAGAGCCGATCTCCTGCCGCGCCACACGGAAGGCTTTGCGCGCCTGGTTCGAGAAATACAGCGTGGCGAGGAACATGACCGGCGCAACGGACAAGGAAAGCAAGGCGAACGGCAGGTTGGCAGTGAGCATGTTATATGCCACCCACACGAGCAGGAGAATGCCGCTGAACACGTTGACCAGCGCGAACGAGAATGCCTGCTCGATGGCGGTCGTATCGTTCGTGATGCGGCTCATCAGGTCGCCCGCTTCGTGTTCGGAGTAATAACTGAGCGAGAGCTTGTGCAACTGCTCGAACACTTTCACGCGCAGAACGCGCAGAACGTGCTGACCCGTCCACGCCATGGTGAAGAAGGTCGCGCCCGTGAGGATCGCGCCGAGTAAAAACAAGGCAATCATCACGAGGATAAGCCTTGCCAAACCTTCGATGCGCTGATCGCTGGCCATGGTCAATGGATCGGGGGCATCGAATCCGCCGAGGGTGTAGGCGTTGTAGATGATTTGGCGCGTGAATGAAAGCGTGGAGGGATCGTCTGTGGCGAGGTAGCAGCTGGATGAAGTTTGGGGCTGTGAATCAGGCTGAGGGAAGAATGAAGCGAGTCCTCCATTCGAAGAGCCCGCCGGGACGAGGAAGCAGTCCGTTGCCTGCCCCATCAATTCGGGCGTCGTCACCTGGGTCCAGGTGGAGATCACAACGAAAAGCACCGCCAGGACGATCATGTGCCAGTATTGACCGAAGTATCCGCCGAGGCGCGCGAGAGTTTCACCCAGGTTTCGGGGTTTGATGGTTTCCTGATTGAGCATTCCGCCTGCGCGACCGTGCATCATAATGCCACCTCGTTTGTCATTGCGAGGAGGGTGTTAGTCCGACGAAGCAATCTCCAATACGTGTTGGGGATTGCTTCGCTCCGCTCGCAATGACGGATGTTGTTGTTAATTTTTATGTTCATGTTCATGTGTCAATATCTGTGAGTTATAGATTTCCGCGTAAATGGCGTTGTTTTCCATCAAGTCGGCGTGCCTGCCTTGCGCCACGACCTCGCCTTTATCGAGCACGAGGATCTTGTCGGCGCTCATGACGGTGCCGATGCGCTGTGCAATGACGAACGATGTGCGTCCTTCCATGAGTTTGTCGAGCGCTTTCTGGATCTGCGCCTCGGTGTTGAGGTCCACGCTGGAAGTGGAGTCGTCAAGGATGAGAATGCGCGGGTTCAGGAGCAATGCGCGGGCGATGGCGATGCGTTGTTTTTGTCCGCCGGAAAGGGTTGCGCCGCGTTCGCCGACGTGGGTGTTGTAGCCTTCGGGGAACGAGATGATGAAGTCGTGCGCGGCGGCGGCTTTCGCGGCGTTTTCAATTTCCTCCTGCGAGGCGTCGGGTTTGCCGAATGCGATGTTCTCACGGATCGTTCCGCTGAACAGGGTTGTTTCCTGCAATACGATGCCGATTCGCGAGCGCAGCGAGTCGAGCGTTACGTCCCGCAGGTCGTATCCGTCAATCGTAATCCTGCCTTCGCTGGGATCATAGAAGCGCGGAAGCAGGTTGATGATGGTGGTCTTGCCCGAGCCTGTCGCGCCGAGCAGTGCAATCCTCTCCCCGGGCTGCGCTTCGAACGTGACCTTGCTCAGCACCGGCTCGCCGCCGCCAAAATAACGGAAGGTGACATCCTCGAACTTTACCGTGCCGGTGACGTCGGGCAAATCGACCGCGTCAGGCTTGTCCACGATGTCGGACCTGGCATCGAGAATTTCGAAGATGCGCTCCGCCGACGCGCCCGCCTGTCCCATTTGCGTGACGATCATTCCGAACATCATGATGGGGAAGAAAAGGTAGATCAGATACAGCGAGAACTCCTGCCACGCGCCGAGACTGAGCGCGCCAGCGACAATCTGTTTACCCCCCACATATAAGATCGCGGCTTGCCCAAGATTGGCGATCAGGAAAATGAACGGAAACATGAACGTGAACAAACGCGAAACCGCGATCTGCTGATTCATTGTGGCGTCCGCGGCTTTCTCGAACTTCGCGCGTTCCTCCTTCTCACGAGTGAACGCCTTGATGACCTTGATACCCGCAAGGTTTTCCTGCAACACCGTATTCAAATGAGACAACTTCTGCTGTACCTTCGAGAACATCGGCTGGGCGAGGCTGGCAAAGATAATAAACACCACAATGGCAATCGGCAGGATCGGCATCGCCGTCCATGCCATCGAGGCGTTCGACGCGAACAGGATGATGACCGTTCCCGACAATAGAATCACCGCGCCGACGAGCTGCAGCAAACCTTGTCCAATGAACAGGCGCACCTTTTCCACATCGTCCGTCGCGCGGATCATCAACTGTCCTGTCTGGTTTTTATCGTGATACGAAAAAGACAAATTTTGGATCTTTGCATACAAGTCGTTGCGCAGGTCATACGCGACCGTCTGCGAATTCTTCTCCGCCCAGAACGCCTGCAAAAACGAGAAGAGACCGCGCAGCGCGGCGAAGACGACGATGGCGACCAGGGCGTATGCAAGCGCCTGCGGCGCATTGTTCACATCCGCCTCCAACTGGACTTTGAGCTGGTCCAGCGTCGTGGACTCTGGTCTACCCGCAGCCTCCAGAATCTTCGGCAGCGCCGCCCCGACAAACTCCGCGGGGATCTTCTCCAGCGCCTGCAAAATCTGACTGGAGATGTAGCCGCTCGTGACGGCATCGATCACATTGCGCACCATACGCGGCACAGCCAGTTGCGAGAGCGTGGCAATGAGCAAAAAGATATACGGTAAAAGCGCCTGGCGCTTATAGCGCGTCAGGTAACGGACCGCGCGCAGAATGCCCTTGAAGGAAGAGCCTCCGCCGCGCCGCCGTCCGCGTGACATGGGTTGAGATATGGATGCCTGCATAAAATTCCTTTTACTGTTTATTGTTCACTGCTCGCTACTTACTATTCCCTACCCCCTATTCTCCAATTTCTTCGCCGCCTCGGTGAGAATGGTCAACGCTTCGACGACCTTGCCCTTCTCTTCCGCCGAAAGCGACTTCCCCAGTTCATCCATCCAGCGATAGCGTTCGTTCACGCTTGCCTCGATCAGGTCCTTACCCTTTTGCGTGAGTTGCAAAAGCTTGGCGCGGCGGTCACTGGGGTCTTCGGCTCGTTCGATGTATTCTCCCTGGACGAGCTTCTCCACCAACTGGCTCGCCGCCGCATTGGTGATGTCGAAGCGTTCGCTGATGTCGGACATGCCGCACACGCCCTTGTGATGATAGACCTGCATCAAAATGCTGAACTGCGGCATGGTCAGCCCTGTGGACTTGGCGAAATGCGTCCAGCCGCGCATGGAGCGGTGCATGAACACGTCCATCCACGCGCGCAGGGAGTGGGAAATCGGGGGAGGTTTTGTCATCGTTAAGCCTTCTTTTTAGTTAAGCGGGCTTAACTTTATACGCCGCTAAAGTTTTTGTCAAGGGGCAATTTAAACCACGAGCGGGTTCCGCGAAACACGGAACCCGCCCAACTCTCTCCTACCGATAAATAACCTGTAAAGCGCGCAGATTTTAACGCCGGATTGCCAAAAGCCTCAACGAAACAAAAGTACTACGGCGTGACGCCGGCACATCCCCCATTTCGAGTGAAGTCCACAGGCAAGCCAAAGGCTTCGTAGACGGGAATGCCATCCCATTCGGGTGGGATGGGCAGACCAAGCGCAAAGGCGGCAGTGGCGGCGGTATCCATGATGTGAACCTGCGTTTGTAACTCCCCCGGCAGGATACGCGGACCGTTGATAACCCAGGGGATGGTCATGTCGTCGGGGAGACCGGTTCCGTGAGTCGAGTCGTGGCCGCCATGGTCAGAGGTGACGATGATGAGCGTGGTTTCGTACATGCCCTTGTCTTTCAGGGTTTGGATCATCGAGCCGAGTCCGCGGTCTTCGCGCCCATATACGTCCAATTGCGCGCGCGACATCCAGCCCTTGTTATGACCTTCGATATCGCCCTCCGCAAAATGGACGAACATCAAACCAAAGCCTTGAGCAATCTGGTCAAGAGCAAGCCGCAAGACCGTGGTCTTGTCTTGAATTTTGTCCGTTCTATCTATGAATTCGAAGAAATCGGTGCTGGTCGGCTCGGTGACCTGGCGCAGTTTTTCCTTGCCCGTCACGAACACCGTCCGCAAGCCGGCGGCATGGGCAAGGTCGAAGATGTCGGAGCCGAGGGCAAATCCATTTTCGGGGACGTACACGTTCCAGCGGACGATGTGTTTGGCGGGACAAGTCCCCACCAGCATGGAAGAATGCGCGGGCAATGTCAGACTGGGATCGATCGTCTGCGCGGTCAGCGTATATGCGCCGGTTTGCATCAATTCCATGGTGGAGTCCATGTTCGCCGCCTCTATCGCGTCGGGACGCAAGCCGTCAAAACTGACGATTAATACACGCTCGATATTCGGCAAAGGCTCGGGCGTGGATGTCGGCGGGAGGGTTTGGGTCGGCGGCGCGAGTGAGGGGCTTGGAGTGAGAGTCGCTGTGGGGATGACAGGAGCAGGCGTCGGCGCGAGTGAGGCGGAAGGCTGGCAGGCGTGCAGAAGAATCGTAAAGAGAGTCAAAAATCTAAAATGTTTTGTCATGGTTGGGAATCAGGTTTTGCAGGGATAGCCGTCGTGGACGCGGAGTTGCAGTTCGCCGAAGGCTTCGTAAACGGGAATGCCGTCCCAATCGGGTTGAAGGGGCAGGTTCAGGGCGTAGGCGGCGGTGACGCCTGTGTCCATCGTGTACATGGGCAGCGTGAGTTCCTTTTGAACGACACCGGGACCGTACGCGATCCACGGAATGCGATAATCTTCGATGACAAGCCCGATGTGATTTTTGTCGTGTCCGCCGTGATCGGCAGTGACGATAAAGAGCGTGGTGTCGAACAGTCCGTTTTCTTTCAGCGCGACGATGATGGCGCCCAGCCCTTCATCGCCTTCACGCAAGACCTTCATATATTCGCCGGACATCCAGCCGTATTTGTGCCCGCGATTGTCTCCGCCCGCAAAGTGAATGAACATCAGGTCAAAGCCTTCGTCGATTTGCGCCACCGCGGCGCGCGTGACGGCTGGTTCGCCATACGCGATTTCAAAAACATCGGTTGTTTCGGGTTCGGCAAGTTGACGGAGTTTGTCCTTGCTGACGATCATGACCGTCTTCATGCCTGCTTCGTGCGCGAGATCGAAAACGTCCACGCCTTTGGAATAGCCCATGTACATGAAATATCGGTTGTAAATGACGCCGTGATCTTCCATGCACAGACCGGATAGCATGGAGGCATGGCTGGGCGACGTGGCAGGATAGTCTATGGTGCGGGCGCTGGTGTAGGAATACGCGCCGTTCTTCGCCAGTTCCATCAGGTTTGGCATGGGCGCGAGTTCGATGGCGTCCGGGCGCATACCATCGTAACTGATGATAAGCACGCGCTCGATATTTGCCCGCGATGGTGTGGGCGTAAGAGTGGGCGTGAATGTCGGCGCGGGAGTGAAGGTTGCGGTTGGCGGCATCGTCGGCATGCTGGTGGAAGACGGCGTTTCAGCCACAGTGTCAATCACGTTGGAGGCAGGCGCGGGCGCGAAGGAATCTCCCCACAAATTCGGCGCGGAGCCGCAGCCTGCAACAAGAACAGCCATTAGAAAAAGAATAAACCGTTTCAGTGTGCGTCTTCTCCAAAGATTATTTTGGCATGACAGCAAGCCGTCATTGGAATCATCAAACTGCCAAACTACCCGACTGCGAAACTACTTCAACATCGGCATTTTGATGCCGTGACGTTTCGCCGCTTCAATGGCTTCTTCATAACCCGCGTCAGCGTGCCGGACGACGCCCATGCCCGGGTCGGTGGTCAGGACGCGTTCGAGTCGCGAGGCGGCTTCGGGCGTGCCATCCGCCACGATGACCTGACCCGCGTGCTGCGAATATCCCATGCCCACACCGCCACCGTGATGGAACGAAACCCACGTCGCGCCGCCGACAGCGTTGATGAGCGCATTGAGAATCGCCCAATCCGAAATCGCGTCCGAGCCGTCTTTCATTGCTTCGGTTTCGCGGTTGGGCGAAGCAACCGAGCCTGAATCCAGATGATCGCGTCCAATCACAATCGGCGCTTTGACCTTTCCACTAGCGACCAATTCATTGAACTTCAAACCCGCCTTCACACGTTCGCCATAACCAAGCCAGCAAATCCGCGCGGGCAAACCTTGAAACGGTACTTTCTCCTTCGCCATCTTCAGCCAGCGATGCAAATGCGCGTCATCAGGAAAAAGTTCCATAATGGCTTCATCGGTGGCGTAAATATCCTCCTTATCGCCGGAAAGCGCCACCCAGCGGAACGGTCCCTTCCCCTCGCAAAACAGCGGGCGGATATAGGCTGGCACGAAGCCGGGGAACTCGAACGCATCCGTCACGCCGTTGTTGTACGCCTGCTGGCGGATGTTATTGCCATAATCGAATACTTCCGCGCCTTTGCGTTGGAATTCAAGCATCGCCCGCACGTGCGCGGACATCGAATCCATCGCCATCTTTTTATATTTTTCGGGATTCGATTTCCGCAACTCGTCCGCGGCAGTGACGGACAAGCCGGACGGGACATACATCAACGCCTCATGCGCCGACGTTTGGTCTGTCACCACATCCGGAACGACTCCACGCTTCGAGAGTTCGTCGTACACGTCTGCCGCATTGCCGATCAGTCCAATCGAGCGCGGAGTTTGGCTCTTGACATTCTCCTCCACAAGTGTCATCGCTTCTTCGAGATTGTCCACCACCATGTCCACGTAGCCGATGGCGCGGCGGCGTTCGGCTCGTTCGGGATCCACTTCGACAATCAACCCCACGCCTTCGTTCATCGTGATGGACAGCGGCTGCGCGCCGCCCATGCCGCCAAGCCCCGCCGTGAGAACGAACTTGCCTTTCAACGAACCCCAGCCTTTGAGTTTGGCGAGCGCGCCGAAGGTTTCATACGTGCCTTGCAAAATCCCCTGCGTGCCGATGTAGATCCATGAACCGGCGGTCATCTGCCCGTACATGATGAGTCCCTTTTTGGCGAGTTCGTCGAAATGCTCCCAGGTTGCCCAATGCGGCACAAGGTTGGAGTTGGCGATCAGCACCTTGGGCGCGTCTTTGTGGGATTTGAATATCACCACCGGCTTGCCGGATTGCACAAGCAGGGTTTCATCTTCTTCGAGATTTTTCAGCGACTCGAGGATCGCATCGAAGGCTTCCCAACTGCGGGCGGCTTTTCCCCTCCCGCCATAGACGACGAGGTCTTCGGGGCGCTCCGCCACTTCGGGATCGAGGTTGTTCTGGATCATGCGGTAGGCGGCTTCGCTCAGCCAGTTCTTGCAGGTCAGGTCGGTTCCGCGCGGCGCGCGGATGACGCGGGGGTTGGACATGATTTTTATTCTCCCGTTTTAACAAAAGTGAACGTTTCGATCATTTCATCGAAGGACGGCTCGATGGTCTCCTGCCAGGTCTCGGTAGTGGAGAGGGTGACGACCAACGTGCCGACGGGCAGATCGAAGAAAACCTGTTTCTGGGCAATCACCACGTCCTCACCGTCTAGTGTGGTGGCGGGCAGACGCGACGTGATGACCCCGAAGGGCGTGGCATCTTCGAGCGTGTTGATCTGGATGGCAAGGACTTCTATGCCGGGCAGGGAATCGGGAAGCGCGTCAGCGACTTGTGTCAGCCCGTCGCTGTCCTCCAGCGAGAGTTCCTCCTGGTCTTCCCAAAGGAAGTTGATGTTGGTCACGAAGCCGCCGTCGATGTGTTCCTCGTTTGCATCGACGGCGAACAGGCGGAAGCGGGCTGGGTCCTGGTTTTGGACGCTGCCGAGAAGGCGTTGAAAGGCGGGATCGGAAGCGATTGGTAAAAGCCAGGCATCCAAAAATTCCTGCTCGTTGATGCGGAGGGGGAGCCAGGCATCCGAAATGGCGAACTGATAGCCTCCTTTCATATCAATGAAAGTGATGAAACCATCGTCATTTTTCGTGAGCGCGCTTCCCGCGGGAACAACCTGCGGGGTGGGCGTGAAGGTCGGTTCGGGGGTGGGGGTTGGCGGGAGTGTGGACGTGGGTACGGCTTGCAGGGTCAATTCGAGGGCGGCGGAAACGGTTTCAGCGACCATCGTGCCAAGTCGTGTATCAGGCGTCGGCACGGGTTGCGATGCGGTTGACAATCCCGGCACGACACATGCAAGGGCAGTCATCAAAAGGAGCATTGCGGCAAATGGTCCGCGTTGTCGTTTCATGGTATCCATCCTTGGGTTTGAAAATGAAAAAGCCTCCCGGCAATTATAGCCGAGAGGCAATGGCATGTTTGCGCAATTAGACGGCGGTCTGTCCTTTTTCCAGCATGGCTGCGAAGTTCGTGCCTTTAAGCCGCGTGACGAGTTCCTCCTGCGCCTCGCACCACACCGGGCGCAGGGGACAGTCATCCTCGAAGAAGCACGTGCCTGTATCGCCCACGCATTCGTTGAGTTGGATGGGACCGTCGATGGCTTCGATGACTTCGAGGAGGGTGATGTCTTTGGGATCACGCGCGAGGGTGACGCCGCCGCGCGCGCCGCGTGAGGTGTGCAGGAGCCCCGCGATGGATAGCTGTGAAACGATCTTTGCCAGAAAGGACGGCGGGATGCGCTGTTCTTCGGCGATGGCGCTCGTCGCTGTGCGCTGGTCGCTGTTTTGGGCGAGGTGCAACACGGCGCGGACGGCATAATCTGCTTGTCGGGTAATCTGCATGAGTGCCTCACTTAAATAGGTAAACTTGACCGATAATCACGATTTTATTGTGAATTTGATTACGAGGCAAGTGATAGAGGTCACAGATGAATTATGACCTTTTACTCTGAATTAGAAGAGCCTAAAACGAAAAAAATCCCATGCCTGCATGATGACATGGGATTTTTCGACGAACATCTGTTATTTTGTGAGGGTGAGGTTACCCGCGCCCATCTCGACGACGAACGTCAATGTGGGTCCTTCGCCCGCCTGTTTGTAGACTTGTCCGTTCTGACTCCAGCCCGAGCCTGCGTTGACATTCGATATGCCGCTTTCCACGGTGACGATTGCATTCACGCCTTCGGGGATGACGAGGATCATGTTGCTGAACCCGGTTTCGATCTTGATGGAGGCGTCGCGCTGAAGGTCGCCGGAGAAATCAAGGGTGTAGTCGCCCGCGCCGCCGGAAAAATCGAAGATGCTGAAGTTCGCGTTGGCGAGACCGGTCAATTCGATGTCGGATGCGCCGGTCGAATAACGGAACGAGGACATTTCGACTTGATTCGGCTCGGAGAACGAGAGTTCCACTTGCGCGGCGCCATCCTGAATATCAAGGCTGTTGAGTGAAAGCCCGCCGAATTCAAAGGTTCCCTTGTATGCGCCCGCTTCGATGACCAGATCCATCGGGTCTGTGCCAAGTTTGAAATCCCATTCATTCTTGAGATCTTCGAAGGTTGGGAAGCCCCTGAATAGAACTTCGTTCATTTTGATGCGGATATTGGCGTCGTCTGTTTCGATGATGGGTTTGAAATCGGCGTAGTTATAGGTTGCCGTTCCTTCCACGAGGCGGTCTGTGCCAGGCGATAATTTCATTTCGCCTGCGCCAAAAGACAGCCTCAAATTGGCATCATCGCCAGCCGGGTAGGGGATGCTGATGTCTTCGGTTACTTCCGGTCCGGGGGTGGCTTTTTCAGGCAGGTCCACATTGAAATTGAAGCCGCAAGCCATGCTTGCAAGCGCAAGCACGAAAAATACTGAGACAAGTTTTGCGTTCATAAATTTACTCCTTCAGAGCGGATATACGCGGCGATGGAGTAAAAGGTTGCGGGGGCGTTTATTTTTTCAAGAAAATCCCCTGCAGAACCCTGCAGGGGATTGAATGTATGCGAACGGTTTGGTTATGGAAGATGGGCGCCGAAGTTGCCGTAGAGCCAGTCGAGGTCGTCAGCGCGATCCACGCGATAGACCCCGCCAGTACCGGCGCAGGTTCCGTTCATTCCAAAAGAGGTTACGCCGCCAACGACATTGGAACTGCCAATAAAGTTCGGTCCGCCGGAATCACCGAAGCAGGTGCCGCCGGTGTTCGCATTGTTGGAGAGCAGCAGGGAGAAGTCGCCGACGATGCCGCCGTTGATCTGAATTAATTGAGGCTCGGCAACCATGCGAATCCTGAATGCCTGGGTTTTCCAGGAAGCAGCATCGGGGAAGCTCTTCTGAAGTCCGTATCCAACTGCCGTGAAGGTGGTGTCCTTGTGTCCGCGTTTCGTCTTGAGATCGTCCAACTGATCCTGCGCCGGAAGAGCGCCGTATTCAGCCATGACCATCGGCGAATCCAGGACAACCACACCAAGATCATACAGATAAAACGCATTGGGATTGTAATTCGGGTGGGTATACGGAGTGCCGCCCACCTGCCCCGTGAACGGGTATCCATTGCCGGGGATGCCGGCATCCACATCCGCATCGAACCAGATTTCCACGTGCGCGGCGGGCGCTTCTGTGCAGTGACCGGCGGTCAGGAACAGGGTCGGGGAAAGCAGGGTCCCGGAGCAGCGCCACATGGGAGTTCCATCGGCATCCTGCGCCACCATCAAGCCGACATAGGGATGACCGTCGCCGTCGGGGTAGCCGTCTGTGACGGCGCCTGCCATGCCGAATGAACCCAGCACCAAAACGGCTGTAAGCAAAATTGCAATCGTTACCTTTTTCATATTCAATCTCCTTTGGATTTGACCAATGAACTTGGGTGACACGATCTGTCTTGCTGAAATCTGAGATGGCACAAATGAGATAAAACGTTATTCCGAAGCGCGCCTCCTCCCGGCGGTTAAACAAAAACCGCCGAAGCAGATTGGTATCTTCGGCAGTCTGGCTGTCTGCATAAAAGCAGATCCATGGACTTTGCGTCCCCACCTCGCGATGGGTTTGCCATTTCGGGTTGCAGGATTACAACAAACCAATTATGGCAAATTTTTTCTTATTATGCAAGCGCGAATTTCCGAATTCCCCAAAGCATTTATAATGCGCTGAATGTCGAGGAAACCTTTTTTGCTCGCGTTGCCCGTTGCGGCGGCTGTCGCGGGAATCTATCTGTACTTCAATTACGGACGCGGTTCCGCCCGCGCGGCGCAGGTCATTGACTGGTTCCGCGATCCGGCATCGCGCCCGGAGTTGATGATGACCGCCGGCGCGCAGTGCGGCGACGCCCCATTCATCTTCCCCACCGACGGTTTGATCGGCTTTATTTGGGACGATTCATTCCGCCCCGGTCACCGTCACTCCGGGTTGGACATTTTCTCCGGGACGGCTGCGGGCATCACGCCAATTGTGGCGGCATACCCCGGCTACCTCACCCGCCAGGAAGATTGGATATCCACCGTTATTATCCGCGTGCCGCGCGACCCGCTTCAGCCTTCGCGCCAGATATGGGTGTATTACACCCACATGGCAGACCGAAACGGGAATTCGTTCGTCGCTTCGGAATTTCCTCCAGGAACGGAGGAAGCGTTCGTGGAGGCTGGCGCGTTCCTGGGCTATCAGGGAAATTATTCCGGCGATCCGCTCAACCCGGTTGGCGTTCACCTGCACATTTCCATTGTGGAGGATGACTTTGGAGCTTTCAAGAACGAGTTGGAGATCGAGAATACGTATGATCCATCGCCGTATTTCGGGCTTCCATTGAACGCATACGAAAACCCGGATATGATTCCGGTTTGTCAATGAAGGGACGATCATGAAAAAAATAAAGAACAAGGTTATTCTGATTACCGGCGCAGGCAAGGGAATGGGGCGCCTGCTGGCGGAAAAACTGGCTGGGCGGGGAGCGGTCATTGCCGCGAACGATATTTCACCGGTCAATGTGGAAGACACGGTGAAAGTGATCAACGCGGGCGGCGGAAGTGCCAAAGCCTACGTCGAAGATGTAGCCAAAAAGGTCGGCGCGCAGGCGTTGATCAAGGAGGTGGAGGATGATTTCGGCGCGATTGACGTTCTCATCAACCACGCGGCGGTGAAACCGCGCGCCTCACTATTGGATATGGACGAATGGGACTGGCACCGCACATTGGACGTGAACCTGACGGGCGCTTTCCTGATGATCCAATCGGTGGGACGCATCATGCGCGAACAAGGCGGCGGCGTGATCATCAGCCTGGTTCCAGGAGCAGGTGAAAGGTCGGAGGAAGAGGCGGGGTCTTATTTGGCGAGCAAGGCGGGGCTTGTTGAACTATCCCGTCAGGCAGACCGGGAATTGAGACCGTACGGAATTCGCGTGATTGCAGTGGAAAGCTCGGGGGATGTCGCAAAGAATGTCCTTTCGATTTTGGAGGAGCAATGAAGGAACTGCTGGAATACCGCGTCAAACTGGTGGAGCGGCTCGCCGAAGCCGCGCGGGAATTTTGCGCCGCGTGTGAGACATTCACTGACCCGCATCAGATCGTGGAAGGCGATTGGACATTGCACCAAATCGCGGCGCACGCGCGCGATACGGAGAATCTGGTCTATTGCGAGCGCATCCGGCGGACGTTGAAAGAGGATACCCCCAACTTCAAAAGTTTCGATGCCGATGAATGGATGGCTTCTCGTTATGACCGGGACGAGCCCTTGAAAAAAATACTCGGCGATTTTTTGAGGAATGTGGAAGAGTTGCGCAAGACCCTTGAAAACCTGCCCCGCGAAGCCTGGTCGCGCGAGAGCAGCCACGAGACCATGGGCGGCGGGCTAACGTTGCAGTTGTGGGTGGAGCGGAGTCTGGCGCACATCGAGGAGCATTTGCAAACTTTGAAAAACGGGCAAAAATAGCGTATTTTGCCCGTTTTTTACATATTCATGGTGTAAAATAGGCGAATGAAAAAACAACGAATTGTCCTTGTGGACGATCACGAAGTAGTCCGGCTGGGGTTGAAGTCCCTGCTCGAGCGGCATTCGCAGTTCGATGTGGTGGGCGAAGCGGGGTCGGCGCGCGAGGCGCTGGAAAAGACCGCCGCGCTGAAACCGGATGTGGTCGTGATGGACATCCGCCTGCCCGGCACGTCCGGCATCGAGGCTTGCGAGCAGATCATCAACCAGTTCCCCAACACGAAGGTCATCATGCTCACTTCGTATGCCGAGGATGAAATGCTGTTCTCCGCCATCCGCGCGGGGGCGTCGGGCTACATCCTCAAGCAGATCGGAAGCGAGGACCTCGTCAAGGCGCTTGAATCGGTCGGGCGCGGCGAAGCCCTGCTCGACCCCGCCGTGACCCAGCGCGTTTTTCAGGAAGTGCGCCGCGCCGTCAAAGAGGAGGAGGCTTCGGCGTTCGCTCATTTGAGCCAGCAGGAAAAACATGTCCTGCTGCTGGTTTCGGAAGGCAAAACCAACCGCGAGATCGCCAAGACCCTGTTCCTCGGCGAAGGGACGGTGCGCAACTACGTTTCGAGCATCCTTTCGAAATTGAACGTCAACAACCGCGCGGAAGCGGCGGCGTACGCCGTGGAACACAACCTGCGCGATTACATTACCTGAACTTCAGAGCCGCATATCAAATCATGGAGACACCCGCGCATCCTGTGAAAACGTGTCTCCATTTTCATTTAATGGTTCCATCGTTTTTAACGGGAAAACCATTTTGACCACGAAGGACACGAAGATCACGAAGGAAAAACGTCTATAAAGTTGACGCCTTTTCCCTCCATTGTGTGCTTTGTGCCTTTTGTGGTCAGGCTCTTTCCCGTCACTTACGGAAGAGCCCATTTAACCAAACATGTTTCCATTCGCCAAGCTCACCGATGGAAAGATAACCCTGCGCCCGTTTGAATTCGGCGAAGAGAACGAACTGCATAAGGCAGTTCAGGAATCGCTCCCCGAACTCAGCCGCTGGATGTCGTGGGCGACGCCCGATTACACAAAGGACGCGGCGCGCAACTACATCGCGGTCACACGCGCCGAGTGGTCGCGCAGGAGCATGTACGCCTTCGCCATCACCGATGCCGACAATGGGGAATTGCTCGGCGGCTGTAGTGTCAGTCACATCCATCCCATTTACAAATTCTGCAACCTCGGCTATTGGGTGCGGACGCCCCGGCACGGAAACGGAACCGCCGGACGCGCCGCAAAACTCGCCGCGCGCTTCGCTTTTGAACGGGCGAAACTGATTCGCGCGGAGATCGTCATTGCGGTGGGCAACGAAGCCAGCAGGCGCGTCGCCGAAAAGATCGGAGCGCACTACGAGGGGATTTTGCTCAACCGGATGACCGTCCGTTCGCACATTTACGAAGCGCACATGTTCTCGCTTCTCCCCTCCGACTTCGGGCTGGTCGCCGCCATCGAACCGAATCCACGCTGACTCGGTTTCCGCGAACTTTTCTCCTATTGACATAACGATAAATTTCAATATTATGGAGCCATAATTCAAATCACGAGGAGAGATAGTATATGAGTGATGCAAACGCATTACACGAGCGGAAACACGTCTGGCGCGACGAAATCCTGCTCATCGTCAGCCTGATCGTTTTCGTGGGGATTGTCTACACGCTGGACGGCACGCTCCAGCCGGCATTCACCTCTTCCACCTTTTATTGACCGGGGTCTTCCTGGCAATCGTCCCAGCCGCAATCTGGCTGGTCTTTTTCTATCTGCAAGACCGCGCGGAACCGGAACCCAAAGGTTTTGTGCTGGGCGTGTTTGCGCTGGGCGCGCTGCTGGCGGCGGGGGTGGGCATACCGCTGGTGAACAATGTCTTCCGCACATCGCACTGGATCTACACAGACACTCTGACCACCATTCTGGGAGGGATTCTGGTCGTCGGCTTCACGCAGGAATTCCTGAAATATGCCGCCGTCCGTTACAGCATTTACAACTCCGGCGAATTCGATGAGCCGACAGACGGCGTCATCTATGCCACAGCGGCGGGGCTGGGCTATGCCACAGTTTTGAATATCCAGTTCGTCGTCTCGAATGGAGGCGTGGACCTCGGCGCGGGCGTCATCCGTATTGCCGTGGTCGCTCTCGCGCAGGCGGCGTTCTCCGGCATTACCGGGTATTTCCTCGGGCGCGCCAAATTCGAATCCGAACAAATTTGGTGGATGCCTTTGGGCATCACGCTGGCAGCGATCTTCAACGGAATCTTCAACTGGCTGCAGGGCATTGTCACCCAGCCGCGCATCACCTTGAGCGGCACAACCACCAACACATGGATGGGACTCGTCCTCGCTTCGGCGGTTGCCCTCGCCACCACCGGCTTGATCCTCTGGCTCGTGCGCCGCAATCTTAAATCCATGCAGGCGGGGAAATAGGAGGCGATCATGACAAACAAACAAACTTCCCTCGGCGATCGCTACGCGGAAATCGCCGTCATCATTGTGACGATTGCAGCTCTTCTTGCCGGTTGGTTCTACAAATCCGGCGTGGAAAACGCCAGTGTGCCGTTCAGCGCGGAAGGCATCTCCGCGGAAGCGCCAAAAGGCTGGCTGCAACTCCAGCCTGCCAGCAATGAACTTCTCCGCGCCACCGACTTAGGCTCAAGCGGATTTGGAACAACCTACATTCTTCGCAACATGCCGGTTGCCGAAGCCGCAACCGCGCCCGAAGTGGCAAACCTGCTGGTGTTGGAACACGCGCAAGCCCTCACTGCTTTCCGCGTGCTGGATCAACGCGAAGTGACCGTGTACGGGCGCAACGCCTACGAACTGACCTACGTGTTCGTCGAATCCAACCCCGACCTGACCCACACCGAAATTCCCAGCGTGGTGCGCGGCGCCGATTATATTTTCGAGAACGGCGAACATGCCGTCATCGTCACATTCCAGGCGGACGAAAAGAATTTCGATCTCGATCTCAGCCGCTTCCATCTTTTCCTTGAATCCATCAGCTTTTAAGAGGCGTGTATGAAACCTAATTTCATGAAGCATATTTGGGCGCTGTTCGCCGTACTGGCGCTGGCGGCGCTGGCGTGTCAGGGAGGCGCTCCGGCAGTCGAACCGGTTTCGCCCAACACACCAACCGACTCTCCCTCCGAGCCCGGTGAACTGTCTTCGGCAAGCCGTTCAAGACTGATCTCCGCAACCGTGCAGATCTTTGGCTTGCAGGAGAACAATGGCGAACTCATCCCAACCCATGTGGGATCGGGAACGCTTCTGACTCCCTCCGGGCTGATCCTCACCAATGCGCATGTCGCCAGCCCGGCGACGCAGGGCAATTTCGAGTTGGAACCCGATGCGTTGGGCATCTCGCTGGTCGTTTCTGAAGACAAACCCGCTGTCCCCTCCTATCTGGCGAAAGTTCTCGCCGTGGATGGATACCTCGACCTCGCCGTCATCCAGATCACCTCGTCCGTCAACGGCACTGCGATAGACACGTCCACGTTGAACCTGCCATACGTTGACCTCGGCAATTCGGATCAAGTGCATGTCGGCGACAACATGAACATCTTCGGCTTCCCCAGCATCGGCGGAAACACGATCACCTTTACAAAGGGAACCGTCTCCGGTTTTTCATCGGAGGACCAGATCGGCGACCGCGCATGGATCAAGACCGACGCCACGATTTCGGGCGGCAACTCCGGCGGTCTCGCGGCGGATAACAACGCCCGCATCATCGGCGTTCCGACCATTGCCGCCGCCAGCCGCGATACGGACGTTTCAGATTGTCGCCAGGTTCAGGATACGAACGGCGACGGCGTAATCAACCAGAACGACAGCTGCATCCCCATCGGCGGCTTTCTGAACGGGATCCGCCCGATCAACCTTGCCCTGCCGCTGATCCAGGCGGCGCAGGCGGGCAGGCAATACACCAGCCCCTTCACGGTTCCCGGCATGGTCAGCCAGTCCGGCAGTGGAAACGAAAGCGTTTCCAATTTTGTCTGGCTGGATACGTCCATCAGCACAACTCAAAAATGTGATTGGACTTCGGATCGCGTCAACTCCTATTCCTCTTCTGCTCTTTGCATTGTGTCCGGCTTTGAATTCACCGGCATGACCGATGGCGAAGTCATGCTCGAAAAATGGTATTTGAACGGCGAGAAAGTGGCGGAATACAGCTACGCATGGGAATGGGGCGGCGAGGGTCTGTTCGGCACGTTCCTGCCCAATGACGGCAACCCCATGCCGTCTGGTTCCTACAAAGTGGAATTGTTCGCAGGCGAAAGCCTCAAGCCCCTCGGCTCCTCGCCCGAAGTGACGGTCGGCAGCGGCTCCAGCGGCACGCCGCAACAGCCTCCATCAAATACCGGGGACACAGTGACAGTGTACGGCTTGGTCTACGATGCAAGCACGAACAATCCCATCTCGGGCGCGTATGTTTTCGTCCTCACGCCCGGCACGACCTACCAGCAGTGGAAGGACACAAACTATGCAAAGGAATACATCGTCACCTACCTGCAAACAGGCAGCGACGGAAAGTATAAGATCACGGGTATCCCGCGCAAACACCGCGTTCACCCTTGTGTATTCCTCTGTTGGTTACTACGACGCTTATGCCGACAACCTCAAAGCAGGCGATGGCGATCCCGAACTGAACGAATTGAATGTTGGGTTGAATAAATAGCTTCGGTGTTTCAATAAAAAAATCCCGTTCAACTTGAATTGAACGGGATTTTTCTGTTCTGTTTAAGCTTTTTCGCCGCTGATCTTCATCCATGCCTTTTTCATGTTCAAGGCGTCCTCTTCCATGATGGGACTTTCACACAGGATGCGCCCCGAGCACCCAAATTCCTTCATTGCTTTGAAGAGCGCCTTCAAATCCAAATCTGCATCGGCAAGGGGGAGGTGATTCTTCTCTCCCTTTGGTCCGTATTCGATGCCGGAGAGATGGATGTGCAGATTCTTCAAGGCTTTTTTACCCAATGCTTTTCCGTATTTTTCCAGCAACCGGGACCATTCATCATACGTGTTCATCGTGCCGTCGCCGGGACGGGCATGCAAATGCGCGAAATCGAGACAGGGCTGAACCATATCCATGGCTTTGCTCATCGCGATGGCATCTTCAAGCGAGCCGAGCATGGCAGATTTCCCCATCGTTTCGGGGCGAAGCGTGACCTTGTCGCCGTTCTTTTGCAATTCCTTCACGCACTTTTCCAAACGCGGAATGGCAATCTTCAATACATCCGCAGGGTCGTTTCCAAAATATGAGCCGGGATGAAAGATGATGTCCGTGGCTCCGGCAAGACCGCCGTAATGAGCCGCGTCCATCAAGCGCTTGCGGGATTTGGGCCATTCCTCCGCAGTGGCGTTCAGATTGATAAAGTACGGCGCGTGGACGCTCAACGCGACGTCCCGCGTCTCGCCTGTGGATTTGATTGCCGCACACGTTGCTTCGGTCACGCGCACCGACTGAACCCAGCCGAGTTCGAGCGCATCCAAGCCGATGGATTTGCTGAATTCAATTGCGCCGGCAGAGCCGCCGGGTTTCTTTGGCGTGCCAATGGGCGAGCCAACCGTTCCGAATCTAAAAGATAAAGTCATGGAATTCTCCGATTTTCATTAAACAGTAAACAATGAAATAAGTTTCAACCAGAGCGGCGGACCGAGGATGAGCAAGCCGATCAGAATGGCAGCGAATGCGGCGACCAGCACGGCAGCGGCGCCGACATCCTTGCCGATCTTCGCAAGCGGGTGTTCGTCCGGGCTGGCGAGGTCTATCACCACTTCAATGGCAGTGTTCATGAATTCAGCGGCGAATACCACCGCCGCCGTCAAAATAATGATCGCCCAATCGCGCAGCGGAAGTTCCAGCCAAAGCCCAACGATGAATACGATGGTTGCGATGGCGCTGTGTATCCATGCGTTGCGCTGGGTGCGCAGGACATAAAACCAGCCGCGAAAGGCGTGACGGAACGATTGCATTCTGGATCGAAGAAACGGCTTCATTCTTCGTCCGTGATTTTGATGCGGGATAATCCGATTCGCTCCAACACTTTGGCTTGCTCCGCCCACATTTGGGCTTTTTCCTCCGCTGTGGCATGATCGTACCCAAGCAGATGCAAAGCGCCATGCACGACCAGCAGCTGCATCTCCGCCTCGAGGCTGTGCCCTGCCGACTGCGCCTGTTGCGCCGCGCGCGGGACCGAGATGAGGATGTCGCCCAGATAGGTGGAGCCAGTTTCCGGGTCCGATTCTGAAGCGGGGAAGGAGAGGACGTCGGTTGGGGCATCCACACCGAGATAGTCCAGGTTGAGTTCGTGCAGCTGCCTGTCGTCTGTCAGGACGATGGCGATGTCTGTGGTTGCTGGATCAGGCTTGATTTCCAGCGTGAGCGGGGTGGACGTCTCGAGCGTGAGCAGGGCAGCTCGTTCGAGCAGGGCGGTTTCCAGAAAATCCTGTTGATTGTCTATGTGAATCATTTTTCTTTTTTGAGGGCAAGCAATGTGGTGTCCTGATCCGGGACGCTGGCTTTCGGATAATTGATGCGGGGATGGTATGTGCCGCGCAATGTGGTGACGAACGATTCGATAATCAGGTTGAGGTCGCGCAGGGTCAGCAGCGTGTCATCCAATTGGTTGAATTTTTGCACCGTGTCAATGACGCTTTGCACGAGTTTTTTGATCTCGCCTTCGGTGGACGGGCGCTCGGCGCGCGCGCGGGCTTCGGTGGCGTCTGCCAGCATGAGCAGGGCTGTTTCGCGCGAGGCGGGGCGAGGACCAGGATAGCGGAATTTTTCGATGTCCACTTTTTTTGCGTCGCCGCTGGCGGCTTCCATTGCCTGGTTGTATTGGTAGTGCGTGATCAGCGTGCCGTGATGTTCGAGGATGAAGTCGTGCAGGCGGCGCGGGAGGCGGTGCTTTTTTGCAAGCTGCACGCCGTCTGTGACATGGCGAACGATGGTGGCTGAGACTTCCTCGGGGTTATCTTCCTGATGAGTGTTGACGTTGCCGGGCATCTGGTTTTCGATGAAGAAATTGGGGTTGAGCGCCTTGCCAATATCATGGAACAATGCGCCCACGCGGGTGAGCAATGGATCTGCGCCGACTTTTTCGGCGGCTTGTTCGGCAAGGTTGGCGACCTGCAAACTATGCTGGTAGGTGCCGGGAGCGTTGCGCAGCAGGAATTGCAGCAATGGAAAATCGGGGCGGGATATATCCAGCAATTGCAGGGCGGTGGTCAGCCCGAGCATTTGGGCAAAAAGATATTGAAGCAAAATTGTGATGCTTGCGGCGGCAAACCCGGCAAAAGCGACAACGCCGACGAATTGGATGACGCCCAGCAGGTCCGGCTGAAAGAACGGCAGACGATACGCCGCCAGCGCCGCCAGCCCGGAGAGGGAGATGGCGATACCTGCCCGGACGAAACCCCAGATGCGGCGGGCGGGTCCGAGCGCGAGCAAACCGATCAGGGAGGTGAGCAGGTAATACGTGGTAAGGTCGAAGGAGTTGGACAGTCCGTAACCGGCGAGGAAGCTCAATGGGATGATAATGACGAGTCCCACTTCGAGACCGAACAGCGCGCTGAGCAGCAAGCCCGCGGCTTGCAGGGGGTAGCCGTAGGGCGCAAGCGTGCGGTCCGAAAAAAGCCGCGCGCCAACCAGAAAAACAATGAACAATATCGCAATGACGAGGACATTGCGCGAGTCGTTGATGACGCTGGAGCGTTTGCGGCGATAGAAATAGAGCGGGACAAGGACCGCCGAAAGGGTGACGATGGACGCCACGCCGAGCATGTCCTGCCAGCTTTGACCGGAGCGAATCAACCCCAATTGCTGGAAGGCTTCCATATCCGCCGGGGTGATGATCTCGCCGGCGGATACGATGGTCTCGCCGGTTTTGTACACTTTTACAATGGGTTTAACCGCGTCGCGCGCCGACTGGCGGGCGGCGTCGGTTAGTTCCTGGCTGAAGAAACTGTTTGGGACGACGAAGGCAGTCACCAGTTCGGTGACGAGCGCGGCTTGCTGCTCGCTCAATGTCAGGCTGACAGATGAGGAAACTCCCGATTGTGTCACCTCCACCTTGTCTTCATAGATTGCGCGGCGCATGGTCTGTTCCAGCACGCGCACAGATTCGGTTTGTACGGCGTCCCAACGGGAATCGGTGATGGTGGTCAGGTAGTCAATGGTTTCGGGTTTCAGCCGCACATCGCTAAGGGCGAGGATGCTCGACTTTTTTTCGCTGGTATCCAATTCTTCATTGGTACGGATGGCGGTGATGTTTTGGAGGGTGGTGCGCAGGCGTTCGATCTGCTGGCGCGCAATGGCAGGGTCCGGCGGACTGTACACCGGCTGGACGGCGCTCTCGGCGGCTTTGCGCGCCTCCTCCGTGCGGACTTCGCTGACGTATTCGATATCGCTCGGCGATTGAATGGTGGACTGCGCCACATCGCCCACGTCCACGGTTTGGATGGTGGGGCGAAGCCCGATTGGCAGGGCAAGCACGGCAAAAGATGCAATGCTGACGATGACGATCAGGCTGATATGCAGGATGTGAAGTCTGGGGGGGAGGATTCGCGCGGGCATCAAAAAATAACAGCAAAGAGACAGGCGGAAACGCCAGGTTCTTTGCTGTGAAATCTCACTTTGTGAGCAGTTCTTTCACAGTCGCGCTGATCATGTCGTTCGGGGCGCGTCCGGCAACCTTCGGCATGACGATTTTCATCACTTTGCCCATGTCGCCCGGCGCGGATGCGCCAGCCTCGGCAATGGCGGCTTCCACCAATGCGCGCAGTTCTTCGGCGGGCATGGCTTTGGGCAGGAATTCTTCCAGGACTTTGATTTCGTCTTCGTTGCCGGAAATGAGATCGGGGCGGTTGGCTTTCTTCGCTTCTTCGATTGCCTCGCGCCGGTTCTTGACCTCCTTTTGGATCAATGACGTCACTGTCAAATCGTCGAGCGTGGTCTGTCTATCCACTTCCGCCTGTTTGATGGCGGCAATCACCATGCGGATGGTGCGCTTGCCAACCTCGTCGCCGCTTTTCATGGCGTTTTTCATTGCTTCGTTTAACTTTGTCTTTGTATCCATGATTTGATTATACCTTTTTTAGCCGCATGAACAGGAATTCAGGAGAGTATCACAATCCCAAGCCGGTTACACATCCGCAAACCGAACGAACATCTCCGGCGGAAGGAGTTTGCGCAGCAGGTCGAATTCATGCTGCGTGCGTTTGACGGCAGCCGCGCGGGCGTAGTCAAATTTTGGACCCTGCGCGGGGGAGTCGAGATTCATCCGTCCATGTGAGTTGGGCGGCAGAAGTCTCAGCGCCAGCGGACGCAGAAACGGGACGAAATAAAACCCGTCCATGGGGAGATGTATCTTCCCGGAGTGAAGGCTTGGGCTTTCGATCAAATCTTTCTGGAGAGGATCAATTTCGGGCGGAGGGGGAGGCGAATCGGCGTATTGATCCAGCCACAGGGTCACGTAATTCGTGTGGGAGTAGAAATCCTGCGCGGCGTGGAGCAGCCTCCCGAACGCTGCCCAGGCAAAGATGGAAGCCGAATCCGAAGCGGGGGAAAGCAGGGCGGTCAGAATATAACCGCGCTGTTCGATGATGTACCTGTCTCCCTTTTCGATGGCATCGTTGTCGTAATGGAATTCGTCGTGACCGAACTGCCCGCGAATGGCATCCTGTTTGAGGTTGGCGGCGATGATGGTTTCCAGCGCGCGAGGGCTGAAGCGTTCGCCCAACGCATCGCGGGTCATTTCGTCGTGGATTTTGATTAACATGGGCGTCATTATACCCAGCGCGGTCGCAAATTGTGGTTATAATGCCCGCATGACGTTTTACACAACCAAAGGCGACGACGGCACAACGGGACTGCTCGGCAAAGGACGCGTGCCAAAATATCACGTTCGGATGGAGGCGGTCGGCACGTTGGACGAAGCGTCCGCCGCGTTGGGGCTTGCCCGCGCCCAGTGCGCCGCGCCTCAGACTCCCCGAATCCTGCTCGAAGCCCAACGAGATTTATACAAACTGATGGCGGAAGTCGCCGCCACGCCGGAGAACGCGGAGACGTTCCGGCACATTGACGAAGAGCGAGTGAAGTGGCTCGAACTTGAAACCGATGAATTGAGCAAGGTCGTCGAGATGCCGGGCGAATTCATCCTGCCGGGCGATACGCTCGGCAGCGCGGCGCTTTCGATGGCGCGCGCCATCGTCCGCCGCGCGGAGCGGCGCGTGGTGGAACTCTTCGACGGCGAAGTGGTCGTCAACCCGCATCTTCAGCGCTATCTCAACCGTTTGTCCTCGTTGTGTTTTGTGCTGGAATTGCTGGAAAACCAGCACGCAGGCAGGAAAACCTCGCTCGCAAAATCATAATCAAAACAGACTTCGGAAGTCCAAAAGGCTTCCGAAGTCGCTTCAAGGAAACCATGACAGGCACTTTCATCAATGTAATCGCCATTTTGGTCGGCGGGGGCATCGGCTTGTTCTTCGGCTCGCGCATCCCTGAACGTTTTAAAAGCACGGTCATTGCGGGCATGGGACTGTTCACCGGAGCAATGGGACTGGGCATGTTCCTCAAAAGCGAAAATCAACTCATCGTTCTTGGAGCAATGATCGTTGGAACGTTGCTTGGGGAATGGTGGCGAATCGAAGACGGCTTGCAGGCGCTGGGACAAACGCTCGAAAAACGCTTCTCCTCCGATGCGGAGATGGGCGCAGGCTCCAGGTTCGTGCGCGGATTCATGGTCGCCTCCCTGCTGTACTGCATCGGTCCGCTGGCGATTCTCGGCTCGATCCAGGATGGTTTGACAGGAGACTACAACCTGCTGGCGGTCAAATCCACGCTGGATGGATTTGCGTCCATTGCGTTTGCCTCCACGCTGGGAATTGGAGTGTTGTTTTCCTCGCTGGTTGTATTTGCCTACCAGGGCGGGATCAGCCTGATGGCGGGCGCGTTGAGCGCCATCATCAGCGACGCGATGATGAATGAAATGACCGCCACCGGCGGCGTGATTCTCCTCGGGCTGGCGATCAGCAATTTGTTGGAGATCAAGAAGATCCGCGTGGGGAACTTCCTGCCCGCGCTGGCAGTCGCGCCGTTGATCGTGTGGTTGTTGGAGCAGTTATAGATTCACATGGAACAAAAAAACATCCCGAAAGGGATGTTTTTTTGTTCTGGTGACCCCGGAGCGGGTCGAACGCTCAACCAATTGATTAAGAGTCAACTGCTCTGCCATTGAGCTACGGGGCCGTTTCCTCGAAGCGCGGGGCGATTATACCGCAAAGAATCCGCATGTCAATAAAAGACGAAATTTTACGCACTCGGATAAACACCCTGCTATAATGGGCGAAAGGTTCATCATGGACATTTTGGTGCTGGAAAACGACCCGAACGAACTGATTCTCATTCACCAGGCGCTGGATGGAAAAAGACATTCCCTGACCCCCGCTGAAACGGCGGAGCAGGCTTGGGAACACATCAAATCGGGCAGATCGCGGTTCCTCATTGCAAACTGGGACATGGACGATTTGAAGAACACGCAGTTCATTCCGAGCATTCGCGCATCTTCATTGGGACAGTCTGTTTACATCCTTTTGATCGCATCGAAACAATCGGGTAACGCGCCCGCGCCAGGCGGCATGGACGATGTGATCTACCGTCCATTCAAACCGGCGGAACTCAAAAACCGCATCGCCATCGCGGAGCGGATCATTTCCCTGACATCCAGCCTTGCCACGGCGCGCGATCAACTCGAAAACCATGCCGTGTTCGACAGCCTGACAGGTTTCATGAACCGCGCGGCGTTTCTAAGACAGTCGGCGGGGGAGTTGGAACGGTCGCGCCGCGCCTCGCTTCCGCTCAGCCTGATCGCGCTGGATGTAGATAACTTCAAGGTCATCAACGACACATTCGGCAATGAAACCGGCGACGAGATTCTAAAGGTCGTTTCGCGGACGATCCGTGAAAAGAGCCGCCCGTATGACACAATCGGGCGCTGGACGGGAGACGAGTTCGTCATTGCGCTGCCCGGCGTGATCGGCGCGGACGCGGAAAAAGTTGCGGAGAGGGTCATTGCCGGGGTGCGTGGAACCAGGATCGAGGTCCCGGATGAAGCGACCGTGAATGTGAAGATCAGCGCGGGTATTGCATCCATTTCGCGCATCACAACGTCCATCGAAGTCGAGCCGCTTATCCAGCACGCGCGGCAGGCGGTAACGCGCGCAAAAGAGGCGGGGGGCAACCAGGTCTTTATCGCCTATCTGTAATTTACATCCACCCCAAAATAAGCAATGCCGCCATGCCGACGAGAATGGTAAGCAGGGTGTTC
The DNA here is from genome assembly GCA_020060625.1 of Anaerolineales bacterium. Taxonomy (GTDB): domain Bacteria; phylum Chloroflexota; class Anaerolineae; order Anaerolineales; family Villigracilaceae; genus Villigracilis. Next base: position 10,881 of record JAGUZU010000010.1, on the reverse strand, counting down.
CTCGAAACCCAGGCAGCGATGATCGCGATGATCCCGGCGAGCAGGCGGATGTTGTCGAAGGAGAAATGCAAAGCGCCATCGCGGATGAGCAATTCGGGGAGGATGATGGCGGAAAGCACGGCAGGCGGAACGTAGTGCAATGCCTTTCGCATCGTTTCCGGGACCTCGAACCTGCCAAATAAATAAATGAGCGAGAATCTCATCCCAAACGTGATCAACCCACCGGCAAGCATGACCAGCCAGATGTTCATAGCATTTCCCCTGGGGATGCTTTGCTTTCCAGCATTGTACCGATGATGATACCGGTCAACGCGGCGAGGATCAGACCCAGTTTGTACGGAAGGTTGTATGCAAGCAGGGCGATGACTCCCGCGCTCAGGGCGGCGGCGATCATCGGACGTTTTTTCAAGGTGGGGACGACCATCGCGATAAACGTGAGGGGCAATGCAAAATCGAGCGGCAATTCCTCCGGAATCCTTGCGCCGAGAAAAATGCCGAACGCCGTGCTGACCTGCCATGTGAACCACAGGGAAAAACCCGCGCCCAGCAGGAACCAGTGACCTGCGGGCGTGATGCCCTTCCCTTCATAGTTCAAAACGCTGGGCGCGTACGCTTCGTCGGTGAGCAGATATGATAGCAGTATCTTCCATTTCATGGAAAGGTGTTTCAAATACGGCGCGAGCGACGCGCTGTACAGCATGTGCCGCAAATTGACCACGGCAATCGTCAGGATGATGACGGGACCCGGCGTCGCGCTTTGTATCAGCTGTGCGGTGACGAATTGCGCCGATCCTGCAAACAAAACGGACGACATCATTTGGGATTCTACGGGCGATAAACCTGCATTGAGCGCCAGCGCGCCATAGATCATGCCGAAGGGAAACACGCCGATCAAAAGCGGAACTTCCGCGCGAACGCCGTCCCAGAATATTTTTTTGGCTTCGTTCATAACCGCTGGATTTTACTTCAAGTTTTGGAGAATTTTGGCTCATTGGGAATCGCGATGATTAAAACCTTTTTGGACACGGATTTCTAAAGGCTTTTTCTGACAGAATCACGGCAACTCCCAGGGAACCAGAATTTTTTTGATGGTCTATACAAAGCAGACTTCTGTCACAGTATTTCTCCAGACCATCCAGTACAATCAAATCATCCAAATCAGGAGATGACCATGTTCAGAAAGTATTTCGTTTACCTTATTGTCCTGGGGTTTCTGATCCCTGCGACTGTAGGTTTCGCAAAGGGAAATTTCGATTACATCACAATCAAAGGACCCGGCATCACAGGCGAGATCAACGTCACCAATCCCGCGCTGACCGATGATTTCTTTGCCTTCGCCGATTTTACACAGGGAGAAGCGCCGGCGCCCGCTGACCCTGGACAAGGGTATCTAGTAATTCGTGTCTATGTTAAAACCATGGGCAACAAACCGACAGACCAGGTCTTTGACGAACTTCACTATTATCCATACACAGGTTATGTGTTTTATGATGGCATCGTGAACGGTGAGTCAGAATATGACGGCAAATGGTACGCCGCCAACCCCGCCGCAAACGAACCCTTCCGCGCCGTGCTGGCGGAGCGCGCGCGCCTGACCTGGATACCCTTCGCCGCGCTGCTGGTGATTTTGGCGGGGCTTTACATTGCGTATCGAAAAAAATAACCGAATAGGACGCTGGAAAATGGCAGAAAATGTGTGATAAAATACGTATAAAAATACATACTTTTCCCGTATTTATTGGAGGTAGACATGGACCAGATCATAGGCGTCACCGAGTTGCAGCGCCGCTTCCGCGCGGTGTTCGACGATGTGACCAGGAACCGCATCCCCTACATCCTGATGCGCGGCAGCAAACCGCAGGCGGTTTTGATTCCGTATGAAGAATATATAAAGTACCAAACCTGGGAACGAGAAAGCGAGAACCAACGCTATGAGCGGGTGATGCGGCGGATGCAGGAACTCAACGCCCATTACTCGGATGAAGAGATCGAAGCGGATGTCGAAGCCGCGATTCAGGAAGTGCGCGCGGAACGCCGCGCCAGAAAAGAGGCGGGGAAGACAAAAACATGAGGGTTGCAGTTGACACAAATGTATTCATCAGCACGGTCATAAAACCTGAAAACCGTGTTGGAATGATTGTTGTCCGTATGCGGAACGGGGAATATACCTTGCTGTACGCCGAGGAAATGCTCGATGAGTTGGTGGAAGTTATCACGCGCGACAAAATATGGAAACGATATGAATTGACGGAGGAAACCGTCAATACTTTTGTGAACTCCATTGTTGAGCATGGTGAAAAAGTTGAAGTAGTCACTGTCCTGGATGTCTGCCGCGACCCCGACGACAATATCCTGCTGGCGCTTGCGTTGGACGGCAAAGCGGATTACATCGTCAGCGGCGACAAGGATTTACTGGAATTGACCCCATTTCAGGGAATTCCCATCGTCGCTCCCGCTGAATTCCTTGCAATGTTTTAAAGGCGGGAGACCTGAAAAGGTGACAGTCACTTGTGACTGTCACCTTTTCACAAACACATCCGCGCCCTCATCATATGCCAGGATGAGCGTCCGTCCCTTTTCAAAATTGACCTCCCCCGAATAAGCCAAACGGAAATCGCCGTCGTCGTCCTTGATGAAAATCTCGACCTGATGTGCGCCCGGCGCGATCTGCAAAAACTCCAACGTGGAGATGCGCCCGTTGCCGCTCAGCCCCGACGGTTTGTAGGTTTCATCGAGGACGGTTTCGCCGTCCAGCAGCACGCGCACCGAAATGGGGAAATGCGTGCCGCCGAAGATCTTCTCCGCGTCCGCGCCTTCGGGCAGGGTCACGCCTTCGGGGATATTCGCTGACGAAATTTTCCCTCTTGCATCCACCGCCACGCGCAATGCGCTTCCTTGCGCGGCTTGCATCCCGGCGGGAATGTCCAGCGGCAACGCAAGCGCGAACATGCCGAGCAATAAAATCGTCCCGACCAAACCGCTCACCAGCGAAGGGATCAACTTGTTCCGTTCCTTCACGGGCGGCAGAGCGGGCGGCTGTTTCGCAGTTTGCGTTTCAGACTTGTGCAAATCGTTCAGGAACCTTTCCACCGTCTTCGCATCGCCGGGCGTGGTCTCCAGCCAGTGCAATCCCTCGCGGACGAGCGCCGGGCGCAAATGCAGGCGGCTCGAAATCCAATGCGCGTCTTCGCGGTACACGCCGTCGTCGTAGGGATGCGCCAGGATAACCACATCGCGCGCGCCTTCGCTTTGCAGGGATTTGATCCACTCGATGTTGACCGCGCCCGCAGACGGCAATACTGCGGTGACGACGCGCGTATTTCCATTCCATGTTGAGACAAAGACGGGGGGATTTTCCCTCATCCCTAACCCTTCTCCCAAAGGGAGAAGGGGATTCAGACCCCTCTCCCTTTGGGAGAGGGGCAGGGGTGAGGGTAGACCGCCCAATGCCTCGTCGCGGTGGCTGGCAAACAAGACCGTAACAGGATTGCCTTCCTTCTTTTCACGATGCAGCGCGCCCTTGATCGCGTTGAAGACCTGTTCGTTGTTGTAACCGCCTGCCATGTCAATCGCATCGGTGGGACATGATCCCACGCAGATGCCGCATCCCGTACATTGCGCGGCGTTGATGATGGCTAATTTTTGATAGCCCGAGTCATCGTCCCTGGTGACCATGCGGATGGCGTCGAACGGACACTCGGCGTAGCAGATGTTACAGCCGGTACACTGCTCATCGGTCACAAAAGCAGGTCCCAGGTCACGACCCGAGGCGAGCCAGGGGAGCAGGAATAGACTCCCACCGACGAGGATCGCCAGTCCCCAGAAGATCACGTTTCCCCAGGCGTCGATCAACGGAAGGAAGCCGAGATAGTAGGCGTCCATCGGCGTGGATTCGACGAGGCGCGAAAGGTCGGCGGGCGCGGCGGACATGGCGGGTTTGATGAGCGAGAGGATCACCAGCCCGACGATGGCTTGCGCACTGACCCAGCGCGGCGACCACCAGCGCGCGCGGGAGAGACGCAAGCCGTGAATGTAAATGCCGAGGAATCCGATCAGCGGCAGGAAGACGTGCAGAAAGAGGATGATGACGAAGTTGGAGAAGGTGCGCGATTCGATATCCGCCGCGACGTAGGTGAGACCCGACGTGCCGGCAAGCGTGTTCATCATGTATTCGGTCATCCATTGCGCGCGTTCGTCCCAGATGAGCCAGTAGCCCATCGTGCCGACCAGCCATGTGGTTGCAAGCATAATCCACCCGCTTGTCCATGCCAGCCAACGCTGACCCCAGTAGCGGTCGCTGAACAGCATTTTCAGCAGGTGCAGGACAATGAGCAGGATCATCGCATCGGAGGCGTAGCGATGGATGCTGCGCATGAGCGAGCCAAACCAGTTGGAGTCTATTTTTTCGACGGTGGCGTAGGCGACATCGAGACCGGGGCGATAGATGGCGGTGAGATAGATTCCCGTGCCGATCAACAGCAGCAGCATGAAGATGGTCAACGTGCCGAGGTGGTAGAACGGGTTGAAATCCGATTTGGTGAAGCGGTTGACGAGACCTTCGAGTTTCGTCCAAAGTTTTTCGAAGGCGCGCAGGGTTTTGCGTCGAGCGTAAAGATTGTGAGTCATGTATCAGGTTCCAGGTTCCATGTCATTGCGAGGAGGGTGATCTTCCCGACGAAGCAATCCCCGGTTTCGAGGAGGTTGCTTCGTCGTGGCGCGGGGCGCCACTCCTCGCAACGACATTATTTTTCCAGCAGTGGAAATTTATTCATCCTCATTGCATTGGTTGTAACGAAGATACTGCTGGCGATCATCGCGAATGCAGAGAAGATGGGCTGCAACAAGCCAGCCATCGCCAGCCCGACTCCGATCACGTTGTAGATGACCGCCCAGCCCAAATTCTGTTTCACACGTTTCATTGACTCGCGTGACAGATCCACCAGCCAGGGGATGACCTTTAAATCGTCGCGCATCAGCACGATGTCGGCGGCGGTACGCGCCACGTCCGTGCCGTGATTCATCGCCAAGCCAACCGTCGCAGCGGCGAGCGCGGGACCATCGTTGATACCGTCGCCGACCATCGCGGCATTCTCCGCCAGGCGGTTCATCTTTTCATCGGGCGTGAGCGCCGCCTGCACGGGGATGCCCAGGGTCTTCTGCCAGCGTTCGCCCGCACTGGAGTCGTCGCCCGTCAACACGCCAAGATCCAGCCCGCGCGATTGCAAATCAGTCACCACATCCTTTGCCTCCGCGCGGACTGTCTCGCCCAGCCCCACGATCCCCTTGACCTGCCCGTCCCAGCCGGAATAGACAACGACCAGCCCCGCCTCTTTCCACGCCTCTGCCTGTTGACTGATTTCCTGCGGCATCTCCAACCCCTCGGCAGACATCAACCGCGCCGAGCCAATGGAAATTCGTAAATCGTAATTCGTAAATCGTAAATCGCCGATCACTCCAAGCGCGGGCAATGCTTTGAAAGATTCGGGTTTGATGAGTTCTGTTTGATTCTCTTTGGCATATTCCACAATGGCTTTGGCAAGAGGATGTTCCGACTCGTTTTCGATGGAAGCGACGATTTGAAGGAATTCTTTCACCCTCATACCCCTGCGGGGCACTTTCCCCAGCCCTTCTCCCGGAGGGAGAAGGGAGCCGTTCCCCTCTCCCTCTGGGAGAGGGGTTAGGGGTGAGGGAACAAACATGTTTTTCACCTTCATCGGCAACTGTGTCAGCGTGCCTGTCTTATCGAAGAAGACCTTATCTACTTTTGCCAGCCGTTCCAGCGCGGATGTGCTTCGCAGGATCGCGCCCGATTCTGCCGCACGCCCCAGAGACAGCCACAACGTCAGCGGAGTTGCCAGCCCCAGCGCGCACGGACAGGCGATCAGCAATACAGAAAGCGCCACCATCAAGCCAGTTTCAACGCCAGAAATAGAATTCCAGATTAGGAAGGCAATCGCCGCCAGCGCGAGCGCAATCGGAGTCATCCACGCGGAGAGTTTATCCGCGAGGCGCTCGAGCGGGGAGCGCGCCCACAGGGCTTCGTGCAGCAACCGCCCGATCTGCCCCGCTGTCGTCGAATCTCCCACTGCTGTGGTAATCACTTCAAAACTTCCGTCGAGGTTGATCGTGCCAGCCTGCACCTTCTCGCCTTCGCGGCGGGTAATCGGTCTCGGTTCGCCCGTCAGCAGGGACTCATCCACATCGCCTTCGCCAAGTGCGATCAATCCATCCACAGGGAAGCGTTCGCCGGGGCGCACGCGCACGCGCATCCCGGGCTGAAGTTCCGAGACGTTCACGGTTTTATCGGCATCATCCGTCACCACCGTCGCTGTATTTGGAATTTGCTCCAACAGCCGCGACACCGCCTTGTTGCTGGATTTGTGCGCCTGCATTTCGAGCCAGCGCCCGACCGAGACCAAAAAGATGAGCATCGTCGCCGTATCGAAATACAAACCGCCATGCCCCACGATCAAATTTCGCACCGAAAGCCCGAACGCTGAAAACGTTCCAATTGTGATGAGCGTGTGGATGTTCGGTTGTCCGCGCAGGAGACTGGCAAACCCTGCGCGCAAAATCGGTAAGCCCAATAACAGCAAAACAGGAATGCTCGTCGCCAGCATCATGATCTGGAAAAAATCCACCAGCCATTGCGTTTCAGGCGACGCCCACCCCAAAAGTTCGCGCCCGTAAATCCCCGCGCCGACGACCATGTCATGCAGCACCATCACGCCGCCGATCAGCAGGCGCGTGAAAAACGATTCCTCTTCATCGCGCGGCTTTTCGTTCGGCAATGTGGCTTGATACCCCAGCGAGCGAACGCGCTTCTTCAGAGATTTGTGATTGGTGAGCGATGTATCGTAAGTAATGTTTGCCTGATGCTGGATGAAATTCACTTCCGCATCCACCACGCCCTTGGTGCGTTTGAGTCCCTCGCCCACCAGCCACGCGCAGGATGAACACCACATCCCGCCAAGAGTCAGCGTGACGTTCTGCGCCTCTCCCTTGACTTGAGCCTGCTCCCGCTCCCCGGCTGGATTCTCAGCCAGAAGCGCCGCCACCTCCCTGCACGATGGACAGCAGAATACATCGCCTACTTGGTTCGTGAGCGGATGCATGGTTGTCAATCCGCACAGCGAGCAAGTGGAAGTTAGTTTGGTAGTTTGGTAGTTGATTAGTTCCATATTGCGTGTTGCGTGTTACGTGTTACCTGTTTACCTGTGTACCTGTGTACCTGTTTACCTGTTTACCTGTTTACCTGTTTACCCGCGCACTTTACCTACCAAAACATAAACGAACCCAGCATAAAATGCTCGACCCAGCCGAGTGAGGCAAATCCGCGCATGGCGAATTGAAAGCCGAAGAGCATCATTACCAGCGAAGCCAGTCCGCGGGAGAAGATGCGGGAAAGCGATTTGCCTGCCAGCCATTTGACGGCGAACAAACTGGGGATGGTGGCAACGCCGAAAATGAACATGGTCAACGCGCCGAGGAATGCGTTTGCAGAAGCCATCGCGGCAATGAGCGCGGTCAGGACCAAACCGCAGGGGAGAAATCCCCACAGGAGACCGAGCAGGTACGGGCTGAGTCGCGAAGCGGGTTTATATCCACGAATGGCGCGTCCCCAGCGTTGGGTCAAGCCGGAGAATAAAAGTTCGGGCGAGGGAGTCAACCCAATAAATGCGGAGGCAAGATAAAAAGCGATAATTCCGAAGAGAATGGAAAGCGCGGCTTGCAGTTTATCGAACGCGAAGAGGGTCTGACCGAACGCGCCGAAAACAAGACCGAGCAATGAATACGTGGTGACGCGCCCCGCGTGCGCGAAAGCCCAAGCGAATTTGTTTTGGAAAACGGGCTGGCGATCAAAAATGACGATCACGGCGCTGCACATCCCCACACAATGACCGAGACTGCCAAGAAGACCGAGAAGAAAAGAGGCAAGCATCATGTACCTGTAAATCGCCATGTCACTGCGAGGAACGACATCGTACCCGAATGGGTAAGCAGTCTCCTCGTTTGCGGGGATTGCTTCGAGCGGAAAAACTCCGCTCTCGCAATGACATCATCGTTCAAGACCTCGGAGGTCTCGAAGACCTCCGAGATCTTTTCAAAAGGAGAGCGTTACCGAATGAACCAGGTGCGTCCGAGCAGCCACCAATTGCTGAGATAGTAAATCGCAAACCAGACGAGGAAGGCAAAGACCAAAACGAGCGTGCCTTTGGGCTGGTTCTTGGGATGTTCCATCTGCTCGTCGGTCAGTTTGGTGGATTCGAGCAGGGGATTCTCACTGCCGCCGATGAGCAGCATCTGTCCCGCTTCCATGCGCGGACCGGTGAAGACGGAGACCAGCACGATGGTCAGGTACATGATGCCGCCGGTCACTGCGATCAACGCGCCGATGCCGAAGATGGCAAGGGTCAGGTCCACGGTGCCGGGGACGACGCCCGCGAAGGTGATGTCCCAATTGCGGCGGGCGACGCCCTGCAGACCGCTGGTGATCATGCCCAGTGAAACGAGGGCGGTGCCGCCGCCGAAGACGTACGGCTGCCACTGCGCCCACTTCTTGAGTTTGAGTTCCTTGCGGAAGATGAGCGGGATGACGTAGTAGGTGAACGCCATGAACGCGGTGGTCGTGCCGCCGACGACGGTGGCATGGAAGTGACCGGGCAGGCGCAGGGTGTTGTGCGCCAGCATGTTGATCTGCTCCGTGCCGATGGTCACGCCGGTGATGCCGCCGATCCAGCCGAAGATCACCATGGACATGACCAAGCCCGCGAAGCCCGGCTCGCCCCAGGGGGCGTTGCGGAGCCAGCCAAAGAGTCCTTTGGTGTAGCCTTTGGCGCGCTGCGCCACTTCCATCGCGGCGGGGATCGAGAAGGCGTGCATCATCGAGCCAAGCACGGCAAGGTACATGGCATACGAAGTGTTGACGGCTTTCCACGCGAACGTGAGACCGGGATCAACCAACAGATGGTGGGCAGAACCGAGGTTGATGAAGAACAGGTACAGGATGAAGGCGAGGCGCGAGAACTTCTCGTTCAACGGGCGAATGCCGACTGTCATCTGCGCGAGCATGTACCAAATGGAAACCATCGCGGCAAGGTTGACCTGCTGTGCGGGATGCCCAAAGCCCCAGAAGAAGTTGCGATAAATTCCAGGGTCGTAATTCGCAAGGATGCCCAGCGACCAGAAGAAAGCCGGCACAATGGCGGCGGCTCCCTGCAAAAGGGTGTACACCGCGAGGATGGCGGCGGTCATCAAGCCGAAGACCGCGAGGGGCAGCGAGCCTTCGAAGCGCTTCTCGCGTTTCGCAACCACAATGTTGATGAAGAAGGTGATGACCTGAATCAACGCGCCGACGGCGAACAGGATGTAACTCAGGTAAAAGAGCGGGTGCGCCTTGAGCGGCACGTAGGCGGTGAACGTCACAATGCTGTTCGCGTCGAACAACACCACCACGTTGACCATCAAACCGCCGATGACCATCAGGATAAAGCCGAACCAGGCAAGTTTCGGCGCGGCGTGACGCGCATTCAGCAGGGCGGTCGAGCCGAAGTGCAAGCCCGCCATTTCAAAGAACACGATCCACGCCACGAGCATGTCAATGCCGTGCAGGGTCAGCAGACTATAGAACCATTTGGCGTCCAGCAGGTGGATCGCCTGCCAGCGGGTGAGGGCAATCAACAAAGCCGCGATGCCGCCCAGCAAAAGGCAGACCACCGCCATCACCGCGTTGGCGATGATCAGGCGTTCGGCGTGCATGTCCACTTTGAGGGTGGTCACGGGGCAGGCGCGGTAATCGTCCTTCTTACCCGCGACCCAGGGGGTTGTAGGTGCAAGCGCTGTCATTTTCATTCTCCTACTTTACGATCACTTTACCAACCATGGTGTGATGACCGAGGTTGCAGAATTCATTGCAGACGATGGTGAACTCGCCCGCGCTGGTCGGCGTGATGGTCGCCACGTAGTCATAACCGGGCAGGACTTGCAGGTTGATGTTCACCGGTTGCAGCGAAAAGCCGTGCTGCAGATCCATCGAAGAAATATGCAGGCGGTAGGTCTCCCCTTTCTCCAACTGCAAAATGGGATACCACTGCCAGGTACTGGCGCGCAGGTACACGTCACTGCCGGGCGGCGGGGCGACCACGGGAATGCCATTCTCCTCCCCGACCTTGTATTGATCCACAAAAGCGTTCACCTGCGCGGCGTACTGCTCGCGGGTCACGCGGTACGTTTCCGTCGGCACGTTCTGCTTCCCGAAGAAGTACCACAAAGGCATCATCAGGGTCAGGAAAACGCACCACACGAAAGCCACAGTGAGCCACGTCTTTTCCATGCGGCCCATCGGCTTCCACCAAAGTTTTTCAGGCGCTAACATTCTTCTCTCCTATGTTTAGTATGGGGCGGGCGGCACGTTCAACAGGTCAATGATTCCCCACAGGTTGTAGATCAAGCCGCTGATCAACAAAGACAACAGGAACAACACCCAAATGTTGTCGAACCACTTTTGCCATTGCGGCAGGGGTTCATTCTCGCGTTCATCCTTCTTGGACATGGCACTCTCCTTTTATAATGTGGCTTATTTCACAAGCATTGTCGGAATTTTCCCCATCATAGCCATCTGAAATAAAACTGGCAGTGACTTTTGTTACACTTAACACGATTAATGGATGAGAAAAGACCGCCTCCCCAGGAGACGGTCTTCGCTTCTTTCTCGACGTTGGCTTGATTCTGTTTCCCCGGGCTTTTTTCCAGTACCGCGAGATTTATCCCGCTCGCCAGGCGACATGATGAAGATTAACAAATTAATGCCGTCACCATGCGTAGTTGGCGTTCTCCCTGGACTGTCCGTCCAGGACAGGCTAACGCCAACGGGCGCGTAAG
>JAGUZU010000113.1 GCA_020060625.1 Anaerolineales bacterium | reverse complement strand
TGGAACTTGTTGGTTTCGATACGGCGGCGAACGAACACGCCGCCTACTCAACCAACAAAGTGTTATGGAGGTTTTTATGAAGATTGTCACCTTCGGCGAGATCATGCTGCGTCTTGCGCCACCGGGTTTTCAGCGTTTTACCCAGGCCCGGTCGTTCGAAGCAATTTACGGCGGAGGCGAAGCGAATGTGGCGGTTTCGCTGGCGAATTATGGCGAAGAAGTCGAGTTCGTCACACGGCTTCCAAAAAATGACCTGGGTGATGCCTGCCTGATGAGCCTGCGTGGCTATGGCATTCACGCGGAACATATCGCGCGTGGCGGTGACCGCATCGGCATCTACTTCCTCGAAACAGGCGCGGCGCAACGCGGCAGCAAAGTGATCTACGACCGCGCCAATTCCAGTTTTGCCACCATCCAGACAGGAATGATCGACTGGAAAAAAGTCTTCGAAGGCGCGGACTGGTTCCACTGGACGGGTATCACGCCCGCCGTTTCGCAGGGCGCCGCGGAAGTGTGCCACGAAGCGCTTCTGGTTGCACGTGAGATGGGACTCACCGTCTCTACCGATTTGAATTACCGCGCCAAGCTGTGGAAATGGGGCAAGTCCGCGGGCGAGGTGATGACCGATTTGGTGGGGATGTGTGATGTGGCGCTCGGCAACGAAGAGGATGCAGAAAAGGTATTTGGCATCAAAGCACCTGAAGCGGATGTCACCGCTGGCAAGGTGGAAGCGGATCATTATCGTTATGTGTGTGAAAAACTCAATAAAAAATTCCCGTCGCTTAAAACTATTTGCGTCACGTTGCGTGGTTCGCTATCGGCAAGTCATAACACATGGTCAGGTGTATTATGGAAGGAAGATGAATTTTATTCCGCGCCTGTGTACAATATTATCCCCATCGTTGACCGCGTGGGCGGCGGCGACTCGTTCATGGGTGGGCTCATCTATGGTTTGCGCAAATACACGGATGACCCGCAGAAGGCGCTCAACTTTGCGGCGGCAGCGGCCTGTCTCAAGCACAGCATCATTGGTGATTTCAATGCCGTCAGCGTGAGCGAAGTCGAAACCCTGATGGCTGGCGATGCTTCGGGACGCGTTTCGCGATAGATGTCATTGCGAGGGCGTTGGCCCGAAGCAATCCCCACTAAACAGGAGATTGCTCACCTGCACTGCGCGCAGGCGCAAGTGCAGGTGTGACATAAGGAGTTACTATGGCACGTTTCATGCGTTTGGATGTAATCAACACATTGTTGGATACCGGTCTTGTTCCACTGTTCTACAACGGCGATGTGGAAGCATCTATCGAATTAGCATCTGCCTGTTCGCGCGGCGGAGCGAAGGTGATCGAATTCACCAATCGCGGCGAGATGGCATATCCGGTTTTCACGGAATTGGTCAAACATTTTGCAAAGGCCGACCCGGACGTGATTCTGGGTGTCGGATCGATTATCGATGCGCCAACTGCCGCTTTGTATCTTGCCCTGGGAGCGAACTTTATCGTTGGTCCCAGCCTGAACCCGGAAATTTCTCGCCTGTGCAATCGGCGGAAAATTCTTTATATACCCGGTTGCGCAACAGAGAATGAAATTGTTGCTGCTGAAGAATTGGGCGCGGAGATTTGCAAAATCTTCCCCGGGTCGTCCGCAGGCGGACCCGGATTCATCAAAGCCGTGCTGGCGCCCAGCCCCTGGCACAGGCTGATGCCCACCGGCGGTGTGGACGCGACCGAAGCCAGCCTCAGCGAATGGATCAAAGCTGGCGCGGTGGCGGTTGGGATGGGGAGCAAACTGATTATGAAGCAGGCGGTAATTGATAAGGATTATGACGGGATTGCGAAAAAGGCGTCTGATTGCATTGGTTGGATAAAGAAAGCGCGTAGATAGAAATGACCATCCCGAAGGCTGTGGTTGACAGATCAGATCACTCGGGAAAGCCTTCGGGACGTTTTTGGAAAGGAGAAACGATGAAATATCACTCACTACTTACAGCGAACAACGGACTAAACACCCCGTCCACGAATCCGTGCAAATTGCTTGAGTTCGGATTCCTGAAACTCGGAGCAGGAGAAACCTACAGCGCCGACAGCGAGGAGCGTGAAATGCTGGCAGTGATCCTCGGAGGCCAGGCCAGCTTCGAGGTCGGGGAGAAGCGCTTCGAAAAAGTGGGCGGGCGTCCCAATGTGTTTGGCGGCAAACCGCATTCGGTCTATATCCCGGCTAAGTCCAAATTCGCCATCACGGCAGATACCGCTGTGGAAATTGCACTGCCGAGTGCGCCATCCGATTTGGATGTCGAGCCGTATGTGATCGAACCGACTAAGGTGGTGAATGGAATTTGGGGCGCGGCAAACTTCAAGCGTTACTTCCATCAAATTCTCACCACTGCCGCCCAGCCCGAACTCCCTGCGCGGCGGTTGATCGTCGGCGAAACGTTCACGCCCAGCGGAAATTGGAGTACGTACCCGCCGCATAAACACCAGGTGGATGACCTGCCGCGTGAGGCCTATCATGAAGAGATGTACTTCTTCAAGGTCAATCCGAACGATGGCTTTGGGATTTGCCGTTACTACAACGAAGAAGGCGAGGATGAGAATTTCACCATCCGCGATAACAGCATCCACATGATGCCGCGCGGCTATCATACGGTTGTCAGCGCGCCGGGATATACGACATATTACCTGTGGTTCCTGGCGGGCAATCAGCGCACCCAGGCGACGGTGGACGATCCGCAATTGGGTTGGGTGACGAAAACGATCCCGATGCTGAAAGAACTCGGTTATTGATTTTTTGAACCGCAAAGAACGCGAAGATCACAAAGAAACACAGTTTAAGAACTTCGTGTTCTTTGCGCGCTTCGCGGTGAGAATGAAAAAGGCAAACTTATGATTTTAGACTTATTCAAACTCGATGGCAAAGTGGCCCTCGTCACTGGCGCGGGCCAAGGATTGGGGCAGGGCATGGCGCTCGCGCTGGCCGAAGCAGGCGCGGACATCGCCAGCCTGGACCGCACCGGCTGCGAAAGCACCTGCGAATCCGTACGCGCGCTGGGCAGGAAATATCACGAGGCCGTTGTCGATCTGCGTGAAGCCAGTGTGGAAGATTTGCGGAAAGTTGTGGATGGATTTGTCAGTAATCTAGGCCAGATCGATATTCTGGTCAACAACGCCGGGACGATCCGCCGCACGCCAGCCATCGATTTTTCCGAAACTGATTGGGACGATGTGCTGCAGATCAACCTGAAGGCGGCTTTCTTCCTCTCGCAAGCTGTGGCGCGTGTGATGATGTCACAGGGAGGCGGCAAGATCATCAACATCGCCTCCATGCTTTCATTCCAGGGAGGCATCACCGTGCCATCTTATACCGCCGCGAAGAGTGCCCTGGCTGGCATCACGCGTGCGCTTGCCAACGAATGGGCGGGGCACAATATCAACGTCAATGCCATCGCGCCCGGCTACATGGCGACGGACAACACTGCTGCCTTGCGCGCCGATCCAAAGCGTTCCATCTCCATTCTTGAGCGCATTCCCGCTGGACGCTGGGGCACACCTGATGACCTGAAAGGCGCGGTAGTGTTCCTGGCATCCTCCGCATCCGATTATATGCACGGCGCGATTGTCCCCGTAGATGGCGGCTGGCTCACGCGCTGATAATGAAAAGTGGTATTCTATAAGCTGTAACGATAGGTCTTGAAGCTCTGTCTTATAGAAAGGATGTGAATTGTGGAATACCGAAAACTGGGCCGTTCCGGAGTGCTGGTTTCGCCCTTGTGTCTGGGGACGATGAATTTTGGCGGGCCAACTAATGAAGAAGATTCGTTTGAAATCATGCAAAAAGCGGTGGATGGTGGGATTAACTTCTTTGATACCGCTAATGTCTACAACAAGGGCGAGAGTGAGCGCATCACAGGCAGGTTCCTGAAAGAGAATAATTTGCGGGAGCAGGTTTTTCTGGCGACCAAGGCGAACGGACGCATGGGAGATGGACCTAACGACGCTGGGGCGAGCCGCTATCACATCATCAAAGCCTGCGAAGATTCGCTCAAGCGCTTGCAGACCGACCACATCGACCTGTACCAACTCCATCGCCCGCCGTTGACGCATCCGCAGGACGAAACCCTGCGCGCCTTCGATGACCTGATCCGCGCTGGCAAAGTTCGCTATATTGGCTGCTCCACGCATCCCGCCTGGATGGTGATGGAGGCTTTATCCCTTAGTGAGCGCTACGGGCTGAACCGTTATATAAGCGAGCAACCTCCATACAATCTGCTCGATCGCCGCATCGAGAATGAACTGATCCCACTATGCCAAAAATACGAACTGGCGATCATCCCCTGGTCACCGCTGGCGATGGGTATATTGGCGGGTCGCTATCCCAAAACAGACGAATACCCGGGAGATTCGCGCGCCCATCTTTGGGATAGCAGTATGGTCAGAGCACGCGTCACGCAGCGCGGGATCAATGTGGGCAAGGTTGTTGACAAAATGGCAAAAGAGCGCGGGATGACCGCCTCGCAATTGTCCCTGCTTTGGGTAAAAGATCAACCGGGCATCACCTCGCCCATTATTGGTCCGCGTACGCTCGCGCATCTCGAGGATGCGCTCGGTATCATCGATAAAACATTGGATGACGCTGATCGTCCGTTATTCGATGAGCTCGTCCACCCGGGCACTGCCGTGGCGGATTTCCACAATTCGAACGATTGGATGAAGGCTCGCATTATCTCCTGATGAACATGCTCAACCCGGATCGCTATTTTTCCCCTGTACTCACAACACGCAAGGTCGCGCGCGAGCTATATCAGATTGTCGCGGCGTTGCCGATTATCTCTCCGCACGGACATGTTGATCCGCGCCTCTTTGCCGATCCGGACGCAACCTTCGGCTCACCCGCCGACCTGTTCATCATCCCCGATCATTACGTCACGCGCATGTTGTACTCGCAGGGCATTCCACTT
>JAGUZU010000022.1 GCA_020060625.1 Anaerolineales bacterium | reverse complement strand
CCCATCTATCGAAGCCTCGAGCATCAATGCGCCGGTGTGCGCGTCCCATATCCGCGCGGTAAAGTCGTACCCCGTGCTGGCGATCCAGTTTCCATTTGGGCTGACCCTGACGCGCTGGACAAAACTGCCGTGACTCATGCGGAGTTTTTCGATGCCGGTATTGGCGTCGAACACGCGCACCAGTTTGTCGTCCGAGGCGGTTGCGAACCAGGAACTGTCTGGTCCGAAGGCGGCATCCTCCACCCAGTCCATGTGGGGGATTACGTGTGTCTGTCGCCCGGTTTCCGCCCGCGCGATCCGGGCTGTGCTGTCTTCACTGGCTGTAACCATTAATTTGCCGTTGGGGCTGAATACAAGGCTGAAAACTTCAGCGTTGTGTTGGGAACCCTTTTCTGGAACGCCGCTGAATATCCTCCAGACGCGGCTCATGCCTTCCTTTGTCGCCACCCCGACCCACTCGCCGTTCGGTTGAAACTTTGTCACGGTAATCGGTCCGGAGGCGAAATCGAAAAAGTATACATGCTTGCGCCGGACGATATCCATGACCGAAATGAAACCGTCTTCGCGTCCGGCAATGACGAACCGATTGTCGGGGCTGATGTCAATATCCAGAATGCCGGAGCCGAAATTGAACGTTTCCTGCGCAGACCCGTCTTTGAAATCCCAGAAGCGGACATTGCCATCCAAACTTCCGGTAACGAGGAGGCTGTTATCGTCCGTCACCAGGGCGTCGGTTACGTCCCGCTCATGCTGGACGCAGTAGACTTTTTCTCCTGCAAGCGTCCATACGCAGGCAGTGTGATCCGCGCTGGCTGAGACGATGTATTGCCCGTCGCTGCTGTTTTGGATGTTCCATATCCTGCCTTTGTGTTTAATCTGAGCAACCGGGACAGGCATTTTGCTAAGGTTGTTCCGCAATACATTCTCCGCCTCAGGTGACGGGGAACGTGTCATCGACTCGATTGCCAGCAGGGTGCTGGTATCCAATTCACCCGGACGCTCCTTATAAACATTTGCCTGGGCGGCGCTTCGTTGCGCCCTGGCTTCGTTCGCCTTTTCCAGCGCTTCCCTGGCGCTTTCCTCTGCCAACGCGCGCTGGGTCAGCGCAATTTCCTCGTTTTGGGCGGCAATGGCGGCGTTTTCGCTTGCCAGTTTTGCGTTTTCCAATGCGTTGTGCCATTGAAGGATCGCAAAAATGACGATCAGGATGCTGGCGGCTGTGATTAACGTAATGCCGATGGTCAGGTTTCTTTGTTTTTGGGTGGCATGAGTGCGGCTGGCGCGGATGTATTCCGCCTGCAAAGGCGTGACTTCGCGTCCTTCATAGACCGTTGAATCGCCCATCCATTTTTCGGCATCGGTCAAATCCGAACCCTGGAGCAGGTAGAGCGACTGGCGTTTTTTGTGATTCCATTCGTTGGCGCGTTGTTGCAGGCGCGTATGCTGTTTGACCCAGCCGAGGTCGGTTTTGATGCTGCTGATCAGGAAAGGGAAGGATTTTTTGAAATTCTCCTTCTTCGAGCGCAAATATACCCAATTGGTGGAAGCCAGCTTGGGATGCGTTTTTTGTCTCTTCTCAAGATCGCGGTACAGCACCGGGATGACTTTCTTGTTTCCCGCGATTGCCAGATCGAGTTCCCTTGTGCAAACTTCCGACTTGGCAGAGTCAGGGCTGATGACGAACAGGAAGGCATCCGATCCTTCGATGGCGGAGGTGATTTCCGCCATCCAATCGGCGGTGAGGGGAATGTCTTCCAGGTCCATCCAGGCTTCCATGCCCGCTTCATCGAGGGCGGCGTTCAATTTTTGCGCAAAGCGTTTATCCTTGCGGGAATAGGAGATGAAAACCCTTGTCTTGCGGTCATGCGTCATGAGTTGCTTTTCTTCCGTTATCGTGTGACGAACCAGGCGGCGATGTATCCCTCATGCGAGGAATCCTTCACCTTGAGCCATTGGTTGTTCGCGCCGATCTTCGACTCTCCGCCCGCCTCCGCTATCGTAAACTCGTGGTTGATTGGCACGCGCTTGATGAGAGTCGCGCTGCTGATGTAGGGTTGCGAGCGCAGGGATACCGCCTCGGCGGTGGTGCGGACTTTTACGGCTCCACCGGCGCTCGGCGTGGATGCGCCGCCCGCCTGCGCGGACGCGCCTCCCGCGTATTTCACATACCATGCGGCGACGTAGCCCTCTTTATTGTTTGCGTCTTTTACTTTCAGCCACTGGTTCACCACGCCTACTTTGGCAATGGTCTCGCCGGCGGATTCGAGGCTGATCAACTGCTCGGTGACGGGCAGGCGGCGGATCAATGTGTCTGCGGCGATGACCGGCTTGGAGCGGAAGGATAATTCTTCGGTGGGGTAGAGCGCGAACGCGCCCGCGGGGACAGGGGCGGGGGCAGAACCAGGTGTCGGCGCGGAACCTGGTGTGGGAGACGTGGCAGGCGTCGAGGTCGAGGAAGAGGCGTTCTTTTTGTCGGATACATACCATGCGGCGGTGTACCCCTGGTCGCCTTGCGGGTCTTGCACGTGAACCCATTGTCCCTGAACGCCGATCTTTGCCTGCGCCTGCGCCTTTGATTCGAGGCAGATGAGTTCGGTGTTCATTGTCATGCGTTTCCAGAGGTATCCATTGACGGTAGGCTCGGCGCGCAGGGCGAGATCGTCCTCGGCGGCGTACAGGATGAATTTTTCGGCGGGAACCGGAACCTTGGTTACTTTGGGCGGTTCGGGCGCGATGATGCCCCAATTGTCGAACCACAATACGGCGCTGATCTCGGTTGCAAGTTTTGCGCCGTTGTATTTGTAGCGCGTCGTCAGCAGCACGTCCTTATCGGGACCGTCGCCGCTGTATTTGTAGGGGTCGTAGATGACATAATCGTCGCCCTTCTTTTCCTTTACCAGCACAAAGTGAGTTTGGATGCCGGCTTGTTTGTTCCAGTCCACTTGAAGGATGACGGCTTTGCCCTGCGCCACCGCCGCATCGATTTGAGCGATGGGGGCGGGGGTGGTTTCGCACGGCTGCATGTCGCGATAGGCGACGTTGGGCCAGACGTAGGGAAGCACGCTGGGGATAAAAAGCGCCCCCTGAAAACCGCCGGCTTTCTTCATTTTGTCGTTGACGGCTACGGGAGTCTCGTTGTAGCCAATGCCGTTAAGCATCATGGTGACGGACGTCAGCAAGCATCCCCATGAGCCAATCGTCTGGTTGGAAGATCCAAGCGGGGTGTTTTTCCAGGTGTCGTCGTTCTGGTATAGGTTTTTTGTAACGAACATACGGCTCTGCCTCCTGCTCTTGCTTATGTGTAATCAACGCAACCCGACAATTTTACTCCATTTCGATTGCAATGAATTTGCAACTTTTTAAGGTTTCCGAAAGCGATATTTTCCCCGCTTCGCGACGCGCTTCAACCTTCCAGCTCTTGGGGAGCGTTTCTTAAAATATTGCCGCTTTTTTTTGTACACGGATTTCGCGGATCAGACGGAAAAGGGCTCTTTCCGTGAATATCGGTGTCGTCTGTGCCATCCGTGTCCAAAAAGACGGGTTAAGAAACGGTCTCTTCATGAGCATTCTTTCCCCGCCGCTTTATCCTGCCTTCTTTTTCCTCGAAGCCTTTTCCTCGATTTCCTTTTCCCGCTCCGCGATGTGTTCATCGAATGCGCGGTTTTTGAGAATGGCAGTCACGCCGTTCCAGACGAATCCAAACCCGACGAACAATGGCAGGACGAGCAGACAGCTGCCAAAGATGTAGTCGGCGGGACTGAGGTCCATCGTCAGAGCCTGCTTGACGAGGTAGGGCGCAAGCGCAAGACCGAGCAGAAGCGCCGCCCCGCCCATCAAAATCGCCCCGATTGACTTTTCGTGGACGCGGGTCAGTTTTTCCGTGAAGAAGATTGCCGCTGCCGCCGCCGCCGCAACGAACAACACAGGTCCCGTTAACCCGTGCCAAACATATCCCTGATTGACGAGAAAGACCCAATCGAACAAAGCAGGCACAACGCCCATCAACACGCCCCATGCGATCAGCGAATTGCCTTTGTTGTCCTTCGTCAGCCTGTCGCGGACTCCTTTGCCGAGCGCCAGCCCGCCGAAAACGTGAAAGATTCCAAAGAATAGGACGAGGAAAAGGGGATTATTTAGGATCATCGTTTCTCCGTTCGCGTAAAAAAATAAAAGAATCAAAATGCGGCGCAATGCCGCATGATCTTCAAGTTAAATGGACGGACTATCCGTTTTGGTATTGCCCGAGCCACCACTCCGTGCCGGGCAGCCCGCTTGCCTTGATGATGTCGAGCAGGGCGCTCGTATCGAAGGACACGCGCCGCAGGTCCACATCGAGAGATTCGCCCGATTGCGTGATGATGGCATATTCCGCCCACGGCAGCAATTTCGGCGTATTCCCCGGCGAATAAGGATGAACAAAAGCGTTCCCGACGCTGCCTGAGTTGACGACCAACTTCTTTCCGTAGCGGCGGTGCATCTGGATGTGCGAATGTCCGCCGATGAAAACCCCCGCCGTCTGCCCCACGAAATAAGAATCCAGCGTTTCGGCTGGGGTGGTGGAGAGGATGATATGGGTGGGTTTCAGCGGAGAGCCGTGAAATGCCAGCGCTTTGATCCCGTTTGGAAACGAAATTTCATGAGTGCGCTCGAAGGAACGAATAAATTCGAGATCGCTTTCAGTGAGGCGTTCGCGGCACCAGTGCAGGTCCGGGACCAAATGCTCCGTGATCTCATACTGCGCCGCACGTTCGGGCGCAAGGATTGCTTCATCATGATTCCCTTTGATGTTAATGCTTTTCAACTCTTTGAGCGTATCCAACACCTCTTTGGGCTGGGGACCAAGACTGACCGTATCCCCAAGCGAGACGACCTGGTCGATGCCCTGCCGCTTAATATCTGCAAGCACAGCTTGAAGCGCGATGAAATTACCATGAATATCGGAAATAAAAGCAATGCGCATGTGTCTCTCTTTTTCCCATTGTACACGACATAATCGGTTTAATTGCATTTCCAATATCTAAATAGAACTTTTGGGTGGTCTTGACCATTCCCTGGAATTGAAATATCGAAAAATGGAAGACGGCGCGCCTCGCGACTCCGCTCGCGCCTGTTTTGTGTTTCCCAAGCCTTTACCCAGCCTTGACCGTCACCTCGTTCTCGTTGAGTTCAAGATCGATGGAATCGCCGTAAAGAATTTCGGGGATTTCGCGGGCGATCACCTCGATCAGGGACGGGGGCTGGAAATGGGATTTCTTCGTTTCCGGGTGGGGATAATACACCCAGCCCGCATACTCCCTATCCTTGAAAATGACCGTACAGCGCGAAAACGAAAACGTCTCCGACGGATGCAGGTCTGTCCATACGACCCGCTCGAACGTCAACTCCGGCGCGGACATTTCGAAGGTCAGCGGAGCGATGGAAATGTTCAATGTGCCGTTGAAATATCCTCCCAGGTCAAGCCCGCGTTCCTTGAAAAAAGGTTTTTGCTTTTCGATTGTGCCGTACGGGTAGTCTTTGGAGGGGCGGGATGCCACCCGATGTCCGCGTTTCAGGATTCCGCGCAGGCGTCTGTGCATGGTGCGGGGAGTATATCAGGCTGGGGAAAATTTTGGGTCGGGCTGGCAGGTTTGGGCGGGGAATGAGGCGGCGAATGGACTGGAAATTACCCTTCGATTCGTGCTACAGTATGAATGTCCGATGTTCTTTCCCATCGGGCGGGAGCATGGTTATGGAAGTCGAAATTGGAAGGGTGACGCATTATTACAGTCACATCGGCGTGGCGGTGTTGTGCCTGACGGACAGCCTGAAACTCGGCGACAAAATCCATTTTCGCGGGCATTCGACCGACTTCATCCAGCGGGTCTTTTCCATGGAAGTTGAGCATCATGGCATTGTTTGGGTGAAGCCGGGGGACGACGTGGCGGTGAAAGTGAGCCAGCCCGTTCATGTGCATGACATGGTGTATCGGGTTGTCGAAGAGGAAATGGAGCCGCTGACCTAGCCGGGCTGGGGGATGTTGTAGTTGACCAGTTCGATTGTGCCGTCGAGGTCTTCTCCGGTGGTGACGGTTTTGACCAGCCCGACATTTTCCGCCAACCAGTTGGTCGTGTCGATGGTCAGGGTGGTTTGATTCGGCTTGTCTTCTATGGTGAGCGAGATGTTCATCACGGTGCGGCAATCCACCCGCATGGCTTGGAATGTGCCCGCCTCCACCGTGACGGTTTCGATTCCGATGGCGGTGCAGTTGCTGGTTAATTGATTCCTCGCCTGATATTTGACATCATAAATGGACTGGGTTCCCTCGATGGTCAGGGATTGGGACCAGGCGTCTCCGGGGTTGATCGAAGCGGGCAGGGTCACTCCTGATTGGGCGGTGGTTTGAAAGTCCACCCATATTCCATCCGAAACGATGCTGGCTGAACGGTTGCCGGCAGGGTCGAGGGCGGTCAGGCTGCCATTGTCGCATTGCCATTTTCCCTGGCGGACCAATCCCGAACCGAAGGAGTCCTGGTCTGTGAATCCATCCGCTTGGGTGGATATGATACTGCGTGTAAAAGCGCCGGTTTCGTCGCCGCTTATTTTGTAATTCCAGGTTGCGCCGTTTTTTACGGGCAGATACGGATTGGCGCATTCGCTGTAGTCCGCAAAGACTGGGGTTGCGGTTGGGAGGATTGTTTCCTGGGTGGCGGTGGGCGCCACTTCCGGTAGTACAACGCTGGGCGTGGGTTCTTCTTCGGTCCAGCATGCCAGCATTGCGAATAGGAGGGTTGTCATCGCAAGAAAAAATGACTTGTTGATTGTCTTCATACCAAACGCTCCTTTTGCTTTGCGTGAACTTCCCTGTGAGATATGATAAGTATATCAGCATGAGCATTCCCTTCATACGAAAAGGGTTCCTTAAAAAGAAACTCACCCGCGAAGTGTCCATTTCGGGGCGAGTCGGAAGCGTTCTGTAGTTTAGGCGGGGGGTTGCAGCAACCCTGTTGCCGCCAGCACACCCATGACGGACATCAGCACGACAAGCACGAAGAGAACGCCAAGCGCCCAGTTCAGCCATTTCTTCTCCGGGTGGTTGACCCAATAATACAACAAGCCTGCGAACAGGAATGCCTGCGGGACAATCTCGACATAGCTGAGGATGGTGGTTGGGTAGTTGGTATAAATCACGCCTTCGATGGAGCCGGGAGCCGCGCCAAAGGTGGAGAGGATTCCCAGCGCGACCAAAACCCAAAACATGACGAGCCAGCCGTTCTTTTTACCGAAGAAGACCTCGCGCAGCGGATAAAACGCCAGCGCAAAGATGATGCCGCGAATCCATTGCAGACCAGGTCCCGCTGCCACCCAGGGACTGTCCGTTGGGCGCATGTAGTTTGCCAGCGCGCCGCTTATAAAACTGTTTTCATAGTTCAGAAAGTTGAAGGCGAGAATGCCCATCAGGAAATACGTCAGCGTGTGCGCCACGCTGCTTTTGAGGATGAGGCTCCATAGAGTCGGTTGATCGGTTGTGTTCATTTCGTTTTCCTTTCGTCTCTGGGATATGAGATTCGGTTTGCGGGAGCAAGTGAATCTTATTCTATCTCAAATCCCGGTGGTATAATCTTGCCCTATGAAACAGACTTTCAAGCCGTCCGCAACTGCTCAAGCCGCCGCCGCTGCGCGCTCTCTCTGCGAACCTGTCACGGCTTGAGACGGAATGAAGGAAGCCCGGTCCCGAAACCAACAGGTTCTCGGGACTTTTTAATTTCTGTCATTGCGAGCGCGACGAGTTGCCACTCGCAATGACAGAGCTGTTGGTATAATTCGCCAGTCATTTTCAAATTTTCGGAGCTGTATTACACAATGACCAAAAAACTCACCGGCAACCAGATCCGCCAGGACTTTATAGACTTCTTCGTCGAGCATGGACATACCGCCGTGCCGTCCATGTCGCTCGTTCCCGGCGGCGATGCCACGCTTCTCTTCACAAATTCGGGCATGGTCCAGTTCAAGGACGTCTTTCTCGGCACCGATAAAAAACCCTACACCCGCGCCGTTGACTCGCAGAAGTGTATGCGCGTGGCGGGCAAGCATAACGACCTCGACGACGTCGGGCGCGACGACACGCATCATACCTTCTTTGAAATGCTCGGCAACTGGTCGTTTGGCGACTACTACAAAAAGGAAGCCATTGCCTGGTCGTGGCAATTGCTCACCGACGTGTGGGGCTTGCCCAAAGAAAGACTTTACGCGACTTGCTTCGAAGACGACCAGGGCAATATCCCGCGCGACGACGAAGCCGCCGATATTTGGAAGCAACAGCCCGGCTTCGACCCTTCGCACGTCCTTTTCTTCGGGCGCAAGGAAAACTTCTGGCAAATGGCGGATACGGGACCCTGCGGTCCCTGCTCCGAAATTCATTTTGATCGCGGTGAAGAATTCTGCGACAAGAAAGATGTTCCCGGTCATGCCTGCGGCGTGAACAGTGATTGTCAACGTTTCCTCGAATTATGGAACAACGTCTTCATCCAATACAACCAATTCGACGACGGACGCCTCGAACCGCTTCCCGCCAAGCATGTGGATACCGGCATGGGCTTCGAGCGAATCGTCTCCGTTCTGCAGGGCGTTGACTCCAACTACAAGACCGACCTCTTCACAAGTTCGCTGGGTGTCCTGCGTTCGCTCACAGGGCACACCGAAGCGCAAATGCTCGCCGACTTCACGCCCTATCGCGTCATTGCCGACCATGTCCGTTCTGCCGCATTCCTCATCGCGGATGGCGTCGTCCCCGGCAACGCGGGACGCAACTACATCACCCGCATGATCATCCGCCGCGCGGCGCGTTTTGGCACAAAGATTGGCTTGAATGAACCTTTCCTTGCCAAAGTCGCTCAGGCAGTGATTGACTACTACGGCGACTTCTACCCCGAACTGCGAAAGACTCAAATTGCCATTCTCGATAATTTGACCCGCGAAGAGATCCGCTTCGCGCGGACCGTTGAGGCTGGTACTGCCCATCTGGAGAATCTACTCTCTGACCTTCGCTCCCAAAAGAAAACCATCCTGGATGGTCATAAAGCCTTCGACCTGTACGCCACCTACGGACTTCCCTTTGAAATCTCCCGCGACATCGCCCGCGAGCAGGGACTCGACGTGGACGAAGCAGGCTTCAACGAAGCAAAAGAGGCGCACGCCAAAGCCTCCGGCGGCGGCAAAGCCATGGGCAAACTTGGCGGCGAAGATGCGGAATTCTTTGCGGGTATCCTCAAGGACTTGCAGTCTAAAAAGAAACTCGGCGCAAAAGGTGTTGAGTATGATCCGTATCGCAGCCTTACAGTGGAAGGCGAGGTTCTTGCGTTGATTGTCAATAGCGAGTTGGTTGAATCCGCTTCGCTCGATGACCAGATCGAAGTCATCCTGCCCAAAACCGGCTTTTACATCGAATCCGGCGGTCAGGTGGACGATACCGGCTTTATTCGCGGCGCGGATTGGGAGATCGAAGTCACCGCCATGCGGCGTCCTTCGGCTGGCGTCATCGTCCATGTAGGGACGGTCATCTCCGGGCAGCCCAAGGTCGGCGATAAATGCGTCGCCGAGGTGGATGCAACCCGCCGGCACGACATCATGCGCAATCATACTGCCACACATCTGCTCCACAAGGCTTTGCACGAAGTCCTCAGCGACCAGGCAAAGCAGGCCGGCTCGCTGGTCGCTCCCACTCATCTGCGTTTCGACTTCAATCACCCCGAAGCCATGACCCCCGAACAGATCGAGCGCGTCGAGCGCATGGTCAATGAAGCGATTGCCGCGGATATGCCCGTTCACAAGGAAACCAAGCCGTTGGATGAAGCCAAAAAGGAAGGCGCGATGGCGCTCTTCGGCGAGAAATATGGCGAGACCGTGAGGACAATCAGCATTTTGGAATCCGACAGTTCTACTGTCAGAAACAAATATTCCTATGAACTTTGCGGCGGTACGCACCTTGAACGCACTTCGGATATTGGAACGTTTCTCATTGTCAGCGAGGGGTCGGTGGCGGCGAACGTGCGCCGCATCGAAGCCGTGACGGGACGCGGCGCGTATGAATTGATTGCCCGCCGTTTCAAAGCCGCCCGCCGCGCGGCGTCGCTGGTTTCCACTACGCCGGAGGAACTTCCTGCAAAGGTCGAATCCCTGCATTACGAATTGACGGAAGCCCGCAAGCAGCTGACTGCCCTGCGCGAAAACATCGCCATGACCGAATTTATTCGCAATCTCGACCTCGTCATGGACGTGAAGGGCGTTTCGGTGTTGACCGTCCAACTTTCCGGCGCGGATATGAATTCTATGCGCCAGATGACGGATCGCTTTCGCCAGCGTTATCCCAGCGGAGTGGCGGTACTGGCATCTGTGTTGGAAGACCGGGTGGCGCTGACCGTCGTCGTAACCGAGGACGTGGTCAAACGGGGAGTCAAGGCTGGGGATTTGATCGCAGGCATCGGCGGGAAGGGAGGCGGGCGTCCCAATTTGGCGCAGGGAAGCCTTCCGAACGGCGATGTCAAATCCGCGCTGGATAAACTTCCAAAAGTCGTCGAAGAGAAATTGAAATAGAGTGAGGGCAGTCGTAATGACTGCCCTTTTTACTCCGCCGGTTCGGCGCAGCGGAAGCCGCGGCTTAACCCGGCGGAAGCCGGCTCGTGTTTGTAACGCGTGGTGACCGGGAGTTCGTTTGCATCGGCATCGTATGCGCCGCTTCGCATGGACCGCTCGATGCCTGCTTCCGCCCCGGCAGGGTTCTCGCGCGGTGATTCGGAATAGTAGTAACGGCTGTACCAATCCGAAACCCATTCGCGCACGTTGCCCGCCATGTTCAAGGCTCCATACGGGCTGGCTCCCAGCGGGTAGCGATAGACCGGCACGGGTTCGCCGATCAGGGATTCGGCGTAATTGGCGAGGCGCGGATTTGGGCGCTCGTTCCCCCAGGGGAATTTTCGTTCGTCCGTGCCGCGCGCGGCTTTTTCCCACTCGGCTTCGGTGGGCAGCCGCCTGCCTGCCCATTCGCAATATGCCTGAGCCTGATACCAACTGACGTATACAACAGGGTAATCCCTGTAAATCCATTTTCCATAGAAAGGATCGAGGCGGGTGGTGGGAGAGGGGCATTCGCCCGCCTCGGCACATTTTGCGTACATCGCGTTGGAGACCTCAACTTGATCCATCCAGAACGCATCCAGGTAAACCGTATGCTGGGGCGAATCGACATCCGGTTTGCCATCCTTGCCCATGTTGAATTCACCCGCCGGAACAAGCACCTGTACCATGCCATCTACGGGCGACACCTTGACTTCGATGGGCTGGACAATGGACAATTTTCCAAAATTGTAGGAAGCGAGGTCGTATCGAAGCCCTTGAACGCTGAACGTGCCTGCTTTCATGGCATTGTATGCGCGGACTGCGACATCGAAATTTTGAATCAAGATTAAGGCAAAAGCCAGAATCAAAAACGCAATACTGATTTTCCAGAACGCTGAAAATTTTGACATGGAAATGTTCGACGTGTCCTTCGGGTTATGCCTCGTACGCAATCTGTCCGTTTACCATCGTAAGAACAGGCTGGACGTTCTTTGTCTCTTCCGGCGGGATTGCGAACAGGTCGGCAGACCACAGTACCAGGTCCGCAAGATACCCTTCCTTCAACTGCCCCTTTTGATGTTCCTGAAATTCCGCGTATGCCGCATCGCGCGTGTATCCGAGCAACGCTTCTTCCAAACCCAATCGTTGGTCGGGGGTATCCGGCGACCATTTATGACGAGTCAGCGCGGAGTGAATCCCAAGCATGGGGTTGAAAGAGGCAACCGTCCAGTCGCTGCCGAGCGCGAGTGTCGCTCCGGCGTCTTTGATCTCGCGCCAGGCAAACGATTTTCCCCAGCGATGTTTGCCTGTCCGCTCCAGCCACACATCGCCGTCGTTGGCGGTCAGCGGAGAATGCAATGGCTGCATCGAAGCGATGACACCCAGCTCCTTGAAACGCGGCAGGTCATCGGGATGAATGACTTCGATATGCTCCACGCGGTGACGGCTGTCCCGCCTCCCATTCGACCTTTGAACTGCTTCGTATCCATCGAGCGTTCTCCTCACCGCTCCATCCCCGCAGCAATGGACGAAGATCTGCAAGCCCATTTGGTCGCACAGCGCCGCCATGCGCGTGAAATGTTCGGGTGAAAAAATGCCTTCAGGTTTGGCGTTGGGGTCATCGGCGTAGGGTTCGAGGTTCAAAGCGGTGTACGATTCCCACACCCCGTCCATGAAAAACTTTGCCGCCCCACCGCGGACAAATTCGCCCTGCACTTTTGCCATCTCTGCGGCTTCGGCGAGCATCTCCTCTGTCGTTTCCGGTTTGATGTGATATGGCTCGTACACCCGCAGGGTCATTTCGCCTGCATCTTCGAGCGCGGCGTATGTCATCAGTTCCCGCATGTCGCCGTTCATGTTGTGGACGCTGGTCACGCCTGCCGCGTTGATCTGCCGGATTGCAGCGCGGAGCAGTTCCCGTTTCCGCGCTTCGTCGGGCAGCAGAATTAAATCTTCCACGAGATACATTGCGCTTTCCCGAAGTTCCCCGGTTGCAAGTCCTTGCCCATCGCGGACGACGACACCGTTCCCCGCGGCTTCCCTGCCGGGTTGGAGAATTCCCGCCATTTCCAGCGCTTTGGTGTTCGCCCACGAGGTATGCCCGTCGTAGGCGTTGATGTAAATCGGCTCGTCCTGGAAGACGGCATCCAACTGCTGCCGCGTCGAAATGATTCCGTATTTGACGCCCCGCCCCTGAATCCACTTGCTGGTTTTATTGTCTTCCTTGTATTTTTTCAGAATGTTTCCCACATCTTTGGCGCTTGCTGCTTCGTTGAGTTGAGCCCCCGCAAGTTCAATGGCTCCCCACAGTAAGTGGAAATGCGAATCAATGATTCCGGGCGTTAAAGTGCCGCCTTGTCCATTGATTACTTTTGTGTTTTTACTTTTGAAGGCTTGCGCGCCTTCATTTGTCCCCGCGTAAACGATGTGGTTTCCCTGGACAGCCACCGCCTCCGTTTGGGACATCCCCTCGGCGCTGGTGAAGACGTTTGCATTTTCGATGACAAAATCCGCTTTGATGGGCATGATGCTCTCCTTTTGCTCGCTTGGCTGGACTGAATATACATTATCTGTGTCGCGACCACAAGTAAAGGAATGGGAGTTTTTTAGAACGCAAAATCAGGATTGAGACCGTTCTGTGTTTGTACTGCATCTTTGGACGAGCGCGCTGTTGCATACCTATGCAATTCATCCACCGATTCGAGCAGGAGGTCCGCATGGAGGGCAAGGTCTCTGGCAGAGGAGACTCCTGAAAGGACACCCACTGCCAAACCTGCGCCCGCGGATCGCGCCATTTTCAGATCCGAAATGGTATCGCCGACAACCATAACTTTTGCGGGATGTATCTTCATTTGTTCGCAAATGCTCAGCACCATATCCGGCGCAGGCTTGGGCGGAATGCCGTCATTCGCACAGACCATGGTGGTGATGTATTCTTCGATGTCGAAAGCCTCGATCATTGCCTGGGTAGGGGTGCGGTCGTCGGCGGTGGCGATGGCAATCCTGATGCCCTTGTCATGCAGGCTGGCAAATAACGCGCGGGTATCGGTAAATGGTTTCGCAAGCAAGACCGGGTCTGGAATGCACCACGCCTGTTCGACCACAAGTTTGGCTTTTTTTTCGTCCAGCCCAAGCGACTGCAAGATTTCCACAGTTAATTGATAAAGCTGGGACATGGGCGTTGCGGCTAGTTTTCCATTTGCCAGCACTTTTTTTCTGCTCTCGTCGTAGCCCATTGCCATGTATAACGCCTCGCGGACGTTGATGCCGCTGGTTTGCTGTAATTGGTCAGCGAGATAAACGGTCCAACCGCCCCACATGGCGTCAAAGTCGATCAGCGTGCCGTCCTTATCGAAGATGATGGCTTCCGCTTTGAAGTGTTTGAATTGATCCATTTGTTGTCCTGGTTGGAAGAAAACGACAGTCGCATTCCATGTGCGGCTGTCGTTAGAATGGGCGGAATATACATGACAAAAGTGTCCGGGTCAAGAGAAAAGCCTTTCGTTTATAATCATCGAACTTATGAATTTGAAAGTTGTTGTCGCCATGTCTGGCGGCGTGGATTCGTCAGTTGCGGCGGCTCTGCTCAAGGAGCAGGGCTATGATGTTGCCGGGATGATGCTTCGCCTGTGGAGCGAGCCGGGCAAGGAGGATTCCAACCGCTGCTGCACGCCCGATTCGATGGCGCAGGCGCGCCGCGTCGCCGCGAAGCTGGATATTCCCTTTTACGTCGTAGACGCAAAAGACGTTTTCCGCGAGACGGTGGTGCAATATTTTTTGGATGGATACGCGCGCGGCGAGACGCCAAATCCGTGCCTGTTGTGCAACCGTCAGATCCGCTGGACTTTTTTACTGAACCATGCGCTGGCTCTGGGCGCGGATTTTATGGCGACGGGGCATTATGTCAGACGGCGGACGATGGATGGTGGACGGGTCGAATTGCTGCGCGCGGCGGACTCTTCCAAAGATCAATCATACGTTTTGCATGTGCTGACGCAGGACAAATTGAAATATGCGCTTTTTCCGGTGGGGGAGTATCCGAAAACTGAAATCCGCGCGATTGCCGAGAGGTTTGGTTTGCCGACCGCCTCACGCAGGGATTCGCAGGATCTGTGCTTCCTTGCGGGGGAAGATTACCGCAATTTTCTTGAACGCAATGCGCCAGAGATATTGAAGCCGGGCGAGATCGTGACACGGGACGGCAGGGTTGTTGGCGGGCATGATGGGTTGGCGAATTACACCATCGGTCAGCGAAAGGGGTTGGGCATCGCCTCTCCTGTGCCTTTGTACGTCATCGCAAAATATGCTGAAAACAACGCGCTGATCGTCGGCACGCAGGACGAACTTGGTGTAAGTGAATTGACTGCGCGCGATGTGAATTGGATCAGCGGGCAAACGCCGCGCGAACCATTCCGGGCGGAGGTGAAGATCCGTTATACGGCGCGGGCGGTTTCAGCGTGGGTCAGCCCGATGGAGCCGAATCAGGTTCAGGTCAAGTTTGATGCGCCTGTTCGGGACGCGACGGCAGGTCAGGCGGCAGTGTTCTATCAAGGCGAGGTGATGGTCGGCGGCGGAATCATCATCTAAAGAGTTTGCGTATAGCCAATTTTGGCAAATAAGGCGTTCGAGTCGGTGGTGCCATGATAACCCTTCCCATTGTTTTGTTTGGACTGGTGGTCGCCCTTTTGATCGGCGCGTTGTATCACGCGGCGCGCGGCGGGGACGGCTGGCGATTGCTGTTGTATTTTTTCCTTAGCATCATTGGTTTCACGGCGGGGCAGTGGCTGAGCATGACGCGCGGTTTGTTCCTTTTTGCGTTTGGCGCGTTGGACCTTGGCATGGGGGCGATCGGAAGCATTTTGTGTGTGGCGATTGGCGACTGGTTGAGCCGCGCAAAGCCCGCCGGAAAAAGCGGTGTATAATCCCTGCCCGTTGCGCTTGAACGAACTTGAAAACATAATTTGAACGATCAAAGGTGAACTTGATGGAAGAGACTACGAAAAAAAACAGGTCTTTGCTGGATTATTTTTGGGTCAGCGCGCGCGGATTTGCCATGGGCGCGGCGGATGTTGTGCCGGGTGTTTCAGGCGGCACGATGGCGTTTATCCTCGGAATTTACGACGAACTGCTGGACTCGATCCATGCGGTGGACATGAATTTCATTCGCCGCATTCTCACGTTGAAATGGAAGGAAGCCTTTACGGAATTTCCCTGGAAGTTTTTACTCGCTCTGGTCATTGGAATTGGCACAGCCGTACTGACGCTGGCAAATGCCCTGCACTGGGCGCTCGAGAACCAGCCGGTGATGATCTGGTCGTTTTTCTTTGGCTTGATTATCGCTTCGATCGTAACTGTCCGAAAGCGGGTGCGTCGTTGGAACATGACGAACATCATCGCGGCGATCCTGGCGGCGGTTGGCGCGTATATCCTTGTCGGGCTGGCGCCTTCCGAAACACCGCACACGCCGCTTCTGCTCTTCTTGAGCGGGGCTGTTGCTATTTGCGCCATGATCCTGCCCGGCATTTCAGGCGCGTTCATCCTGGTGCTGCTTGGAAAGTATGCGTATGTCCTCGCGGCGGTAAAGAGCTTTGACCTTGTAACCATTGCTCTGGTGGGAGTGGGGGCGGTGGTGGGGCTTCTGGTGTTCGTCCGCATTCTGCGTTGGATGCTGAACAAAAACCATGACCTTGTGGTCGGCATCCTCACCGGTTTTATGCTCGGCTCCCTCCGCAAGGTTTGGCCCTGGAAGATCTTTGAACCCGTCAGTGAGTCATTTATCAAGGAAACCAATTACGTCCCGACGGCGTTCAATGGCGAAGTAGTCCTGGCGATTCTTTTCATGGTTCTTGGCGTGGCGCTTGTCCTTGTGATCGAGTATTTTGCCAACCGACGCGGCGGAAGCCGTTGAAAAAGACGCGCGCGACCCGCTCATGAAGAGACTGACGGTCTTTTTTGCGCTCTTCCTGGCCGCCGTCATCATTTTGGCAGACCTCGGAATGCTTCGCCGCCCGCTCTATCTCGTTACCCGCATTCCATACGGAGACAAGTTCCTGCACTTCATTTTGATCGGGACGTTGACTTATCTTGTGACGTCGAGTCTCGTCCAGGCGCTTCCAAACCGGGACCCGAAACTGCTTGCCCTGCTAAGCGGCTTGTTCCTCGCCCTTATCTTTACCCTCGAGGAAATTTCGCAGGGACCCATCCCCGGCAGGGATGCCTCTTTGAAAGATTTGCTGGCAAATTACGCGGGAATCACCTTCTTTGGTTTCTTTTCCTGGCTTTCAAACCGAAGACGGATATCATAGCGCGGCAAGCCGCAGCCAAAGTAAGTCGGATTGGCAATCCGACCTACGCGCAAAATCTTCGCGGTAGGCGCAGTTTTTACAGAGCAATACTAT
>JAGUZU010000096.1 GCA_020060625.1 Anaerolineales bacterium | reverse complement strand
TGATCGGCGCGGCTGTGCTTTACGCCATGCACCTGCCCATCAACCAGCGCGTCCTGTACGAAGTGCCGGCGCAAACCGTCACGCTTTACACCCTGCTGGCGATGAGCGCGGTTGTCATCCCCGCCTATCTTCTATTCGACCGCACCTGGCCCCAGCAGGGAAGCGTCCCCTGGGCTCCCGTCATCGGGTTGACTTTCGTCACCGTCTTCTCGCGCATCGCCCTCTTCCTCGGCGTGAAGAAGATCGGCGGAATGCAGACCGCCCTGCTGGGACTCGCCGAACTGCTGGTCGCCATCGTCTTCAGCGGCATCCTGCTGGGCGAAAGCCTCTCTCTTACGCAGTGGCTCGGCGCGCTCGGACTCGGCGTCAGCCTGCTCCTCGTCATGTATGAAAAACCCGTCCCATACACACAGGGCGGCAGGACCGGCTGGCTCTCCTGGATCCGCGCCCCAGACCTGCCGAAGGATGTTTTCGGACCCTACGAATAAGAAGCCGACAAAGGAGGCACACATGAACAAACGAACAAAATGGCTGTTGATTGTGGTACTTGGCTTGATGGCGCACCTCAACCTTTTGGTCTTCGCCCGCGGAACCTTGCAAGGCTTTGAAAATTCGCCGACAATGACGGCTTTTGTCCTGCCGTTTGGGCAATTGAATTATCAACAAGTGACCACCGTTGCGACAATCGAGCAGTTGCTCCTGATGCTGCTCTGGGTCGTATTCGCCATCGCGCTTTTGCGCGATTCAAATTAATTTGACCGCCCTGAGTGTGGCGCAAAACAGTCGGGAAACCTCTCATGGACATGTCGCTGCGAGGCGTTCCTGGTTTTGCCGAGGCAGTCTCCTTGTCACACAGGAAAGGTTGTTGCGCGCCCCCCCTCGCAACGACACAGGCAGATTTTTATAGTATTGCTTTGATTACCTTACACTTTAAGTTGGGACGCGGATAAACGCCGATGGACGCGGATTTTTTTGAAGAATAGCCCGAAAAAGGGCTTCAAATCCGCGTTTTCCGCGCTCGTCCGCGTCCTGATTTTAAGAGTGTAAGGCAATCAGAGTATTGCTCTGTAAAAACTATGCCTACCGCGAAGATTTTGCGCGTAGGTCGGATTGCCAATCCGACTTACTTTGGCTGCGGCTTGCCGCGCTATGATATACTTTTCGCAACGTGGGGGATACCCATAGAAAACAAGCATTTCCCCCGCGAATCCAACTTTTTTCATTGCCAAAGGAGGCAAACATGTCGGTGAAATTCAATGTTGTGGAACGCGGAAACCCATCCAACCCAACCGCGCCCAAGAAGTTCTACCCATCCATCACCGCCAGCGGACGCAAGACCATGCGCCAACTGATGGGGCGGATCTCGGAGATTTCCACTGTCTCCAGCGCGGATACGGCGGCGGTCATCGAGGCGTTTCTCACCGTCATCCCGCAGGAATTGGCGGAGGGGAACATCGTGGAATTGGGCGATTTCGGCAGTTTCTGGCTGAAGATCAGTTCCGAAGGCGCGGAGAGCGAGGCGGAAGTCCGCGCCAGCCAAATCACCAACATCCTGCCGCGCTTCAACCCCGGGAAATTGTTCAAGAACACCCTGGCAGCCATCCAGTTCGAGAAGGCGTAATCTGCAATCGAGACCTGACAGTTTCCTCCTGAAAACCTGTCAGGTCTGCTTTAAAAACCTCTCTAGACTCGTTTGCAAACCTCTCTAGAGAGGATTTAAATCCTTCCTAGACTCGTTTGGCATCCTCTCTAGACTCGTTTAAGAAGGCGCTTTTATGTAGAAAATATGAGATAAAGCTATGCCGCGTCGAGAAACTCCCTTCATACCTGACCAATATTATCATTTTTACAATCGCGGAAATAACCGTCAGGCGGTTTTCTTTGAGCCGAAGAATTATGTTTATTTTTTGAAAAGCATCAAGAAATATTTGCGTGGCAAAGTCGAAATTATCGCTTACTGCCTGATGCCGACGCATTATCATATTTTGGCGAGGGTGTTACACATCAAGACCTCTTTTAAAAACCTCGGAGGTCTTGAGCAACGCGATGATGAAGTTAGGCGTTTCTTACACCAAAGCCATCAACAAGCGTTTCGACCGGGGGGGTCCCTATTTCAGGGGCAATTTCAAGCCAAGCCGGTAAAGACCGATAAACATCTATTGAACCTGTGCGCATACATTCATGCCAACCCGGTAAAGGATGGGCTGGCTCCCTCGCCGGAGATGTGGGATTTCTCGAATTATCTGGAGTGGATGGGGTTAAGAAACGGAACACTGGTAAACCGCGAGTTTATTACTGAGAATTTTGGGACGGCGGAAGAATATGGGAAATTCGTCACAGAATATATTCGCAGCCGCAAGATGGATGAAGAGTTCCAAAATTACATTCGAGATTTTGAAAGATAACCAATAGACCTCCGAAATCTTGAAGACTTCGGAGGTTTTTTCATCTTTCCTTTGCGTTACAATCCCATCCATGAATCTCCTCCGCGCCCTGCGGCTCGACCAGCCAAATGAAAGCCCGCCTGTCGTCAGTTTTGTCGGCGCGGGCGGCAAGACCACCGCCCTCTTCCAACTCGCAAGACAACTGCCAACCGCCAAACGCCAATCGCTAATCGCAACCTCAACCACCCACCTTGGAGCCTGGCAGATTCCGCTTGCCGACCATCACATCATTGCGCGGGACGAGAGAGATTTGCAAAGCCTTCCGCGCGAAGGCGTCGTTCTGGTCACCGGGGAAATGGAAGAAGGAAGAACCAAACCGGTCAGTGAAAATGTTCTAAACCGGCTGCGCGCAAATTCAAAAACGAATCGAATCCCCCTGCTCATCGAAACCGACGGCTCCCGCCAGAAACCTCTCAAAGCCCCGGCAGAACACGAACCGCCCATTCCCGCATTTGCAGAAGTTGTCATTCACGTCACTGGCTTGAACGCGCTCGGCAAACCGCTCACCGAAGAACACGTCCACCGCGCCGAAATCTTTTCGCAAGTCAGCGGTCTTGCCATGGACGCCCCGGTCACGCCGCAAGCCATCATTGCCGCCCTCACCCATCCACAAGGCGGGCTGAAAAACATCCCGCCAAACGCCCGCCGCATCGCCCTGCTCAATCAGGCAGAAACGCCCGAACTGCAATCTGCTGGCGGAGGCATGGCAAAGTCCCTGCTGAACGAATTCGATTCCGTTCTCGTCGGCTCGCTGAAACGGGACGATTTCAACACCTTCGAACGGACTGCCGGGATCATTCTCGCCGCCGGAGAGTCGACTCGCTTTGGCGCGCCCAAACAATTGCTGGACTGGAAAGGCAAGCCTTTTGTGCGTCACATCGCCGAAACCGCGCTTCATGCCGGACTTGAACCTGTAGTGGTCGTCACAGGCTTTCACCACGCGGACGTCGAATCCGCCCTAAAAGACCTCCCCGTCACCATCGTCCACAATCTTGACTACGCGCAAGGTCAAAGCGCATCCATAAAAGCGGGCGTCCACGCATTACCAAGAGAAATTGGTTCGGCAATGTTCTTATTATCCGACCAGCCGCAAATTCCCGTCGAACTCGTCCGCGCATTGACGGAGGCGCACAGCCGAAGTCTGCCCGCCATTCTTGCGCCGCTTGTCCTCGAAGAACGCCGCGCCAACCCCGTGCTGTTCGATAACATTACCTTTCCCGCGCTCATGCGACTGACGGGCGATGTCGGCGGGCGCGCCATCTTCGACAAGTTCCGCGTGGAATATCTCCCCTGGCACGACGATACCCTCATTCTCGATGTGGATACGCCGGAAGATTACGAAAGGCTAAAGAGCCTGTAAAGCGAATTTTATTTTGGCGGGCAAGGCGCGTCGCAAGATAAATCTTGCGGTACACTAACCGAATGATTTCCGCCATCATCCTCGCCGCAGGCAAGTCCACCCGCATGGGGCAGCCCAAGATGCTGCTGCCCTGGGGAGATACCACCATACTTGGAAAGGTCATCGAGACAATTCGAGCCGCCGAAATTGAAGATATCCTCGTCGTTACCAACTCTGAAATTGAACGGCATTTTACAAACCAGTCGCCGCGCATTGTTCAAAACGACAGCGGCGAAATGCTTTCATCCATCCAACTCGGTTTGCAATCACAAAAGCCCGCAGCGGAGGCGGCGCTCATTTGTCTTGGCGACCAGCCTCAAATCGAGGAAGGAAGCGCGCGGAGCGTCTGCGAAGCGTTCCAGAAAAGCAAATCCAACCTGGTCGTGCCGAGTTATCGAATGCGGCGCGGGCATCCCTGGCTGGCAGCGCGTCCGCTTTGGGACGAAATCCTGGGCATGCGCGAACCTGAAACCATGCGCGGTTTTTTGAACAGGCACAATGCGGACATCCTGTACGTGGAATGCAACACGCCCGCCATACTACAAGACGTCGACAACCCGGATGACTATTCAAAATACAAACCGAAATAGATTGACAACACATCGCACAAAAGATAAACTCCCCCCGCAATTCCACAACTGGAGCAGACCGTGAAATATTATGTGATCGTCAACCCAATTTCAGGGCGTGGACTCGGCGAACGATCCATTCCGCAGATCGAAACTTATATGAAAGAGAAGGGGTTGGATTTCAAACTCGCCCGCACGGAGCGCGTCTGGCATGCCGCCGAACTGGCGGAAAACGCGGCGCGCGACGGGTACGATGTGATCGTGTGCGCCAGCGGCGACGGCACAGTGAACGAAGCCATCAACGGACTTATGCGCGCAAAGAAAGGGGGGTATAACAGCGTCGCATTTACCGTGTTGGGCATCGGCACTGGAAACGACTTTGCGGGCGGCACGGGCATCCCCACAAACCTGACCGAAGGCTTGGACGCCTTGATCGCCAACAAACGCAAAAAGATAGACATTGGTTTCGTGAAAGGCGGCGATTATCCCGAAGGACGGTATTTCGGCAACGGCATCGGCGTCGGGTTCGATGCGGCGGTCGGCAATGAAGCCGTCAAAGTGCGCTGGACGCGCGGTTTGCCTGCCTACCTCATCGGCGTCATCAAGACCGTCTTCCTTTACTACAACCCCGCGCAGGTGGAAATCACTTTGGACGATAACGAAACCATCAGGCAGACCTCGCTGATGATCTCCGTGATGAACGGCAAGCGCATGGGCGGCGGCTTCCAAATGGCTCCCAATTCAAAAGCGGACGACGGCTGCTTCGACCTGTGCATTGCCGAAACCGCCTCGAAAGGTCGCATCCTGCGAATGATCCCTTATTTCATCAAAGGGACGCAGGAGGCGCTGCCCGAAATCCAAATGAAACGCGCCAGGAAGGTTTCGATCAAATCGCTGGATGTGACCTTCCCCGCCCATGCCGACGGCGAGTTCATCTGCCTCGACGGCTCACACCTGACCCTCGAACTGCTCCCACAGGAATTGGAGATCATCCACGCCTGAGCCTTTATGAAAAAAATCTCCCTCCGGTTGATCACCCTCCTCCTTCGTATTTACTTCCGCGTTTCCCTCCGTCTCGACGCGCCAGGCATGGATAAATTCCCAACACAGGGACCGTTGATCATCATCACAAACCATACCGGGCAGGTTGAAGTGCCAGTCTTTGCCACCCTGTTGCAGCCGCGCAAGATCACCGGCTGGGCAAAGGCGGAGGCGTTCGATAACTTGTTCCTGCGCTGGGTCTTTTGGGCGTGGGAGATCATCCCCGTCCGGCGCGGCGAAGCGGACATGAGCGCGCTCAAAAGAGCGCTCCGCGCACTGGAACAGGATGCCATCTTTGGAATTGCCCCCGAAGGCACGCGCAACAAGACGGGCATCCTGCGGCGGGCACTGCCCGGGGCGGTCATCATAGCGCTGCATTCCGGCGCGCCCATCATCCCGGCTGTGCATTGGGGCGGTGAAGTCTTTTTGAAGAACCTGAAACGCTTCAGGCGCACGGATTTCCACATTCGCACCGGGGAGCCTTTCAGGATCAATGTGGAAGGCGTTAAAGTGACCGCCGAAATCCGCCAGGAAATTGCGGATGAAATGATGTATCGCATCGCGAAACTACTTCCCGAAGAATATCGCGGGGAATATTCGGATATGAGCAAGGCAACGGAAAAATTCCTGGTAAATCTACAATAAGGCGATTTCAGCAACATTACGCTTGCCGACGGTTCCACTCCAAATAACTGGGGCGATGTAGTCAAGTCGCTCAAAAAGGGCGACAATCTCGGTTCTGTCATGTCGGGGCGGGCGGAAGCCGAAGAAGATTCCCAGACCACGATTCAAAGCAATGGAAACGGTCATGGAAACAACGGCAGTAACGGCAACGGCAACGGGAACAGCGGCAACGGAAATGGAAAAGGCAAGGATAAAGGAAAAGAGAACGGGAAGGGAAAAGGCAATAACAAGTAAGATAAAAGAGCCGGAATACTCCGGCTCTTTTTGTTCACAAGTTCATTTTGTAGGCGTTCGTGTCGCGCTTTTGAAACCCCAGTTTGATATACATTTGATTTGCCGCCATCCGCGCCGGATTGGACGTGAGCGAGATGTTACTCGCGCCTTTTTCACGCGCAAGGTCAATGGCGCGTAGCATCAACGCTTCGCCGACGCCCTGTCCACGCGCGGAGATGTCCACGATGACATCTTCGATGATGGAGCGGACGCCGGTCGGGACGCGGTAGACGGTCAGAGATAATGCGCCAACGATGACACCGTCATCATCGCGGGCAATCATCAGCGTGGAAGAGGCATCATGGACGAGGGCAGTTAAATCGTCGAAGGAGGGAGGCGGGTTGTTATTCGTCAACTGCGGGACGAGGCGTTGAAACGCTTCGTGGAGTTCTTCATCCGCCTTTGTAACAATGTCAATGCGCATGGGCTTTGTTCTTGGGCATCAGGCTCAACGCGATGTAATATGCCACGTATACGAACGAAACCCAGACCACCCAGCCCGGTTGGTTCGGATATTGCAACAAGCCCCACACGCCGATGGCGGCGTAGAGATAGGTGAACGCGAGCGTGAGGTGACGCAGGACGCGGTTGCGGCTGGGATAGATATATTTGACGGGGACGAACACCAGCACATTACACGCCATCAGCAAACTAAAATTCACCCATTGCGGCAGACCCATCAACAGCATGTAGAGCGCGAGAACGTTCCAATAGGAAGGGAAACCCTTGAAATAATTATCAGCAGTCTTGGCGTCGGTTTGGGTGAATTGATAAGCGGAGGTCAACAGGATGGAACACGCGGCGAGCAATCGGACGGGGGCGGGCAGGATATCCGACTGGATGAGAAAAAAGGCTGGCACGACCACGTAATTGAGGTAATCCAGAATATTGTCGAGCAGCGCGCCGTCCATGCCGCTGGCGTATTTTTTCACGTCCGCCCAACGCGCCAGCATCCCGTCAAAACTGTCCACCAGGATGGCGACGATGATCCACACGATCATCATTTTGTAATCGCCGTCGAAGATGGCAAGGATGGCGAGCAAGCCCCACACCGCGCCGGTGGCGGTGAAGAGATGCACGCCCCAGGCGGCGATGGAGCGGAAAAGGTTGGGTCTGGTCATCGAATTTTTCATTTCGCTTTCCTGTTCGGTTTCATTTGAAAACACCGCCGATTATAAAAGGAAACAAAAATGGCGGCTCATCCGAGTCGCCATTTTTCAAAACTGTTAAGCCTTCGTCAACCCCACCTTCACGGTTTCGCCTTCAAACTCGTCCTCCACAACGGATGTGTTCGTAGGCGCGGCGGCAAAGGATAACTTGACCGTCAACGTCTCCGCTTTGATGTACTCCTCGTGCGCCTCCACCGCGGACTTCAAGCCCGCGCTCGCCTCGACGAACAGTTCAATGCGGTCGGCGACATCCAAATTGGCAGTCTTACGCAAATCCTGCACGCGGCGGACGAACTCACGCGCCAGACCTTCGGCGACAAGTTCGGGCGTCAGGTCTGTGACGAGCGCGGCGACATACGCGCCTTCCTCCGCGACAGCAAATCCTTCCTTCGCGACCGCCTTGACCTCCACTTCTTCCGCGAGGATTTGAAAAGTCTCGCCTCCCGCTTTGACCTCAAGCGGTTTCCCCGACTGGAGCGTTTGCGCCGCCTCTTCCGCGTCCATCGCAAGGATCGCCTTCTGGATGGCGGGGAACTTATTGCCGTATTTCTGTCCCAGTTGCTTGGGTAACGGCTTGATCGTATGCGAAACCGCTTCAGTGGCTGCATCCAGCAGGCGGACTTGCTTGACATTCAATTCGTCCTGAATGACTTCCGCGTTTTTCATCAATGCGGCGCGCTCGGTCGGATTACCAACCGAGAAGGCGGCTTCCGCCAGCGGTTGCCGCACCTTGCGATTTGCTTTCTGCCGCGCAGAGTGACCAAGCGAGACAAGCTTCATCACCAGTTCCATTTCGCGGTTGAGCGACTCGTCAATGAATTCGTCCATCACTGTGGGCCATTCGGCGAGATGGACAGACTCAGGCGCGGTCTCATCCACCGAGCGGATGAGGTTCTGGTACAGCTCTTCCGCAAGGAAGGGCATGGCTGGCGCGATAAGCTTGGCTACCGTGGTCAACGCAGTGTAGAGCGTCGAATAGGCGGCTTGCTTGTCCGCGCCGGATTCGTTCTTCCAGAAGCGGCGGCGCGAGCGGCGCACATACCAGGTGGAAAGTGTTTCCACAAACTGCTCTACAGGGCGTGTGGCGTTGGTGACGTCGTATTCTTCGTAGGCTTTAGTCACATCACGCACCAGCACATTCAACTCGGAGAGCAGCCAGCGGTCGAGGTCGTTGGTCGTGGCGGTGACGGTCAGTCCCTGCGGCTTGTCGAGGTTGGCGTAGGTGACGAAGAAAGAGTACACGTTCCACAGCGTCAACGTAAAGTTACGGATCACCTCCCCAACCAAATCGGAGGAGAAGCGGCGTTCTTGTCCCGGCGGCGTGGCAGTGTAGAGATACCAACGCAAAGCGTCCGCGCCATGCAGGTTGATCACGTCCCAAGGCTGGACGATATTGCCCAGCGATTTGGACATCTTTCGTCCCTCCGCATCCTGAATGTGACCGAGGCAGATTACGTTCTTGAACGAGACCTCGTCGTTGAGCAGCGTGCTGATCGCATGGAGCGAATAGAACCAGCCGCGCGTCTGATCCACCGCCTCACAGATGTAATCGGCAGGATACTGCGACTCGAACTTTTCCTGATTCTCGAACGGGTAATGCCACTGCGCGTACGGCATCGCGCCCGAGTCGAACCATACGTCAATCAGGTCTTTTACGCGCGTCATCTGCCCGCCGCAATCCGCACACTTCCAATGGACATTGTCCACATACGGACGGTGGAGATCAAGCTCGGTCAAATCCCTGCCTGCTTTTTCCGAGAGTTCCTTTACCGAGCCGACGCACTCGCGATGCTTGCAATCCTCACACTCCCAAACCGGAAGCGGCGTGCCCCAATAGCGTTCGCGGCTGAGCGACCAGTCAATGTTGTTCTCGAGCCAGTTACCAAAACGCCCATTCCTGATATGGTCGGGAACCCAGTTGATGGTCTTATTCAGGTCCACGAGGCGGTCTTTCTTCGCGCTC
The DNA here is from genome assembly GCA_020060625.1 of Anaerolineales bacterium. Lineage (GTDB taxonomy): Bacteria > Chloroflexota > Anaerolineae > Anaerolineales > Villigracilaceae > Villigracilis. Next base: position 1,788 of record JAGUZU010000096.1, on the reverse strand, counting down.
GTGCGGATGTACCACGACTCGCGCGCGTAATACAGCAACGGGGTTTTACAACGCCAGCAGAAGGGGTACGTGTGGGTCAACGTCTCTGCGCGGAACATCAACCCGCGCGCCTCAAGGTCCTGGATGATTTGCGGGTCGGCGTCCTTGACGAAGACTCCACGCCAGGGCGTGACTTCGGGAATGAACGTGCCGTCCCCCTGTACGGTGAGCAGGACAGGCAAATTGTATTGCTTTGCCATTTCCATGTCTTCCGCGCCAAAGGCAGGCGCCTGATGCACGAGTCCTGTGCCGTCTTCGGTGGTGACGAAATCGCCCAGCACGATATAATGCGCGGGTTTATCCACAGGCATGAAAGTGAAGAGCGGTTGATATTTCATGCCCTTCAACTTTTTGCCCTTGAACGAATCCACCACCTTGACTTCTTCGCCTCGGAACACTTTTTCGAGCAGGCTCTTTGCAAGGATGAGTTTTTCCTTCGTCCCATCGTGACCGCGCTCAACAGTGACATAATCCACGTCCGGGTGAGCGGCGACAGCCACATTGGCTGGAAGCGTCCACGGGGTGGTCGTCCACACCAGCAGGGAAGTGTCGGGCTTGTCCATGAGCGGGAAGCGAACGAAAACCGAAGGGTCGGTAGCATCGTCATAGCCGAGGGCAACTTCATGGTCGGAGAGAGGCGTGCCGCAGCGCGGGCAGTACGGCACGATCTTGTATCCCTTGAAGAGCAGGTCCTTCTCCCAGAAATTCTTCAATATCCACCAGACCGATTCGATGTAATCGTTGGTGTAGGTGACGTAGGCTTCTTCGAGGTCGACGCCAAAAGCGATGCGGTCCGTGAGTTTCTCCCACTCTTGGATGTACGTGAACACGGACTTCCTGCAAAGTTCGTTGAATCTATCGATGCCGTATTCTTCGATCTGTTGTTTATTGGTAAAACCAAGCTGCTTTTCCACTTCGATCTCGACGGGCAGACCGTGCGTATCCCAGCCGCCGCGGCGCGAGACGTGATAACCGCGCATGATCTTGTAACGCGGGAACATATCCTTGAAGGCGCGCGCCAACACATGATGCACGCCGGGGCGTCCATTCGCGGTGGGCGGACCTTCATAAAATACGTATTCGGGCTTGCCCCGCCTCTGCTCAATGGTCTTCTTGAAAACATCCTGCTTCTTCCACATCTTCAGGACGGCTTCTTCCATCGCCGGCACATCGAGTTTTGGGTTGACTGGTTTGAACATGGGTTAGTCTCCTGGTCGGATAGTCTCGTAGCCTTGTAGTTAAAATAAAAACTCTCATCTCACACAGAGACGAGAGCAATGCTCGCGCGGTACCACTCTGATTTCCCGCGGCTGCGCGGGACACTCGTTGGGCGACAATCATCGCCCTGCCCCGATAACGAGGGACAACTTCGGCTCACTTACTTTCAGCGACCACCCGACCATCAATCTGTCAGACCGCTAGACTAACAGGCTGCTTGACTATCAGGACGATTCGACTAATTTCAGTTCACAGCTCCGGGAGGATTTTCAACCGTCTACGCGTATCCGCCTCACACCTGACCTCGGACTCGCTGACCGTTTCGAGCAGTTTACTCGTTCCCATCGTTGCTTTTAGGCTCTGGCATTATACACAGCAGCGCCTCAATCGGCAAGAGCAGAGTTGTCAATTTTGCCATCAAACGGATTTCGTGTGTTAGCCCAAAGTAGAAATGTCACCCATTCTCCAAAGTAGAAATGTCCCCGCCCCGCGGGGCGGGGACATTTCTACTTTTTTTCTGCGAGGGGAATA
>JAGUZU010000042.1 GCA_020060625.1 Anaerolineales bacterium | reverse complement strand
TCTGCCCAAATGTGGAAATCCATATATGGGCAGTAAGGCGCAATTACGGCAATGATGCCCATATATAGGGTGTCAAAATTTAGATGCGATTGCCCTGCCATTCACCACAGAGAGCGCGAAGTCCACGGAGATTTTTGAATCTTTCTCCGTGATCTCTGTGCGCTCTGTGGTAAAACAAAAACCACCCGGCTAAATCACCCCCAACTTCTTCCCCACGCTCTTGAACGCCTCCAGACCTTTGTCGAGGTCGTCCTTCGAATGCGCGGCGGAGATCATCACGCGGATTCTCGCCTTGCCCTGCGGAACGGTTGGGAAGCCAATGGACATCGCAAACACGCCCGCCTCGAACAACTCACGGCTGAATTGCTGCGCCAGCGGCGCTTCGCCGAGCATGATCGGGGTGATGGGCGTTTCGCTCACGCCCGTGTTGAAACCGAGATTCTTCATTTCGGCTTTGAAGTATTTGGCGTTTTCCCACAGTTTGTCTACCAACTGCGTCGAGTCTTCGAGCAGGTCCACCGCCGCGAGACAAGCCGCCGTATCCGGCACGGTCATCGCAGACGAGAATAGGAACGGGCGCCCGCGCTGACGCAGCCATTCGATGATGACCGACTTGCCCGCCACCACGCCGCCGACCACGCCGAACGCCTTCGAGAACGTGCCCACTTCCACATCCACTTTGCCGTGCAAGTCAAAGTGATCCACAATGCCGCGTCCTCCCTTGCCAAGCACGCCTTCGCCGTGCGCGTCGTCCACCATCAACAAAATATCGTATTTCTTTGCCACTTCGTAAATATCGGGCAGGGGCGCAATGTCGCCATCCATGCTGAAGACGCCGTCCGTGATGATGAGCGCGCGGCGGTAATTCTTCAGATTCGCCTGAATTTGTTCTTCCAAAGATTTCACGTCGTTGTGTTCGTAGGCAATGATTTTCGCGCCCGATAAACGGCATCCGTCAATGATCGAAGCGTGATTCAAACGGTCTGAAAAGATCACATCCTCCTTGCCCACCAACGCGGGAATGGTCGCCAGGTTCGCCGTGAAGCCTGATTGGAATGTGATCGCCGCTTCCACGCCTTTGAACTGCGCAAGCCGCTTCTCCAACTCCACATGCAGCGTCATCGTCCCCGCAATCGAGCGGACGGCGGCAGGTCCCACGCCCATCGTATCGGTTGCCTGTTTTGCGGCGGCAGTCAGCGTGGGGTGATTTGCAAGTCCCAGATAATTGTTCGAGCAAAAATTCAAAACCTTCTTCCCGTCCACGATAAGCCACGCGCCCTGCGGCGAGCCAATCGTGCGAATGGTGTTGTACAGTCCCTGAGATTTCAAGCCGTCAATCTCCTGCTGGATCCAATCTGTCTTCGACATGGTTTCTCCTTGTTGAAAATGCAATTTCATTATAGCGACTTACTCCGCGCAATGTGTCACGAATCTACTTGTCACTTATCACCTCCGCCAGCAGACCCAACTCCGCCAGTTCCGCCATCACTTTTTGGATGGCGCCACTTTTGACAATGACCGCCGTCGGGCTTAAGACTTCGCCGAAATATTTTCCCGCTTTCGACTTACGCATCTCTTCCATAACCTCGGGCTTGCGGACTCTTAGCACAAGCAGACTCTCCACCCGAGCCTCCGCGCCGTTCGCGTCCCAACGTTTGAGCGCCTTGACCATCGCAGGCGGGACGGTTCCATTCGTGTATTTGACCAGCATCGCCAGCAATTGCCCGGCTTTCAATCCCTGTTCGGTGGCGCGTTTCAAAGATTCGGCGGTGACGCGGTAAAAATAATCGTCACCCTTTGGCTCGTCCCATTTGCAGAAGCGTGCCAGTTGATAGCGCACCGCGCGCGAGAAAGTGCGCGGAACAGTGATTCTTCCGTTGGAAGCCACATTAATCTTTCCGTCAAAGGTCGAAGGTCGAAGGTCGTCTGACTTTTGACTTTTGACCTTCGACTCGATGACACGAAATGCCGTTGCCTCTTTCCCTTCTTCTGGTGAGGCTAAATCTGCTTTACCAAGCAAATGCAGAATGTGGATCAAATATTTAACCAGCGTGCCGTCTACAGCATCCCAATACGCGAATCCGCGCAGGAACTGACCATCGGATGCGCGTTTGATAAACCACGAGTCATAATCGCCTGCGGGACGTTGATAATCGGGATATTTTTCCTTGATGGCTTTGACAAAAGCGGGGATGCTCCACCACTTTCCCTGAGGGATGTCGTTGATGAGATTCACCAGGAATTCGCGCGTAACCTGCGGCTGATTCTTCCACTCGCCTTCGCAGACGATCCCAGGCATCAATCGCAGTTCATCGAAGGTATCCGATGCAAGCCAGGCGTTGTAGAGCAAGATCAACGCTTCGGCGCGAGGGACTTCGAGAAATTTTTTGACGGCTTCGGGCTGCAAAACGTTCTTTTTTATAAGACCGGCGGTGATCAAAATTTGTTGAAGCCGCAGGTCGGGTTGCCAATCTTCAAGTAGGTCGGATTGGCAATCCGACCTACTTGAGCGCAATGCCGCAAGGTAGGTGGTGGCATCGTCCAGGATGTGGTCGGTGGCGGGGATTTCGCGCGCCTTCTCCACCGGCGTGGCGGCGCGACCCAGCGGCTCAGCCTTTTCTCCTTCGTGCGCTTCGCGTCCCTTCGACAGGCTCAGGGCATCGCCTTCGTGTTTAATAATCTCCAACAGATCATCAGGGATGTAGGCAAATTCCTGCGAGCCTTTGGCTGAGTCGAAGAAGGCTTTGGCGAACAAGCCGCGATAAAAGAGAATTTCAGAGGTGGAGGCGGGTTTGAGGTGCGGACGTTCGCGGTCGCGTTTGCCTGCCCCCATTTCGCGGACCTCGCCGTATTTGCGCGCGAAGATCGCCCATTCGATCCTTCCGCCAGCATCGACGAGCGCATCGAGCGCGGAGCGGGCGTCGGCGGGGAGAATTTCCAGGGTTTCAGAGACAGCTTCAAGGTCCAGTAAAGAGGCGCAGAGTTCTTCGAGGGCGGCTTCGGCATCCGTGGATTCCAATTCCAATCCCCAGAATTCGGCGATGATGCGGAGATGTCCCAGGTCTTGTTTGTGAAGCGAGGCGGACAGGTCGGGCATTCGTTTATTCTACATGATGGAACAGTACTTTAGAAGGATTTATTTTTGAGAGAATGGACGCATAATAACCTGCTCAACAGAGATAAGTTTATCAAGGAGAATCAAAATGTTTACTGTTTTACGTTTTCTTCACATCATTGCGGGCATCGTCTGGGGAGGCGGAGCCATCATGATGAATTTGGTGTTTGGTCCTGCCATTGGCGCGACGGGCGATGCGGGTAAGCAATTCGCTGGTCATTTGATGACGAAGACCGCCTTCTCGAAGATCATGCTGGGTTCGGGTCTGACGACTGTGCTGGCTGGCACGTATTTGTACGGCATCAACTCGAGCTGGTTCAGTTCCGGCTGGATGATGAGCGGTCAGGGCGTTGGCTTTGGCATTGGCGCGGTTGCGGGAATCATCGCACTCGTGTTCGGTTTCATGATCGGCAACACGAACAGCGCATTGGCGGCGCTTGGCGCTCAAATCCAAGGCAAGCCCACCGATGCGCAAATGGCGCAGATGGGCGCGCTTCGCAAACGCCAGGCTTTCGTAACGACTGGAAACACGATCTTTATTATTATTTCCATCGTATTGATGGCTTCGGCGCGATTTTTCGGATAAACGGTTGAGTGTGATATAACAAAACAGCGGCTGAAATCAGCCGCTGTTTTGTCATCCGTGAACCACGTTCAAGGCTTGTGGCAAAATCTCGAAATCCACCTTTTTCAAATTACTGCCGAAACTGGTGTAGATCTCGCCGTCGGCATGAATGTAAAGCGGATGATCTGACGCCAGTGAGAATTTTTTATATTCTCCCATGCTGACCTGTTTGAAACGCATGTGCGTGCCTTTCATGAATTCAGGCACGAGGCGGAACATCATTGTGCGTGAGACCTTGTTGACGATCACGAATTCCATCGCGCCATCATCATTTTTTGATTCAGGCGAGAGCATAAATCCGCCGCCCTCGCGCGGACCGTTGCACAGCGTAACCATCATCGCGCTGGTTTCCCATTTTCCCTTTTCGGTTTCGATCTGTAATTTGGCGGGGTCATGATTCAAGAGAATGGTTTGGATGACCGCCGTCAGATACATCAAAAAGCCTTTGACAATGGGCAGCTTATGCGAACGGATGGTCACAACCGCGTCGAAGCCGATGCCGAGCGTGTTGTCGAAATATTCCTTGCGCCCATGCTCGTCGGTCATCAAGCCGATGTCGACAGGTTTGATAACTTCCGCTTTGAGGGCATGTGCAAGAGCGCGATCCGCTTTTTGGGTAATGCCAACAGAATACGCAAAGTCATTGCCCGAGCCGATTGGAACAACCCCCATCACGGGTCGTTTCGAAGCGGGGACTTGCATCAAGCCATTCATCACTTCATGAACCGTGCCGTCGCCGCCCATCGCAACGACCATGTCATATCCTTCCTCTGCGGCTTGCCGGGCGAGGTCGATGGCATGGGTGGGGTAAACCGTTCCGCTCCAGGTTAGTTCGCCTTGAAATTCCTGCGCAATCGGACGCAGGTCATTGGCGGTTTTCCAGGCGCGCCCCATGTCTGCCATGGGGTTGAGGACGAGTTTGACTTTACGAGGCTGGCGGGGCGAGCGTGTCGAAACCATGATGCAACTCCTGATTTTGATGTACACGGATATAACCCCGCGTAAGTTGTTTTGGTTGCAAACCGGGCGTTGATTATTTCCCAGAATTTCTTTCGACGATCAGTGGATCCAGCGGTCCGGTCATCCCCTTCGCGACGGTAAAGGAGCCGCGTTTGTATTTCTTGGCTTGATACAGGGCGGTGTCTGCGGCGCGGAGCAAATCGCCGGCGTTGCGGGCATGGAATGGATATACGGCGATCCCGGCGGTAAGCCCCAGGCGAATGGTTTTCGCATCGAGGAATGACAGGGTGTATTGCTCCATCGCTTCGAGAATCTTGCGGGTGACGACCTGCGCCGCGTCGATCCCGCTGTCGCGCATCACCAGGGTCAGTTCGTCGCCGCCGTAGCGGGCGAGGAAATCGGTGGAGCGCATTTTTTCCGCAAGATAATTGAATACGCTTCGCAGCACCTCGTCCCCCGTGCTGTGTCCGTAGGTGTCGTTTACCTGCTTGAAACCGTCCAGGTCCATCATGACGATGGCAAGCTGCGAGTTCTTGCGCGATGCAATGTTCAATTCCTCCTGCAGGCGTTCGTCCAATGCGCGGCGATTGGGCAGCCCGGTCACGCTGTCCGTATTTGCCATTTGCGCCAAGCCTTTGTGCAGGTACGCGTTGGATATCGCCACCGCAGCCTGGTCTGCCAGCAGACCGAGCAGGCGCAATTCGGCATTTGTGAATTTTCCGCTGATGTTTCTGGAAAGGTTCATCACTCCGACGATGACATTGTTGAATTTGAGCGGTATCCCGACAATCGAGCCTGCCCAATCGCCCGGCGCATCCTTGTAAAGCGGATGCGTCTTAATATCTTCGACAATGATGCGCTCGCCGCTTTTTGCCACGGAGTAGGTCAGCCCGTTTGGGCGCGGCGAAGCAAAAGCTTTGTTCCTGACGCCGTCCACGGATAGGGATGCTCCAAACGTCACCTCGCCGGATGAGTACAGGAAGATGTGCGCCAGGCGGGCATGTCGTACCAGGCGCATGGCTTCCATCACCACGGCGTCCAGCACGGTTTGCAGGTCCAGGCTGGCGGTCAGGTTGAGGCTGATGCTTTTGAGCGCGTCGAGTTCATCCGCTTGTTGTTTCACAAGGGTTATTAGGGCATGTTTCGAGATGACCTCCTGGGTAAACGTCCTGATCTGGTTGTTCTTTTCGCGCGGGGTGGGGGATGCTTCAGCGGCTTCGATCAACACCTGAATCAGTTTCAATATCCCTGCCTTGTCTTCCGGTGCTATCGTTGTGTCCTGTTCGATGATTTGCCACGCGCGACGGAACACATTGCTCCGGCTTTCGCTGTTATTTGTCATATCACCCTTTTTATCCTGTTTCCGACGGACGGAAACTTCATTTTCACCATTATACACACAGATGAACGATTGAAGGCTGTCATTTTCATTAAGTGGATTGTGTTAGAATGACCTCCCAATCCTTTTTCAATGAGGTTCCCTTGCCTGATCTAGCCAATCCTGCCCCTTCCACGCCGCTGACTCCCCGTCGGCGCGGGATCATTGTCGGCGCATCCGAAGGGATCGGCGCCGCGCTTGCCCGCAAGTTGGCACAGGAAGGATATGTCCTTGCCTTGCTGGGCCGCCAAAAGAAAAAACTGACCGCCTTGTGCGGAGAGATCAACCAGTCCGCGGGGGAGGCGCGCGCAATCCCCCACCCGCACGATGTCACCCAATACGATGAAGCCCCCGAACTGCTCCGCAAAATCGTGGCAGACCTCGGCGGACTCGATGTCATCGTCTTCATGGCGGGCGTCAATTATCCGCCCGGCGGCGCGGACAAATACAACTTCGAGAACGACCGCAAGATGGTCGAGGTCAACCTGCTTGGCGCGATGGCATGGCTCACCCCGGCGGCGGAGATGTTCCAAAATGCCAAAGCGGGGCAAATCGTCGGCATCGGCTCCGTTGCAGGAGACCGCGGACGTGTGGGCAACCCCGGCTACAACACATCCAAGGCGGGCGTTCACACCTATCTCGAAGCGCTCCGCAACCGGCTGACCCGTCACGGCGTGAACGTGTTGACGGTCAAGCCGGGCTTCGTCAAGACCGAAATGCTCAAAGCGGCGCAGGGCGCGACCCCCTTTGCCATCGAACCCGAAAAAGCGGCAAACGATATTTACAACGCCATGCGAAGGCGCAAACAGACGATCTATACGCCCTCCCTCTGGCGTTATGTCATGTTCGTCATTCAACACATCCCTTCGTTTATTTTCAGGCGGCTGTCATTCTAACCGTAAAACCCTAAAGGTCTTTGAGACCTTTAGGGTTTCTTTCCCCAACCCTCATGCGAACAACCTTCACCCAACTCGAAAACTTCGGACATTCGCTTCGCGCGCCGTCCTACCTGATTCGACCAAAGACAACGGAAGAAATCCATGCCGCTTTCAAGCAGGCAAAACAATTGGGTCTCACTGTCGCGGCGCGCGGCGCGGGGCGCAGTTATAACGACGCCTCTCTCAACGGCGGCGGCATCGCGCTGGATATGTCGGCGATGAACCAGATATTGGAATGGGATACAGGCTCCGGCTTGGCGCGATGCGAACCCGGCGTCACACTCGAGCAACTCTGGCAAAAAGTCGAACCGGAGGGTTGGTGGCCCCCCGTCGTCTCCGGCACGATGAAGACCACGCTGGGGGGCTGTCTCGCCGCGAACATTCACGGCAAAAACAACTTCAAAATGGGAACCATCGGCGAACACGTGACGCAGTTCACTGCCCTCCTGCCCACCGGCGCGAAGATCACCTGCTCGCCAAAAAAAAATGCGGACTTGTTCTACGCGATGATCGGCGGATATGGGATGCTCGGCGTTTTCACGTCCATCACGCTGCGGATGAAACGCATCCACTCCGGACTTTTGACTGTGGATGCCTTCCCCGTGCCGAATCTCAGCCGACACCTTTCCGCCCTGCTCGACGGCGCGCCGAATCACGATTACATCGTCGGCTGGCTGGACACCATGGCAGGCGGCTCGTCGCTCGGGCGCGGACAGATCCATGCTGCTCGTTATTTACACGAAAGTGAAGACCCCAAGCCGCAAGAGACGATGAAACTGAAAAACCAAATTTTGCCGCCCCAAATTTTCGGCGTGTTCCCAAAGGGGCTGCTTCATTATTTCATGACGCCCTTTGCGAATAATTTGGGATGGTGGGGCGTCAACGTGGCGAAGTACATTGCTTCATTGCCAAAGCATACCTTCCGCCAACCCCATGCGGCGTTTCACTTTCTTTTGGATTACGTCCCAAACTGGGAACTTTCCTACGGACGCGGCGGGTTGATCCAATACCAGTCCTTCCTTCCGAAAGAGACCGCCGAAGCCGCATGGACGGAGATTCTCCAAATGTCGAAGAAGCGCGGCATGCCCTCCTATCTCGGCGTAACCAAACGCCACCGCCCCGATAAATTCCTGCTCACCCACGCCGTGGACGGTTTTTCGCTCGCCCTCGATTTCAAAGTGACCGATGCCAACCGCGCCAAACTCCGCGCGATGTTGGAGGATTTCGATCAAATTGTCCTTGCCAACGGCGGACGGTTCTACTTTGCCAAGAACAGCGAGACCACAGCCGAAACCGCGCTGGCGTTTTACGGGAAAAGCGCCGTCGCCAAATTCAAGAAACTAAAAAAACGCTGCGACCCGAACGGGTTGTTGGAATCGGATTTGTATCGCAGGATTTTCGGGAGGCAAGAATAAATGATGAAGGATGAAGGATAAATAACGCATCCCGTTGTCCCTGCTCCTGTTTACCTGCTTTATCCAGCCATGAAACCCAACCTTATCGTTGAAGACCTCGATTTGATCGATTACGAAACCGCCTGGAAATTGCAGGACGAATACGCGGTGGAAATTGCAGAGGGGATACGCCCGCCGACATTGCTTTTGCTCGAACATCCCCACGTTTACACATTCGGTCGCAAAGGCAATGCCGAAAACCTGCTCTGGAATGAAACTCAATTAAAAGAAAAAGGCATTTCCACCTATTGGGTGGATCGCGGCGGTGACGTCACCTATCACGGACCGGGGCAGTTGGTGGGCTATCCGTTGATTCCCCTCACCCCCTTGCCCCTCTCCCAAGGGGAGAGGGGTTGGGGTGAGGGAAGGTCTGACTATGTCGGCTACATCCGCGATCTCGAAAAAATGCTGATCGGCGCGCTGATACAATTCGGCATTGCATCGGGTCAGAGGAAGGGAAAGACCGGGGTGTGGATTCAAGCCGACGTCCATTCGCGATGCGTGAACTGCAAGCCCGAAGACAGGAAAAAGCCCGCGAAGATCGCGGCAATCGGGGTCAAGGTGGATGCGCGCGGGGTTTCACGTCATGGCTTTGCGTTGAACGTAAATCCCGATATGAGTTATTGGGATGGCATCGTCGCCTGCGGCTTGAACGAGCCGACAGTATCGCTTGCAGATTTGCTCGACCCCGCTCCGCCCATGAAGGTTGTCAAGGAAAAAGTGACAGCCTCGTTCCGTGAAGTTTTTGAAGAAAAGTAAAAATCTCCCAACCGGCGGGAGATTTTTTATTCAACAACGATCCAACAGTCGCGCCCGTTGTTCTTGGCTTCGAACATTGCATTGTCCGCCCGTTTGAGCAGGCTGTCCCACGTGTCTGTGCCGATCTTCAATTGCGCCACGCCGATGCTCAAGGTGACTTTGACGGAATGTTCCTTGACCTTGATGACCGTTTCGCGCATTAATTTGCATAAACGCGCGGCTTGTTCAGCGGCGGCGCGCAAGCCGGAACTTGGAAGGAGGATGAGAAATTCCTCGCCTCCATACCGCCCGACAATATCGGGGTGGCGGACGCTGTCGCGCAGTTGATGCGCCACCTGGCGCAGCACTTCATCCCCGATGGGATGCCCATATTCATCGTTGATCGCCTTGAAATGGTCCACATCCACAACCGAAACGGATAACAGCGAGTCGTAACGCTGCGCGCGGAGAACCTCATCCTGCAATTCCTTCACGATCATGCGCCGGTTGATGAGGAAGGTAAGCGGATCGACCTGCGCCACCTCCTGCGCCTGCACCATGACCGCTTCCATTTCGATCTGTTTGTTGCGCGCCAATTTCTTCGTGAATTCGCTTTCGATCTGAAACAGTTTCACCTGCCGCATCAGTTTTTCGACGACTTCCTTCAACGTGGATTCCGATTCGATCCGCTCGGCGATGAAAACCAGTCGCTCATCCGGCAGCGGAAAGAGCAGGAACTCGCATACTACGGAGATGTCAGTGTCGTCAATTTGAAACTCCCCAATCCAATTTTCCTGCATTCTGTTGGATAGTTTTTCGCGTATGCCTTCCCGGTCTTTTGACGGGAACAACTCATCCAGCCGGCGGGTGGACGCCGCCATTTTCACGCGCGCCTCGAAGGCGGGATTCCACGAAACCAGAGTCCCGTCCTTTTCCAGCAAAACGATCCCGGCGTGAAGATGCCCGAATATTTTTTCCAGATCGTATGTCGAAAGGATTTCCACCAGTTTTTTCATGACCAGATTTTAGCGTATCCGTTTTTGTTTTGTTACCCGCCTTACAATTTTAGCAGCATATCCTTACAAAACCGAAACCTTGCTACCTTGCCCCGCGTCTTCCGAATTGACGCTCCAGCGCATCCACCGATAAATGGATCATCGTCGGGCGTCCGTGCGGACATGTGCGCGGCGAATGGCACGCCTCCAGATCGTTCAGCAGACTCCTCTGCTCTTCGGATGTGAGCGCCTGCCCGGCTTTGACCGCCAGCCGCTTGCAGACTCTCGCCGCAAGCCGCGCCTCCACCTCCGCCTGAAGCGGACTCTCGTCCTCTTCAAAATCCTCCACCAACGCCTTCAACGCCGAAGCCGGGTCGCCGCCCGAGAACAGCATCGGCATCGCGCGCACTTGGAATGTGTTCGTCCCAAACTCCTCCACCTCAAAGCCGAAGCGATTCAGAAACGGCAGATGCTCCGCCAAAACTTTCGCTGACTGCGGCGGCAACGTCACGATCTCCGGCGCAAGCAGAGACTGTGACGGAATGCTCTTGTTCTCATGCTGTGCCATCAATTTTTCGAACAATACCCGCTCATGCGCCGCGTGTTGGTCGATGAGATACAACCCATCCGGACCTTCCGCCACAAGATACGTCGAGCCGATCTGCCCGATGAGACGCAGAAGCGGAACGCCTGTGGAGAAAGTAGATTGGGAATCGGGACTTGGAGATTGGATATTGGAGATTGACGCCTCGCTGCCTTCCGCCTCGCCACTTTCCACTTTCAACTCTTCATCATGCGCAATACTCCAATCGATCCCCGCCCGCCTGCCGGGAAGTTCTTCATCCCGCGAACGCCCTCCCCACAACTGCGGCGAAACAGCCGGCACAGGCGTGTATGCCAGCAAGGCTTTTCTCACCGAGCGTTGAACGAAACTAAATATCTTGTCCTGACTTCTAAACCGCACTTCCGCCTTCGTCGGGTGGACGTTCACATCCACATCTTCGGGCGCCATTTCCAGGAACAATGCCGTAAGCGGATAACGCCCCACCATCAAAAGCGTGTGGTACGCCTGCAACAGCGCCGAGTTGAGCGAAATCTCCTGCACCCAGCGTCCATTGATAAAGAAGGTAATTTCTTTTCTATTCGAGCGGGTGAGCGAAACCGGACTGATGAAGCCGGTCAATGTGAGTCCCTCTTCACTTGCCATCACTTCCAGCATTTGCTTGGCAACATCCACCCCGTAGAGTGACGCCAGAATCGCGCGGCGGTCGCCATCGCCAGCCGTTTGCAAGGTGACTTGTTTGCCGTCCGTCACTTTGAAGCGCACATTCGGGTATGCCAGCGCATAGCGCGTGACAAGTGAATCTATTGCACGACGTTCGGTCACATCCGTTTTCAGGAATTTCAAACGCGCGGGCACGTTGTAAAAGAGATTTTCCACACGCACCACCGTCCCAACCGGCGCGCCGACCTTTTCAACTTTGCCCAAAATGCCGCCATTCACTTTCAGGCGCGCGCCTTCTTTGGCGGATTCCACGCGCGAGGTGATCGTCATTTGCGAAACGGAGCCGATGGAAGCCAGCGCTTCGCCTCGGAAGCCCAAAGTCTGGATGTGGAAAAGGTCATTGGACAGAATCAGTTTCGAGGTCGCGTGACGCGAGGCGGCTAACTCCAATTCGCCAGAAGGGATGCCATGCCCGTCATCCGCCACTTCAATGAGAGTCCGCCCTGCATCCTCAATCGAGATCGAAATATTTTTCGCGCCCGCGTCCAAAGAATTTTCAGTCAACTCTTTGACGACGGACGCGGGTCGTTCCACCACCTCACCGGCGGCGATTTGCGAAGACACTTCAGATGAAAGCAATCGAATGGGCATGGCACGATTATACCCATCGCGCCCGCAAATTACACTGCGATTTGCGGGCTGGGTATTATATAATCGCCGCATGAGATTTACCACCATCTTCTTCGACCTCGACGATACGCTCTATCCGTCCAGCGCGGGTTTGTGGAGCGTCATCAAAGAACGCATGAACATTTACATGCGCGAGCGCATGGGCTTTTCGGAGGATCAAATCCCCCGCATCCGTGAAAAATATTTCCTGCAATACGGAACGACCCTGCGCGGCTTGCAGGCAAACCATGATATTGATGTGGATGATTTCCTTGCCTATGTGCATGACCTGCCGCTGAAAGAGTATCTGATTCCGAATCCGACTCTACGCTCGATCATCGCTTCGCTCCCGACCCGCAACCTGATCTTTACCAACGCGGACATTAACCACGCCCGACGCGTTTTGACCGCGCTCGAGCTCGGCGACCTCTTCGACAACATTGTGGACGTGAACGCCGTCGCGCCGTATTGCAAGCCCATGCCCGAGGCTTTCGAATACGCATTGCGGGTTGCCAATGAAGACGACCCCTCGAAATGCGTGATGATAGACGACATCCGCCGCACCACCCGCGCCGCGCGCGAGGCGGGTTTGTTCAGCATCCTCTACAATGGATCGTTCTCGAACGGCGACGCCGACGCGCACTTGACCGATTGGGCGGAGTTGAAGGGGATTTTGGAAAGGCAATAACGAATGGACGAAAATAGAATTTGGCTCGGCATCCTGGTTTTCGTTGTTCTGGTCGTCGGCGCGAACCTCGTCATGTATGCGATGGTGCGCGGCGCGTTCCGTTCCGGCGGCAGGGGCGGGATGGAAACGATGTTCAAATCCATCCAGGCGGGGCGCAGGAAAAAAGAAAACGAGTTGGACGAACTGCGCCGCACCGTCCAGCAGTTGGACGAAGGCAGGAAAGATCCGCCGCTTGATTCTGAATGATGGCGCGTCTCTTACGCAACTCGTACGGAGAATTCAGAAATCTTTAATCCCCGGATGGTATCTTTTTTGCTTGTAAGCCAAATTTGGAGGCTATTTTGAATAAAACTTTAAAGGCTGTTTTCATAGTCCTTGCGGTCATTACCCTGGCGCTCGGCTCGTTCGCCGGAGGGTTTGTAACCGGGCACCTTCTTCCGTTTGCGGGATTTCCCGGCATCGAACAGACCGACTTAATCGTGCCTGCGACGGTTTCCCCCGAACAGCAGGCGGCAACGCCTGAAGAATTGAGCAGCCTCTTCTCGCCGTTCTGGGAGGCGTGGACGCTTGTCCACGAAAATTATGTAGACCAGCCTGTGGACGACGTGGCGCTCATGCGCGGCGCAATCCGCGGCATGATGGGGGCGCTCGGCGACGAGCATTCCTCCTACATGAGTCCCGAAGATTATGAACACGCCAATGCCAGCCTCGAGGGCGAATACGAAGGCATCGGCGCGTATGTGGATACGACAACCGAATACCTTACCATTACCAGTCCCATGCCCGGCTCCCCGGCGGAGCGCGCAGGGTTGCTGCCCGGTGATCAGGTCGTCGCGATTGACGGCGATGACATGACCGGCATCGATGCGGAACTCGCCCGTTTAAGGGTCATCGGTCCTGCCGGAACAACCGTTCATCTGACCGTATTCCGCGAAGGCGAAAAAGACCTGCTCGAATTCGACATTGTGCGGGCAAAGATTACCACCGCTTCCGCCACTGGAGAAATGCTGGAGGGCGGCATCGCCTATGTGCAAGTCACCACGTTTGGCTCGAAAACAATGCCAGAACTGCAAGCCGCCCTGCGGGAGTTGATGGCGCAGAACCCGAAGGGCATCATCCTCGACCTGCGCAACAACGGCGGAGGCTATTTACAGACAGCCGTGGAGGTGACCTCGCAATTCCTTGGGGATGGCGTGGCGCTTTACGAACAATACGGCGACGGCAGGCGTAACACCTATGAAATCATTCCCGGCGGGCTTGCCACGGATGAGAATATTCCCATGCTCGTGCTGATCAACGAAGGTTCCGCCTCCGCTTCGGAGATCGTGGCGGGCGCTTTGCAGGATGCCGGTCGCGCCAAACTCGTCGGCACGGTTTCCTATGGAAAAGGCTCGGTCCAACAGTGGATTCCGCTTTCAAATGAGAACGGAGCCGTTCGCGTCACAATCGCCAAATGGCTGACTCCCAACGAAAAGACCATCCACGGTGTTGGGTTGACCCCCGATTATGAAGTGGACAGAACCCTCGAAGACCGCCAGGCAGACCGGGATCCGCAGCTCGATAAGGCGGTTGAAATCCTGCTGGGAATGATCGAACAATAAAAGAAAAAG